>REEK01000075.1 GCA_007695115.1 Sphaerobacteraceae bacterium
GTTATGGACGGCTTCGCGAGGCTTGGGAACGAGCGATTGAAGAAGTGCTTCTCGCGAATGTAGTCCAGCGCTTCCGCAAAAGCATCCAAACACAACAAATCAAATCACTCGCAAAGATCGAAGAATCCGACTGTCAAACCATTGAACGAGCCATGACTAGATCATCGAAATTCTTGCGAGGACATGACTCAGCGCACGCGGCGAATCCTCACTTACCAGATCCCGAGGAACTAAGAGCGGATATAGACGAACTCAGACTCTGGATAGCCAGCTTCAACAAACGCTAGCGCATTCAGACAATTGAATCTACTCGTGTGACCCGGGTCGACAAAGCGTCGACTCCTACATGTTCAGGGGCAGCAGGAACGGTTGAAGATTCGCCGAACTATTGAATTGCTGAACGCAAGTTCGTCACCTCGCCAGGAGGGCGCCTTCGAGTTTGAGGAGGTGTTCTTTGATCTCGGGGCCGCCGGCGTAGCCGCCGATGGTTCCGTCTGTTTTGATGACGCGGTGGCAGGGGACGACGATGGGGACGGGGTTGCGCTTGACGGCGTTGCCGACGGCGCGCTGGGCGTTGGGATTGCCGATCTGGCTAGCTATTTCTCGGTAGTTCCGGAGAACACCGTACGGAATCCCTCGAAGCGCTTCGAGCACGTCGGCCATGAACGGAGTGACGCTGCGGAAATCGATCGGGAGATCGAACGTGGTGCGCTCTCCGGCCAGGTAGCACTGTAGCTGGGAGGCGTAGGGTTCGATTTCGTCTTCATCATAGAGGGGGACCAGATCGTTGCGGCAGCACCAGTCTTCGACATCGGGCTCCTCGGCACCGGGAAAGAAGACGCGCGCCAGGCCGTCGTCTGTGGCGACCAGATGCAGCGTCCCCAATCCGGTTGGTACCGGTGCATAGCAAGCGATACGGTCGAGCGCACGGGTAATGCTCGCGGTGAGACGAGCCCCGGCGCCATTGAGATACCCGTGAGCTGCCGGCATCGGGGCACACTGATCCCCGGAGTGGTACGTCCAGAGCGACGCAAGGGTCGCCTCCAGACCGTGGCTCTCCTGAAGATCGTGAAAACACGCCCAGCAGATCTGAGTATGCTCTTCGATCTCCAGGATCGCCCCACGATCCAGGTCACCCGCGATCAGTGCGGGCAGCTGTTGCACCACCTCGTTGCAACTCAGGTTGCTCATATCCCCACCTCGACAAGTTCCGCTGAGAACTGCTGACGCAGTTTGCGGATCGCCTGATAGACATTGGCACGGGCCGCATCTTCACTGCAATCGAGCTTGTCGGCGATCTCGGAATAGGAGAGTCCGGCAATCTTTCGCTGGCTAAGCGCAAGTCGCTGTTTCTCCGGCAGTTCGTCGATCGCGTTCTGCACTCGCTGTAGCAAATCGCGGTTTCCGGCACGTTCCGCATAATCGTCCAGTGTGGTCGATCTGCTGCCATTCTTGAACGTGTCGATCACCCGCCTGCCCGTTTTCTGGCGGCGGATATGGTTCAGCGTCGTGTTCGTTGCGATCTTATAGAGCCATGCCCGGTGGTTTGCTCCCCCGTCCAGCCGGTCATATGCTCGATACGCTCGCAAGAACGTTTCCTGACAGAGATCTTCGGCTTCGCCACGATCCCGCGTCATACGCAGGATGTACGCAAAGATCTCTCCATGGTGACGCTCAACCAGGTCTTCGAATCGTTGGATCTCGGCCACGCCCTCACCCTTTCCGCAGCCACGATCTTTCACTTCTCTATAACCAGTGACGAACACATCTGTGAAAATGTAACGCCACCGATTCGAGGTCCCTCGTCGGTTCGGTGCGATCTCGCACCAGGATGAAGCCTCCTCTCGCAATCCCGATTATGACGAATAGTCATACTACCATGTCAATTACCCATTTGCCTATTGTTTCCAGACGACTGACGATCGTGGTTTGTTCCACCGATCGATCAGGCGAAACCTTCTCCCGAAGGGTCTGCTCCGGTGAGTAAATCGTTGGTGTGAAATTTGCGTTATTTTGTATACAGTACCGTACTTTCCCGCACACTGCGTACGTTCGATCATCAGTGGCATGCGGCCAGGATCAAACGAACGAACGGCAACGGGACCGCAATAACTGGTCAGCCACTCTACGCGGACTATTGGCGTGGAGGAATGGCCAGAAAGAAAGGATCGGTGCCATGTCAGGCTCGCGCGAGATCGATCACATCATTAGTGAGGGAACGATTCGATGCGGCGAATTCCGGGTGAGCTACTACACCACCAACCCGACTCCGAGTCAGTGGATGGCGATCGGAGTGCTGTTCACCTCTCATCCAGATTTGGCGTTGACGCTTGCAAGCCGCCTGATCGTGGGCAATGGTGCCTGTGAGCGCAGCGCGACCGCCGATCTGCAGAACGCGTTTGCCCGCACACTCGCTCGAAACCACCAGTCCTGCGAGATCGCGAGTGAGATGATCGCCAATGAACCGGTCACGCTGACAGATGAAAGCTCGACCCGGGTGTAGGCCGAGCCCGTCTGATCTCATACTGGCGGCTCATTCAGGATCCGCCAGTATGCCGGTGCCGGGCCGGCAGCTACTTGTTCTTGCGCACGGAGAACGTGGTGCGGCTGGTTTCCTGCTCGGCGAGCGTTACCTCGACAACATAGACGCCTTCCCGCTCGAGGGTCATCGTCAGGTCGATGGCAACCTGTACCCGCTGATCGGCCCCGGCGGCCAGTCCGGCAGGACGGCCAGTCTCGAAGTGCCCGTTGATGGCGCCATGCACATCTTTGCCATCTTCATCAACAACCCGAACCGTGAAGCCATGCCGCTGGTTGGTCTCTGCCCACGGGATACTGAAGGCCAGCGCCAGCGAAGCGCGCTGCCGGACCGGAAAATCCGAAGCCACACTCAGGCGCTCCCATCCACCGCCCAGTACATAGAGCTTGTTGTTGGTTACCTGAGCGGCGTCGGCCAGCATCATCCATTCAATTCTCACGAAATCCTCCTGCAAACGAGTTCAGCAATTCACGCGACACCCTCAGTATAAGCGGTAAGTTCAACGGGTCCGGTAATGGAGGGCTACACAGAGTCCCGGTTGGATGGTATTATTCTCGAGTTGACAATGAGCCACAGGAAACAGGGTAGAATGCATCAGGCATTGGAGCCAATACAATATGGTGAGAACGACGGGCTGAACGCCGCGTCGGAATTCGCCATTGCTTTTGGTCCCGCCCGCAAACCCGCCCCCAGGACGGGTCTGACTCCTGCATGCTCGATTGTCCAGCGCGGTCGCCACTAGGCAGAGCGACCAGAAACGAAACAGGACATGCGAGCGGCGGTGAGTCAAATTGAGACTCCCGCCGTTTTTTGTATGCCCAGCGGTTTAGCCGGTTGTAATTCAGGAGGAACGCAGATATGACGATTACTTGCCCGGAGTGTGGCGCAGAATTCCAACTCGATAGCATCGAAGTTGGCGAAATCATCCAGTGCCCGGAGTGTGGCGTTGAACTGGAAGTTCTGGAGACCGATCCGGTGAAGCTGGCTCTCGCCCCGGACGAGGAAGAAGACTGGGGAGAGTAACAGCTGATGCACGTGGCACTTCTTGCCGAACGATTGCGGGTCGAAGAACGCCAGATCGCCGACGCCTTCAAGGAGCGCGGCTTCTCCAGCGATCTCATCAAACCCGCCTCGCTCTCGGTGACGCTGAACCATCTCGTTGATCCGGTTGCCGATCTGGTGATCGATCGCTCGGTCACTACGCGGGATACATCATCCCTGCTGACGCTTCTTGGCGCCAACAACGCCACGATCGTCAACCGTCCGGCGACCAGCCGTTTGCTGGCCGACCGGATGGCGCTGATGCGACACCTGATCATCGCTGGATTGCCAGTACCGAAAACAGCCGTCGCGTTCGGCGAGGAGTCTGCACTCACGGCAATCGACAACACGGGTTACCCGGTAGTTATCAAGACACTGGATGTCCGGCCGGACTTCCCGAGTGCGTTCGTGGACGATCGGGATAGCGCCGAGGCAATCATCGAGCACCGGGATATTCTGGGTCATGATCAAACGACCCTGATTCAGCAATTCCAGGAATCGACCAGCGGCCGCTCACTGCGAGCGGTCGTTATCGGTTCTGAGGTCGTCGCCTTCGATGCCCGTCACCACGATGGCTGGCGTCCGAACCCGACTGGTGATTACGTCAACGCAGACGATATCGGAGACGACGTCCGTGAACTGGCAACCAGCGTCATCTCGCGCATCGGTACCGGGGTCTACGCGATCCTGATCATCGAAACGGCGAGTGGTCCGGTCGTCACCGGGGTTGAAAATCTCGTGCAGTTCCGGCATCTGAAGGAACAGGGAATCGATCCGGCGAATCTGATCGTCGATTTCTCCCTGACACAGGTCCCGACCGCGCAAGCACGCTAACGGCACGAACGAGTTCGGCTGCCAGGAAGATATGAAGGAACGAGTAACGATGATCGATCAGAACACCGAGCAGACGACGCCGGTAACCACCGCGGAACTCTTGCGTGGTCTGGTCGAGATCCCTAGCCCCTCCCGTGAGGAAGGCCCCGCCGTGGAGTGGCTCTGCCAGCAGATGGAGTCGCTCGGGATGACGGCGCATGCCGACGGCGCTGGAAACGCAATCGGCATCAAGGGGAGTGGTCCGATCGAGATCATGCTACTGGGCCACATCGATACCGTTCCCGGGTTCTTTCCAGTGGAGGTGGTCGATGGCGCACTCTACGGCCGCGGGTCTGTAGACGCCAAAGGCCCGCTAGCAACGTTCGTAGTTGCCACGGCACAGGCATCGTTGCCAGATGATGTGCAGGTCCGGGTTGTCGGGGCGGTCGAAGAAGAGGTGATGTCCTCCCGTGGGGCACACTGGCTCATCGACAACGCCGACCGGCCAGATGCGGTGATCATCGGCGAACCGAGCGGCTGGGACGCAATTGTTCTTGGCTACAAAGGCTCAGTGTCGTTCATCTACAAGATCGAGCAGGGAATGGCGCACTCGGCCGGAAAAGAAGCCTCAGCCGGACAGGTTGCCGTCGATTTCTGGAATCGGGTGACTGACTGGTGCAGCCAGCAGAACGGTGAACTGGAACCCGGATTCAAGACCGTCGATGCCACGCTCAATTCGTTCAATACGGAGAGCGACGGGCTGACAGCGAGCGCCGTTATTCGCGGAAACCTCCGATTGCCTCCCGGACTCACCCCTGATGAGGCAATCGAGGCCATCAGCGAACTATCTGGCGAGGGTGATCTCGAATTCACCGTCAACGCACCAGCCTACCGATGCGAAAAGCGGACGCCGCTGGTGAGTGCCTTCAACGCGTCGATCCGCCAAGCTGGCGTCACCCCGCGGACGAAGGTCAAGACTGGCACATCAGACATGAATCTGGTTGGCCCGGTCTGGAACTGTCCGATGCTCGCCTACGGGCCGGGCGATTCCCAGCTGGATCACACACCGAACGAGCACGTGATGATCGACGATCTGGAACACGCCACGCAGATTCTCACACGCGTCCTGGAGCGGGTCGCGAAGACATTCAGTCAGGCGAAATCGGAGGCGAACACCAATGGGTAAACCGAATGTCGGCATGCTGGTATCCCAGCTTCGCGAAGAGGAGAAGCTTCTCCTTCGTGCGTTCGCGTCTCACGGTATCGACCCCGTCCGTCTGACAGACCGCAAGCTCCAGCTGGAACTCACCGACCTCACATGGCTCCAGGAGATGGAGCTGGACGTCGTGCTGGACCGATGTCTGGCCCACGGTCGAGCCGGCATCGTGCTGCAAGCGCTCGATGTCGCCGGGGTTCGATCGGTCAATACCCGACGAGCGGCCGTGATCGCCGATGACAAGGTCGAGTGTTCCCTGATTCTTGGCGCACGGGGCATCCCAACGCTTCGGACGTTCATGGCCTTTACGGTGGAATCGGCACTGGAGGCGCTGGAGCAGGTCGGCTATCCGGCCGTCATGAAGCCGGTTGCCGGTTCATGGGGTCGATTGCTCGGCAAAGTCAATTCGCCGGGTGCCGCCCGCGCACTGCTGGAGCACAAACGGCAGCTCGGTTCCTACCATCACTCGATGTTCTACATTCAGGAATACATCGAGAAGCCGGGCCGGGACCTGCGGATCTTCATCGTCGGGGACGACATCGTGGCGGGGTCCTATCGCTCGGCCGAGCACTGGGTCACCAATGTTGCCCGCGGGGCCGTCTCTGCCCCGTGCCCGATCACGCCAGAGATTGCCGAGATCAGTATGCGTGCGGCAAAGGCGATCGAAGTCGAGATCGCTGGCGTCGACCTGGTGGAGACACCAGACGGACTGAAAGTCATCGAGGTCAATGGCGGGGCCGAGTTCAAGGGGCTGATGAGCACAACAGAATACGACATCGCCCAGCACATCGTCGATTACGTGGTGAACTCTTGCTCAGACAGCCAGTCGAGTTCACTGAACGGCACCTACTCGGCTTCCAAACAAAGCATGGCAAATGGCGAATAGGGTCTGATCTCGACCAACGCACGAGGGGGAGCGAGCGCTCCTCTAACGATGACCGAATTTACGAAAGGCATAGCGCAGACAATGGCAATTGAGGCAGCAATTCTCGGAGGATCCGGGTACGCCGGTGGAGAGCTACTTCGGCTCCTGCTGGACCATCCCGAGGTGAACGTCACCCAGATTACGTCACGTGCCCGGGCGAAGAAATTCGTCCATACCGTTCACCCGAACCTGAGAAAGCGCACACAGCTGAAATTCATCCCTCCGGAGGATCTCAAACCGTGCGATGTGCTGTTTGCCTGCACGCCTCACGGTGCCACTGCGCCACAGGTTGATGATCTGAAAGCAATCGCTCCGATCGTGGTGGATCTCAGCGCCGATTTCCGGCTGCGAAACCCATTGGACTATGACACCTGGTACGGCTGGGAACATCCCCGCCCGGAGCTGATCCCGGAGACCGTCTTCGGTATGCCGGAGCTTCACCGGGAAGAGATCAGGAACCGAAACTACATCGCCAGCCCTGGCTGCACGGCAACCGCCTCGATTCTGGGGCTGGTTCCGCTGGTTCAGGCCGGTATCGTAGATCGCAACATTCCGATCATCATCGAAGCCAAGACCGGATCGTCCGGTGCTGGTGCAGCATCCACTGCTGGCAGCCATCATCCGGAACGAGCCGGCTCGATGCGTTCCTACAAGCCGACCGGCCACCGGCACAGTGCAGAGATCCTGCAGGAGCTCGATGGCGGCGATGGCCCGCCGCCGGTGTCGTTCTCCGTCACCAGTGTGGAAGCCGTTCGCGGTATCCTGGCAACATCCCACGTTCATCTGACCGAGAATCTGGAAGACAAAGATCTCTGGAAGATTTTCCGGGGAGCCTATGGCCAGGAACCATTTATCCGACTGGTCAAAGAGAAGTCGGGAATTCACCGCTTTCCGGATCCGAAGATCCTCTCCGGCACCAACTACTGCGATGTCGGGTGGGAGATCGATCCGCACGGGAAGCGAGTCGTCGTCATGGCCGCAATCGACAACTTGATGAAGGGTGCCGCCGGACAGGCCGTCCAGGCGTTCAACGTCCGCTGCGGCTTCGAGGAGACCACCGGTCTGGAATTCCCGGGATTGCACCCGATCTAGGGTCCTCACCAGACAGTCACGGGGAACACTCGTACAGAATTCCCATCCAATCGCTCTCTCCCCTCTCCCGGTATTGGGAGAGGGGTCGGGGGTGAGGGCCGAACCGTAAAAGGAGCATGTCTATGATCATCGTAAAACTCGGCGGCAGTGGCGGAATCGATCCGGCATTCACGCTGGACGACATCGCTGAACTCGGCAAGACCGAGGAGCTGGTCTTCATCCATGGAGCCAACAGCAAGCTGGATGAGATGACCCGCGCGCTGGGACGAGAACCACGGCTGGTGGAATCGAAATCCGGTCAGATCAGCCGCTTTACCGATAGCGAGACCATGGACCTCATGCTCGCCGTCTACGCTGGCACCACCAACAAGCGCCTGGTGGAAGGGCTTCAGCAACGCGGCGTCAACGCGGTCGGACTGACGGCGATGGATGGTCGCATCGCCAGTGGCCCTCGCAAGGACACGATTCGAGCCATCGAAGACGGCAAATCCAAGGTGCTCCGTGGCGACTACGCCGGCAGCATCAAGAAGGTCGACCCGACGCTGATTTCACTGCTCACTAGTAACGGTTTCACGCCCGTGCTCACCCCGCCAGCAATCAGCGACAACGGCGAGGCAATCAACGTCGATGGCGACAAGCTCGCCCTGCAACTGGCAATCGAACTGAAGGCAGACGCGTTGATCATTCTCTCGAACACGTCGGGCCTGCTGAAAGACGTCAACGATCCGGACTCATTGATTACCGAGATCGACGTCAGCAGCGAGGCAAGCGTCAGTTCGGCCATGGATTCGGCTGCTGGTCGTATGAAGAAGAAGGTTCAGGCTGGTTGCGATGCCGTCGAAGCGGGTATCGGCAAGGTCGTGTTCGCAAATGCAAACACTGAGAAGCCGGTCACCAGCGCATTGAACGGGCAGGGCACCGTGTTGCGCTCGTCCGCAGAGATAGGGGCAGGAAACTGATGTCAACGAATCTATCCGTGATCGATCTGGATCGCAATCTGCAGCCACCGCTGTACGCCAAGCGTGGACTGGCTCTGGTTCGGGGAGAAGGAGCCTACCTGTACGACAGTGATGGCAACAAGTACCTCGACATGATGAGCAATTACGGCGTGGCGATCCTCGGGCACGCACATCCGAAGCACACTGCCGCGATCCAGCACCAGGCGGCCACGCTCATCAGCTGCCATCAGTCGTTCGCTAACGACCAGCGGAGCGAGTTTCTCCAGACGCTCGCGGGCATGTTGCCGGATCAGCTGGAATCGATCTTCCTGTCCAACTCCGGCACCGAGGCCGTCGAGGCGGCGCTGAAGTTCGCCTGGGTCTCGACCGGCAAGTCGAAGCTCGTTGCCACAAAGCGTGCTTACCATGGTCGGACCATGGGTGCCCTCTCGGCAACCGGGGAGAAGAAGTATCGTGACCCGTTCGCCGGATCCCTGGCTCAGGCCGAGCATGTGACCTTTGGGGATCTCGAGGCACTCGATGCCACAGTCGATGACGACACGGCAGCGATCGTACTTGAGCCGATTCAAGGCGAAGGCGGCATCCACGTCGCGCCACCAGGCTACCTGGCGTCGGTCAAAGAGATTGCCCAGCAGCGCGGCGCCAGGCTCGTGTTCGATGAGATCCAGACCGGGTTCCGGACAGGAAAACTGGCTGCCTGTGAGCACGACCATGTCACGCCAGACATTCTGGTGCTGGCCAAGGGTCTGGCCGCCGGCGTTCCAATCGGTGCCACCGCCGTCACGAAGGAGATCGCCGAGTCGCTCGGTGGTGGAGTTCACGGGACCACCTTCGGCGGCAATCCGCTCGCCAGCGCGGCTGGCCTGGCCACCCTCAACGCCATCAACGATGAAGATCTCTTCACAAAGAGCGCAGAAGTCGGTGATTACCTGCTCCAGCGATTGAACGCTCTCCAGCATCCGAAGATCCGCGACATCCGCGGTCGAGGCATGATGATCGGCATCGAGCTCAAAGGTCGGGTAACGCCGGTCCTGAAGGGCCTGCAGGAGAATGGCGTGTTGGCGCTACCGGCAGGAAACCTGGTTTTGCGGTTCCTTCCGCCACTGATCCTCACGAAGGAACAGGCCGATACAGCCGTCGATACCCTGGCCAGTGTTCTCGGGTAGCCTGATCACGGGTGATCACTCGCCGTTCCCGGTTTGAGTGGTCGCCCGCTCATGATCGGCCGCGTACGCCTCCAGCACCTCCCGGGTCGTTGAACCCGGGCCCGCATCCACGAAACGACCCTGCAACGCTTCAGCGAAGTGATCCAGCGCCCCGGCCAGCATTCTGGCGCGCAATCTCACCTCAGCGGGCAGATCTTCATGACTCAGTTCCTCGGTGATGTCCGAGAGAAACAACGCCATAACGGCAATCGACTGCCGCTCGTCGGAGATCCGGAAAAAGTATGTGATCGGGAACTGGTTCAGCGAGCCGGACACGCTGACGAACCGGGTCGTCAATTCGTCGAGCAGTTGCTCGATCGAATGCGAAGGAAGACCACTCAGTCGATGATCGCCATCGTCCAGGGCCTGCTTGAGAAGCGTCGTTTCGTGAGCCAGCGTCCGGCGTGTCTCGATATCCTGGTAGATCGCGAGAATCCAGGTAATCGCCGCACTCAGCAGAAAGAATCCGATCAGCGTCTGAAGCGGCCCAATCAGGCGCAACCAGGTAGCAGTGGGCACTATGTCCCCGTATCCGAGTGTCGCAAACGAGACGAATGAGAGGTAGAACGCCGTCATGAATCCGGTCTGATGTTCCGGATCGAGGCCAGAATCATAGGCAAACGAATCGGGCATGAACGGCCAGTAGATGAGTGCCCCACCAGTGATGAGCAACAGCGCCCAGGTGAACAGCACCGAAACGTAGGCCAGAGGCCCGGCGTAGGTCATGATCTGGATCGGTAGCAATTTGCAGACACGCCAGACCGTCCAGCTGATGCGATCAGTCATCCTCCCCTGATCTTCCGGGTCGAGCAACGTCTCGAAAATGTCGAAAATCGCGATCGCCATAAAGGCGACGCCCACAGCTACTGCTACCCACTCCACGCAGAGTTCCCTTCTCACCTTCCGACATAACGATGTTGTTCATGTATTGTTTCCAGAAGCAAGACAGGCGCCGTGAGGATGGGAACCCGGTACGGAACCCCGGAATTGACGATAGCCAGGCAGGAAGGTTCATGCAGCAGGACCGTCACTCGGTGTTGATCATTGGCGCTGGAATCGCAGGACTGACCGCGGCGATTGCACTATCCCGGCAGGGTCATCGTGTTCGAGTTTTCGAGCGATATCCCGAGGTCAGGCCATTGGGCGCCGGACTGATTCTCTGGAGCAACGCGATCACCGCACTTCGTCACATCGGACTGGAGTCAGACGTCCAGCAGATCGGGCAACCGCTATCCACACTGGCAATCACGCGCACCGATGGTCGAGTACTTGGCCGCACCGACGCTGCCAAACTCAGCAGCACGGCCGGGGCTCAGACGATTGCGGTGCATCGTGCCGATCTCATCTCGGCCCTGCTCAGTCACCTGCCAGAAGAATGTCTGCAGACGGGAAAGGCGTTCACTTCCTGTACCAGACAGGGAGCCGGTGTCGTGGCGCACTTCAAGGACGGCTCCAGTGAGACCGGCGACGTCTTGATCGGCGCAGACGGTCTGCACTCGCGCGTTCGGGAATCCCTTCACGGTTTCGAAGCACCAAGGTACTCAGGCTACACCGCGTGGAGAGGCATCTCTCCAAGGCCTGATGTAACGCTGGCGAATCCTGATGCATCGACCGAAACCTGGGGCCGGGGAACCCGATTCGGCTGGGTACCGCTGACCAGTGACCGGGTGTACTGGTTCGCAGTCAAGAACGCGCCAGAAGGCGAACCAGTTGCCCAGGATAGCGACCGTGCAGAGCTCGAGGAACTCTTCGGGACATGGCACGATCCAATTCCCCAGACGATCGCCGCCACGCCAGATTCAGCGATTCTGCGTCACGACATCTACGATCGGGATCCACGTTCGAGCTGGGGACACGGCCCAATTACACTCAGTGGTGATGCGGCCCACCCGATGACCCCGAACACAGGACAGGGCGCTGCTCAGGCGATCGAAGATGCTGTCGTGCTCGCCTCGTGCCTGACAAACCACCAGACAATCGATGCCGCCCTGCGAAGTTATGAGAAAACCCGGATTCCACGCACGTCAATGATCACCACGCTCTCTCGACGAATCGGTTCAGTTGCACAGGTCGAGAATCCATTCCTGTGCTGGGTTCGGGATTCACTGTCACGGGCGACGCCGGAGAGCGTCACCCTGCGGCAATTCGAAGGACTGGTGAACTGGAGCCCACCGACCGAGCCAGACGCGAGTCCGTTGAACACACCGGATGAGGCCGACTGAACCTGTCAGGATCTATCCGGTACGAACGCCGCGTACCCATCGGCCAGATCGTAGATCAGTGCATCTGACGGCAAGTGACGAATCCGCTTCAGGATCCAGAGGTCGCCAATTGCCCCGGCGGCATTGGTCACCGCAAACGCCAGAATGAACAGAAACCAGCCTGGAATTAGGGGAAACAGGGCAATGCAGATCGCCGACAGCACCAGTAGCGGCGCGGCCGTAATGAGCATGTAATTTCGGGGCGAGATCGGTTCCTCGAAACTCGTGTAGGCGTACCCCGGCCCGACTCCGTAGAACGGCTTCGCGCCCGCCAGTTTCGCCACGATCCCGTGAACCGCTTCGTGGGCAATCGGCACGATCAACAGAACGATCAGCGCCAGCACCACTATCGACCAGATTGAAAACGTCAGGATGACTTCGCCATCCGGTTGAAGCAGCAGCCCAATCAGATAGAAAAGGACGCCGAACGGAATCGCCAATGGGAACGAAAGCAGATTCAGCTTCTTGATCGGAATCGCTGGACGATCTTCCATCCGGTAACCCGGAATATCTGGAGGATCATGCCGAAGCCTCGGTTCGGATAATTGCGCCTCGCTCACCTTCGTGTCCTCGTTCGTTTCACGCTATCCGTCGAGCCAGAACCGGTGACTGCTACCGGTTCTTCCACGGAACCCGTCCAGCCAGTGCCATTGCCCGTTCGACGGTCTCCTTGAGTCGCGCCAACTCCTCCGGCTCTGGCGGATTCTCGGAATCGAGCAAGCGATCAAGCAGTTGATCGAACGGGATCGCTACCGAATAGTACGGGGTGTTACCCAGGCCACGGGGGCTTGACTGGAGATAGGAACCATTGACCGCCTGCGCAAATAGTTCCGCATCCTCCGCGGACAGCCCGACCTCATTCAGCCAGACTGGCAGCATTGCCAAATCGACCGACGCATCAGTCACCCGGGCTTTCTGCCAGTTGACGACGGCAGTGATGTCCTCATCGACCGCAAAGATGTTCCGCGGATGAAACTGCCCATGACAGATACAGAGAGAGACCTCTACTGGCCTGCGCAGATCAAGCCAGGCAGTCGTCTTCTGAACGAAGGATGACCATTCGTCTGGCACGTAGTCAGCATTCGCTTCCCGCCATTGAAACGCCTCTTCGACCTGAACATCAACGATGTCTTCCGGAATTGACTCCGGATCTTCCAGCCACGGCGCTACCTTCGTCCAGTCCAGCGAATGGATCCGGGCCAGCAACCGGGAAAACGCGAAGGCAATCGTCGAAATCTCCCAGCGCATTCCGGCCGACTCCAGCATCGACGCAACCGAATCACCTTCGACTTGAGCGCCGAGCATCACTGATCGGTGCCCGGATGTGCCCGCCGTGATGATCTCTGGCACCGGGATCTCGGTATGAGCCAGTGCCTGCAACATTCTGAATTCATGGCTGTTGTCCGCCGGCCCGGTCCAGGTCAGAAAGTGGCCCATGTGGAGCTCATCCTGCGCTTTCCAGGAGACACTCAACCGGTTCACCGGACCAGCCTCGATCTCTGAGAGGTCCTGCGGTAGCGAGATATCGTGGGCATCTTCGTGGAGATTGCTGATCGCGTGCTGAGTAGCGGCCTCGATATGCTGGTTCATCGGTCTCCTCTTGTCACCTGATTCGATAACTGGCTCAAGCCTACCGCACCTCTCAATGCCCGTAGGCGGCGATTCGCTGTTACAATGCCAGCATCAACTTGATAGGACGTTGCACAGACAGAACTCACTGGAAAGGTAGCTCACTTGAGTGACTTGATGCAGAGGATTGACCGGCATGTAATCGGTGAAATCTGGACGTCTGATGTCGCCTATCAGAGTCTGAAACATCTCTGTGATGATATCGGCCATCGATTCGGTGGCAGTGATTCCGAACACAACGGCGCTGCCTGGCTCGAGAACAAAATGCGCGAGTATGGGCTGCAGAACGTCCACCGTGAAGAGTTCGCCATGTATAGCTGGGAACGTGGCGAATGCTTCCTGGCAATGACGGAACCTGTCGAGCGGTCCTTCTCGGCGATCGCCATGCCATACACTGGATCGGTGAACCTTGAAGGTGCGCTGATCGACGTAGGCGAAGGCGAAGCACCAGATTTCGAGCGCCTCGCGGATTCGATTCGCGGCAAAATTGTACTGACCGACGCCGAGACGAATCGACCCGGTCAGACCAAGAGCCACCGCACAGACAAGTATCGTCGTGCCGTGGAGTACGGCGCAGTGGCCGCCATCTTCATCAACCAGAACCCCGGCCTGCTTCACATTACCGGTGCCCTCTACGGGCGAAATCCCGGCGGGGATACGGTGGAAGATCACACCGCCGCAATCCCGGGAATCGGCGTCTCATTCGAGGCAGGGATGGCCATTCGAAGATTGGCCGAGCGTGGCTCACCGAAGATGCGATTGCGCACGAAGAACGCGGTCTACCGATCGACGTCTTCGAACGTTGTCGGAGACATTCCGGGCAGTGAGAAGCCGGACGAGGTGATCGTCTTTGGCGGCCACTATGATGGGCACGACATCGCTCCCGGTGCCACCGACGACACCGCCGGAACGCTGACCGGACTCGAGGCGGGACGCGCGCTGGCCCCGTTTGCCGGACAACTCAAACGGACGATCCGGATCGTCTGTTTTGGATGTGAAGAGATCGGCCTGCTCGGTTCCTGGAACCACTGCGACCAGTACGGCAAGCCAGAATCGACCGAAACACTCAAACTCATGGTCAATCTGGACGGTGCCGGCCGCGGCAAAGGTGGCATGGAGCAGGTGATCGTAACCGGTGACGAATCCGAACTGATCAACTATTTCGAGAAGCTCGGAGACGATCTGACCTACGATTTCCCGGTCACCAGTGGTCTATCGGCACATTCTGACCATTTCCCCTACTTCCTGGCTGGCTACCCGAGCGTGACACTCCGAAGCCAGGACGCAACGGCAGGAATGATCGGCCGGGGTTACGGCCACACCGAGGCGGATACCGTTGACAAGGTGACCATTCGTGGGCTGCAGATGAGCGCCGTACTGGTGGCTCGACTGGCTGCCCGGATGGCGGACGACGACAATCTGCCGGGTACTCCGAAGACACAGGAAGAAGTTCGGGAGATCCTTGCATCGAAGAAGATGGACCACTTTCTGGACCATCACTGGGGACGGGCGAATCGGGTTCTATGAAGATTCTCGCAATAGCGCCGTATCTCCCGGCACCGCCTGATTTTGGCGGTGCCGCCCGGATCTACAACATCTTCCGGCAGCTCCAGGAGCGTGCCGATCTGACTGTGTTCAGTCTGGCTGCACCCGGCGATGATGCCGCCGAATCCAGCACCGCGTTCGAACGACTGATTACCGCGCAGGTCCCACTCACGGCCCGGCAACCGGCCAACCTGAGCAAGCGCTCGGTCCAGATGCGCTCGTTTCTCTCTCGCGACTCGTTCCAGCGCCGGTTCTACTGGCATGACACCGCGCAGAAACGGCTCGATGAGCTGCTCGCCCGCGAGTCGTTCGATATCGTGCAGATCGAGTTCTCACAGATGGCTGCCTATCGCACCGCGGGCAAGGCCAAACGGGTGGTCGATCTTCACAACATCGAATACGACGTGCTTCGCCAGGCTGCCCAGAACTCCAGCGGTCCAAAACGTATCTTCAACCGCTGGGAATGGAAGAAGCTCAGACAGGAAGAAGAGCAGGCCTGGAAAGATGCCGATCTCTGCCTGGCGACGTCTGAGCCGGATGCCGAGCGGGTGAGTTCGGTGACCGGCGAGGAGTGCCTGGTTGTGCCCAACGGCGTCGACGATCAATTCTTCGAACGCCAGCCAATGGATGCGGCCGAGCCGGGATCGATCGTCTTTACCGGGGCAATCCGCTATCAACCCAATGCCGACGCCGTCACCTACTTCGTGCGCCGGGTCTGGCCGCTGATTCGAGATCTGGAACCGAACGCGACCTTCAACATCGTCGGCGCTGATCCGCCCGATGAGGTAATCCGGCTGGGTGAACTCTCCGGAGTGCGGGTCAGTGGCTCGGTGGATGACGTTCGCCCGTGGCTCGCCTCGGCGTCGGCGGTTGTGGTTCCGCTGCTCTCCGGTGGCGGGACGAGACTGAAGATTCTGGAAGCGTTTGCCAGTGGTCGGCCGGTGGTCTCGACGTCGATCGGCGCATCGGGTCTCGACGTTGAAGACGACAAACACCTGATTATTTCCGATCGTCCGATGGACATGGCTCAGAGTGTTGTTTCGGTGCTGCGCAATCGATCACTGGCGCAGTCGCTTGGTGATAATGCGTATCAACTGGTGCATGCGAACTATCGCTGGAGTACGATTGTTGACAGGTTATGCGCACAATACGAAGAACTGATCTCGTGAGAATCGGTTGCGGATAGCCATTGCTGAACCGCTTGATGAAGCAACTCCAGATGGAGGTCGACATGGCAGACCATACACACGACAACCACGAACACGTTCACGGCCCGGGATGCGGCCACACCGCGATCCAGCATGAAGATCACACCGATTATCTGCACGACGGGCACCTGCACCGGATGCGGAATGATGGCGTCGTCGAAGAACACGCCATTCCGGTAAGTCCGGCAAACCCGGACGACTGTACCCCAGGTCACGATTGCAGCGCTCACGACGGTGGTCACGTTCACGGCCCGAATTGTGGCCACGAAGCCGTGCCGCACGGTGACCACGTCGACTACCTGGTCGATGGCCACCTGCATCACCCGCATGGCGATCACTGCGACGACCACGGACCTGTCAAGGTTGTGCAGAACGGGTAGGGTCCAGGGTCTGAATTGCCCTCACCCCCCGCCCCCTCTCCCAATATTGGGAGAGGGGAGTTTTTCAAGTGCCGCGGGACGTAACATGGATCCAAGAGCAGACTTCACCGAACGTAACATTACGCTCTCATTCGAGTTCGCGAGGTCGATCGTCGATAATCCGTCGATTCTTGACGAGATCCCCGATGGCGCGACGCTTATCCTGCTGCCTTCGGATGAACCAGACCTGGTTCGCGAGAATTTTCGACTGGGCATCGCGGTGGCTGAACGGGGAGAGAATGTCTATCTTCGCCACGTGAGTAGCCCGTCTTCGGCTGCTTCGCATCTTTCATAGCCTGTTTGCACTTGCACGCATCAATGAAAATTGTGTGCTCGTGGGCTGACCACGGTGCGCTTAGGCTGTGGTGTATTGAGCCTGTTCGTCATTGTGCTCAGCAGTGAGAGTAACGTGGCCTTCTGTTACTGAGTTTTCGTGCGCTGCAGTGACGAACTTTCTGACTTGTCGGTGGATCGCGATCCCAACGGCGCCCGGGATGTACTTCTCCCCGCAAGAGGGGCATACCGAAGCGGGCACATTCTTGACGGTGATCGACAGGCCTTCGAGTTCATAGTCAACAGTGGTGGTCACACGTTCGGTGGCTGAGCCGCACTCGGCGCAAGTGTCCATGTAATTTGTGTGTGCTTGCTGGTGGCTCATCGTCTACTCCCGTGGTCGATTCCGGCGCCGTGTGAAGTGATTGGTCCACTCGGAGGTTTTTGGTCTGTACATTGTAATGATAACGATTCGGTCAACTCGGTCGTACTGAACTACGCAGTGAATGTAGTCCGAAACGTACTCTCGGTGCAAAGTAATTCCCGGAGATGGCCCCGAAACAAGGCATCTGTATTCTTCGGCGTAATTCTCTATGAGTTCTCCATTCATTATCGCATCAAGCGCATCTTCAGGACTGAAGTCCTCTGCGAACGGGTGCCTGGTCAAAGCATGTTCCGTGAAGAAGAATCTCCCAGCCTGGATGCAGGCGCGGATGAACTCCAACGTTTGTTCGTTTCCTTCACCTGTTCGTCGTCCAGACATATGAATGCGTACTCATTCTTCAGGGTGGAAGGTTCACTGGGATCATCGTTTCTTCCGCTAGTTGATGTCAATACGTCGCCCCGCATCAATGAAAATTGTGCGCCCGAGGGCTGACCACGGTGCGGGTCATCGAAACCGGATCGCCTGGCTCGGCATCGTAGTTGACCGATTCCGGTGCCGGGGAATCGTAGTGCTGCCGGGCGGTATCCAGCGGTTCCAGATGCTCGGCGATCACGTTGATCGTCCCTTGCTGACGCTGCAGTTTGCCCCGCACCAGCAGGAACGGCTCCCGTCGCACCAGCAGACGATCCTGCTCGTAGAGGTACGGGTAGACGATGATGTTGGAGAGCCCAACCTCGTCTTCCATCAGCAGGAAGGTGATGTTCTTGGCCGTGCCTGGCCGCTGTCGACAGACGATCAGCCCGGCGATCGTGATCTGGCTTCCATCCGGCAAGGTCTGAAGATCGACGCTGGTGACGATCTCCGCTGGCAGGTGCGTCCGGAGCAGGCCCATCGGGTGATAGCGGGGCGAGAGGCCGAGCGTGTTGTAGTCCGCCGCCATCTGCTCCCACGGCGCCATCGGGGTGAGCTGCACCATGTCCTGCTCCACCGGCAGCGGTAGCGGCTGCTGTTTCGCCTCTTTGCCAGCTTTGCCGTAACCACGGGCCGGGATGAACAGACCGAGTTGCCAGAGCGCTTCCCGGCGACCCAGCCCGAAGCAGTCGAAGGCACCGACCAGCACCAGGTTCTCTACCGCTTCCCGCTTGATCGGCACCCGGCGGACGAAATCCGCCAGCGAGGCGAACGGCCCGTTGGCGTCCCGCTCCTGTTCGATGAGCAAGGCAGTATCCTCGCTCATCGCCTTCACGTAGCCGAAGCCGATCCGGACGGCATTGCCATCGTGCACCGTTGAACTGGCCCGACCTTCATTGATGTGCGGTCCCCAGACCCGGACCCCGTGCCGCTTGGCATCGTTGACCAGAACGTGCGGAGCATAGAAACCCATCGGCTGGTTATTGAAGAGCGCGCAGGTGAACTCCGCCGGATGGTACAGCCGCAACCAGGCGGACTGGTAGGAGAGCACCGCAAACGCCGCCGAGTGGCTCTTCGGGAAACCGTACTGCGCGAACGCCATCAGCTTGCGGAAGACATGCCGGGCCGTCTCGATATCGACACCCCGCCCCAGGGCACCATCCCGGAACCGATCCCAGATCTGCAGCATCGCCTCTTTCGAGCGCTTCCGACTCATCGCTTTGCGAAGTTGATCGGCCTGCCCGGCACTGAACCCGGCCAGATACATCGAGACCTCCAGCACCTGCTCCTGGTAGAGAATCACGCCCAGCGTCTCCTCCAGCACCGGTTTCAGCGAGGGGTGATCGTAATGCGGCTCGAAATCCGGGTCGATCAGCTTGCGTTGCCGGTTCTGGACATATGGGTTGACCGCCCCACCGACGATCGGCCCCGGTCGGACGATCGCCACCTGGACGATCAGATCCTCCAGACAGCGCGGCTTCGTGCGAGTCAGCATCTGAATCTGGGCACGGCTCTCGATCTGGAAGATACCGATCGTGTCGCCCTTGCAGATCGCGTCGTAGACCTTCGGGTCATTCAGCTCCACCTGGCTGAGATCGATCGGAGCCTTGCCGGAATCCACGATCAACTCCAGGCATTCCTCCACCAGCGAGAGCATCCCCAGCGCCAGAAAGTCGATCTTGATAAAGCGGGCATCGTCGCAGGAATCCTTGTCCCAGTGACAGATAAAGCGCCCGTCCATCGCCGAAGGCTGCACTGGCACCAGATCGATCAGCGGCGTAGAAGAGATGATCATCCCGCCGGAATGCTGACCAACATGTCTCGGGAATCCGGCCAGTTGATCGGCCAGTTCCACCAGAAAAGAGAGCGGTGGAAACTCCCGTCGACTGGCATAGGCCGGGATGCGATCCAGCTCTTCCCCGAGATCCTTCGCCGAGCGGCCCTCGCTCATCTTGGCGATCTTGTCGATATCCGTTGCCGGCAGGCCGAGCGCTTTGCCGATATCCCGCACCGCACTACGCAGCCGATAGGTGGAAAACGCCGCAACCAGCGCCGCGTGATCGTGCCCGTACTCCTCATAGACGCGGGCGATCAGCCGCTCCCGGATGTCCCGTGGGAAATCGAGGTCGATATCCGGCACTGAGGCGAGGTCTTCGTTGAGAAACCGCCCCAGGAAGAGATTGTGCTTCAGTGGATCGACGTGGGACAGGCCGATCAGGTAGCAGACGATCGAGCCGACCGAGGATCCCCGGCCCCGTCCTGGCGGGAGCATCGAATGGCTCCGGGCCAGGCTCGGCCCACGAACTTCCTCAGCGACTTCATGCGCCAGGCGCATCAGATCCTGATACAGCAGGAAGAACCCAGCCAGCTTGTGCTTGCTGATCAGATCCATCTCCTGTCGAAGGCGGTCCTCCGCTCGATCCCGATAGACACTGTCCGGCGGGTAGCGGGTGTCCATCGCCTCCCGGCAGATGCGCTCCAGCACGTCGGCCTGAGATTCACCGGCTTCGGTCGGATGATCCGGAAACGCGTAGTCCAGATCGGTGGTCAGATCGAATTTCGCACATCGCTCGGCGATCTCCAGCGTGGCGTCGAGCGCTTCCGGATAGCTGGCGAAACGGACCGCCACCTGCTCGGCCGGCTGCAGATCGAACTCGCAATTGGGGCGACGGAACTGGTGCGCGCCATCGAGGCTCGTCCGGTGCCGGATCGCCACCAGCACGTCCTGCAACTGATGCCGCTCCCGACGATGGTAGTGGACGTTGCCGGTGGCGACATATGGCAGTCCGACCTGCTTCGCCAGCCGGACCATCTGGTGCACCCGCCGGGTGTCGCCATGCACCAGATTCTGCTGCAGTTCGACGTAGACATTCTCCCGGCCGAACCACCCGATATAGGCATGCGAGAGATCCTCGGCAGCCTGGAGTTCTCCGGCATCGATCAGTTGCGCCAGTTTCCCCTGTCGACAGCCGGTTAGCAGGATCAACCCCTCGGCGTATTCCGACAACAGTGCGGGATCCAGTTGCGGGTTGTGCCGGTGTTCCGGGTCATGCGGGTTGTGATCCTCACGACCGACCCCCCCGTGTAGGGGCCGACGCCCCTGTCGGCCCGAATCGTCTCCCAGGAAATCCACCCCTCCGTGTAGGGGCCGACGTCCCTGTCGGCCCGAATCGTCTCCCAGGGGGACCGCGGGCGCACAGGGTCGTGCGCCCCTACATCGATCGGATAAATCATCCTCACTACCACCCCTACATGGATCGGATGAATCGGCAAACTGCTCCCCCCGATACGCCGCGGTGATCAACCGACACAGGTTGGCATAGCCGGTTGACGACTCGGCAAGCAACGTCAGGTGGGTGTCATCGGTCAGGGTGATCTCTGCACCGGTGATCGGCTGGATCCCGGCGGCTTTCGCGGCCCGGGCGAACTCCATCGCACCGTAGAGCCCGTTGTGGTCGGTCACAGCGAGTGCCTGGTAGTCAAGCTCGACGGCGCGATCGATCATCTCCTCCGGCAATGACGCGCCGTCGAGGAGCGAAAAGGCGGTATGAAGATGGAGTTCCACGTAGCCGCGTGGTTGCATGGCTCACTTTCTACCGGGTGATTTCCAACGGGCATGAAAAAGCCCGGCCATGGTGGCCGGGCAGGGGTTCGATCCAGATGATCACAATGGCACTTCTCAGACGTTCATGGCTCGTTCCAGTTCATCGTTTCCCTGA
>REEK01000041.1 GCA_007695115.1 Sphaerobacteraceae bacterium
CTGATCCTGACACTGAATGATCATCGCCCGGAGGTATGGGCTCACCCGGAATCCCTGACGCCCGGCACGAACCGCGGGTGCGATCACCTGATCGAGCGGCAAATTTCCGTACTTCTTGATCGCCGTGGCCCAGCCGAGCAGCGTCCCACCGGTGGCCACCGCGAGGTAGCCCGTGTTGTTGAGATCATCGACGACGTCGTTCTCCAGCGATCCCGTAATCGGCTCGAACATGTCTTTTCGTGCCGCAACCGGAACAGTCGCGTAGTTGTCGATCGTCGTCACCGTGCCGTCGGCGAGGCGAATATTGATGAAACCGGCACCAAAAATTGTGGTCATCATCGGTTCGACCATCGACAGAGTGAACATCGAACTGATGGCCGCGTCGACGGCGTTACCGCCATTCATCAGCATCTCGGTTCCGGCCAGCGATGCCAGAGGATGGTTCGAGGTGACCATCCCTTTTCCGGCGATCGCTTCCTGTTTGAATGTCTGGCGTTGAACTGTAGACATAGTTCACTTCCTCAGGTAGTAATCGAGCGAGTGGTCTTCGTGTACCGCCACCTTAGCCCGGCCTGATTCATGCGGCAATACGCGCAACCGGGCATTCACGACTAGCACCAGACCAGATCCATCCGACACACAACGACGCAAATGCTGAGAGGAGCACAGGACATGGCAAGGGCTTCACGGGAAATGCAGGCATCGGGCAGGGCCAGCCAGCTTCCAGCCTCACCGATCCGGCGACTGGCGCCACTGGCTGAAGCGGCGAAGGAGCGCGGCATTCATGTCCACCATCTCAACATCGGACAACCAGATCTGGCGCCGCCAGAGAGCATCACTCGTTTGCTTGAGCGCGCCAGCGGAGAAGAACTCGTCTATGCTCCAGCGCGAGGCGCCTCCGATGCCGTGAGTGCCTGGCAGATCTACTATTCGCATCACAGTGTGGATCTGGAGCGTGAGGACATGCTGATAACGGCTGGAGCCAGTGAGGCACTCATGCTGGCACTGCTGACAACCTGTGATCCGGGCGATGATGTCTTGCTCCCCGAGCCGTTTTACGCGCCATACAAGGGACTCCTCTCGATCACCGGACTGAACCCGATTCCGATTCCCAGTGGGCCGGATTTCGCCCCGCCGGATGCGGATGTGGTCCGGTCTTTAGTGACCCCGAACACCCGGGCGATGTTAATCTGTTCACCGAGCAATCCCACGGGCACGGTTTACGGACAGAACGATCTGGAGAAAGTCGGCGCGGTAGCCGTCGAAAACGACTTCTTCCTGCTGTCGGACGAGACCTACCGGGAGATCGTCTTCGATGGGCCGGCAGCGCCTTCGGCTCTGGCGATTCCGGGGCTGGAAGAATGTGCCGTGGTGATCGACAGCGTCTCCAAACGATTCAATGTCTGCGGGTTGCGAATTGGTTGTCTGGCCAGTCGCAATCGGGCAGTGATCGACGCCGCGCTGGAGATCGCCGAACTCAGACTGGCTGTGCCGATGATCGATCAGCGAGCTGTGGTCAGCGCTCTCACCTCGCCCAGGCCGTATGTCGACACGGTTGTCGAGGCCTATCGGGAGCGCAAGGATGCAGTTGTCAACGCATTGAGAGCGATTCCAGGAGTGGTGGCGCATCCGCCAGGCGGTGCGTTCTATGTAGTGGCTGATCTTCCGGTAGACGATGCCGAGGCATTCTCGGCCTGGATGCTCCGGGAGATTGCGATCAACGACGAGACGGTGATGCTAACGCCGATGATCGATTTCTACGCAACTCCGGGCACGGGAACCACGCAGGTGCGGATTGCCTGTGTCTATGATGCGGAGACGCTAACCCGCGCGATTTCGATTGTCGGGAAAGCGCTGGAAGACTACCCCGGCAGAACCGGGTAGCCCTCCAGATGGACGTGTCGAGGATCGAAATCGTTACACCGTCAGGTATTGAACACTGAAGAGTTGATTCTCATCCATCCATACACCGGCCACGTCGAAGCCCGCGGATCTGGCGAGCTCCGCAAACCCGGCCAGACTGTACTTGTGCGAGCGCTCAGTCAGAATGCGCTCGCCAGCCGCGAAGTGAAACTGGCAATTTCCGACACGAACGGTCTGATCACGTCGGCTCACGATGAACAACTCGACGCAGTGCCGCTCGTGATTGTAGATGGCAATGTGTTCGAAGTTAGCGAGGTCGAAATCGGCATCGAGTTCACGATTGATTCGTGTCAGCATGTTGAGGGTAAAGGCCGCGGTGACTCCCCTGGCGTCGTTGTAGGCTGCCTCGAGAACATCGACGCTCTTCTGAAGGTCGACGCCCAGCAGGAGTGCCCCGTCCTTGCCGGCGAGTTCGGCGATGGACGCCAGAAGCTTCCGCGCCGTGTCCGGCTTGAAGTTTCCGATTGTCGATCCGGGGAAATAGACCACGTTCCGCCTGACGGGCACATCTATTTCGGGCAATTCGACGTTTGAAGTGAAGTCAGTCGCGATCGGAAAGATCCTCAAGCCGGGGTATTCATTTCCCAGGATCTCGGCAGAGTTGTGCAGGTGCTCTTCGGAGATGTCGATCGGCACATAGCCAGCGGGTTCCGAAAGATGGTCGAGAAGGACACGTGTCTTGGCGCTGTTGCCACTTCCATACTCGATCAGGAGACAGCCCGGGCCGATCTGCCGGGCCATCTCCGCTCCGTGTTCCCGCATGATCGCGGTTTCCGTGCGGCTCGGGTAATACTCCTCGAGTTCGGTGATCTGGTCGAAGAGCTGCGAGCCATACTCATCGTAGAGATGCTTGGCCGGCGTAACCTTTTGCGGCTGGCAAAGTCCAGTCAGCACGTCCAGTCGAAACGTATCGGTCGAGGACCTGTTCTCTACCTGTGCGATTGTGCGGGTCATGTTCAAAACCACGTTAGACCTCTCGTGCAAGCCGGATCCCGCTGAATTGCCAGCAGGCATCAGACGGAAAGAAATTCCGGTACGTCGGTCGAATGTGATCACCTGGCGTAGCGCAGGATCCACCACGCAATACATACTGGTTACTCATGAATTTCCCGTTGTACTCGCCCAGTGCGCCTTCGATTGGATAGTACCCGGGATACGGAGCGTACGAACTCCGAGTCCACTCCCAGACATCACCAAACATCTGAGTCAGTTCGCCGCCTGAATCATGCGGCGCCGGAACCGGATGGTGGTACCCGTCTTCCACGAAGTTTCCTTTGATCTCGACATCCCGAGCCGCCAGTTCCCACTCGAACTCGGTTGGCAGTCGCGCCCCGGCCCAGCGAGCAAACGCATCAGCTTCGAAATAGTTCACGTGGCAGACCGGTTCGTTCTCTTCAACTGGTCGCATCCCGGCGAGGGTCATCAGCATCCACTGGCCATCATGATTCTCCCAGTAGAACGGCGACTCCCAGCCTTCGTTTTCAACCTTTGCCCATCCTTCGGAGAGCCAGAGATCCGGCCGCTCATAGCCGCCATCGTGCATGAATTCGAGAAATTCACCGCAGGTTACGAGTCGAGACGCCAGCTCGAACGACTCGATAAACTGACGATGCTGCGGGCCTTCATTGTCGAAGCTGAACCCGTCGCCATCGTGTCCGAACCAGTAGACCCCTTCGTCGAACGCTTTCCAGGTCAATAGCGCTGTACCCGAAACTCCGGGATCCTTCCGGTCTCGATAGACAGGTCGCAACGGATTCTCGGTCAGCACATGCTTGATATCCATCTGAATCAGTTCCTGATGCTGTTGTTCGTGATTCAGGCCGATCTCGAGAAGCGGCGCAATACCCGCCCGCATTTCCGTGTCGGCAGATTCGAGCAATTCGATCATGTGCTTATCAACATAGGCCCGGTACTTGAAGGTGTCTTCAACGGTCGGTCGAGAGACCAGCCCTCGCTTCGGCCGGCAATGACGCTCACCTGCGGCGACGTAATAAGAATTGAAGAGGTAGGCGAAATCCGGATGGTACGTCTCATAGTCAGGCCGGAACTCCTTGAGGATGAAGGTCTCGAAGAACCAGCTCATGTGCGCCAGATGCCACTTGGTGGGGCTGACGTCCGGCATCGTCTGAATCACGTAATCTTCGGGCACAAGTGTTTCGCACAACTTCTCGCTGAATGAACGCACGCGCCGGTAGCTTTCCGCCTTATTTGAAGAATCCGGAACGTCTGTATTCATTCCGATGTCTGTCGCTGGATGCTGCTTCGTGGTTGCCATCTGTCATTGACTCCTTCTTGTTGCCATCAGTGGCAGGCTGCGCCAGTGCTAAGGAACAGTTCTACATCTGAAGAAAGTTGAACGCATTCCTCGTTCCTCGACACTAGCCGAGCAAGGTGCTGATCTCCGTAACGATGATTACGCCGAAGCCGATCGACCTACGCTTGTGGCAAAGCGATCAGCGCCTCAGCAACATCGGTCAGCGTTCGACCGGAAACGTCGGATCTCCCCAGCGAAGGAGGGAAGG
>REEK01000097.1 GCA_007695115.1 Sphaerobacteraceae bacterium
AGCCGGGCAATCGCTGATTCTGCGAGAGTCCGACGCCTCACGATCCGTCTGGTTGTTGATCGGCCTGGTTGTCCTGGCCTGGTGGCGAGGTCGGTCCCGTTCGGAACCGTCCCTCGAAACAGCCTACTCGCTGCTCAGGTACGGGCTGATCTGGCTGGCTGTCGGAGCGATTCTGACCCTGATCGTTGGCCCGGACGCGTTCCTGATCACCGAATACCTGACGCCAGCGCTCGCCGGCTTCGTTGTCGCCTGCCTGATCAGCGTGGCGATCGCCCGGCAACCAGAATTCGATCATCCGGCAGCGCCCCAGAATGGCTGGGTCTGGGCGCTGATTCTCATCGTCCCCACCCTGGTGATCGCCGGGTTCGCGGTGTCCGCCACCGGCGTGCTGACCAGGGACACGCTTGATCTGATGATTACCGTGATCTCTCCCGTCATCTGGTTGATCCGGTTCCTGCTCCAGGCCGCGATCCTCACATTGGCCGTGATCGCATTTGTGCTCATCTCGCCACTGATCTGGTTTCTGGAACGTCAGGGGTTCGAGCCGATGGAGAGCTTCCCCGAGCTCGACCTTTCACCCGGTACCGGCATTGAAGCCGACGATGCTGGAGGCATCGGACTGACCGTCGATGACCCGGTCAGGTATCTCATCGTCGGAATCATCCTGCTGCTCATCTTGCTTGCGCTCATCCGATACATGTTCCGGCGACGACGGCGCTGGTCTCACCGCGACGATCCACAAACGTCATCGTTGATCGACTGGCGCCAGGCGCAGCCAGCCTTGCTGGCACGCATCCGGGGGTGGGTATCCGCAATGATCGGCCGGCAACCAGACGACCTGCCTGCTGGTCCGGAATGGGAAGCAACCCGGAGAATCAGGCTCGTCTACCGGCAATTCCTTCGGCACCAGCAGCAGGCGGATTGTCCACGATCACCCCACGAAACCCCGGTCGCGTTCGCTCACAGGCTGAGCAAGGATGAACCCGATCTGCGAGACGAGCTGACCCAGATCACTGAGGCGTACATGTGGGCACGCTATGCAGGAAAGCCAGCGCCAGCAGATCTGGCCGACGCAACAGAAGCCGCTTGGAACCTGATTTATGCGCAAAACAAATCTTCCGCATAGTACCTTTTGATACACCCCGACCTGAAGTGGGTTACCACACAGCCGTATAAAGAAGATTCTTAGGGTTTGTTATGCGGTTTCAGTGATTTGACGGAGTTCGCGAAAGGATAGTAGACTAGCTCATCATTCGGTGACGAAGCGCGTTTCCATCCCCACTCCCGACGCACCTTTTCTGACGAGCAGAATGAGGAAACTGTCGGGCCGACGGGATCAACGCACTGCTTCATCATCGGAGGACCTATTACTCAGCATAAGTCACCTGAGGAGGAAGACTTGATGCGCGATCCGAGAGAATTGGCTCAGCTGCTCAACGCAGCCCCAATGAGCCGCCGTTACCTGCTTCAGCGCGCCGCGCTGCTGGGTGTGTCGCTGCCGATCTTCGGTTCACTCCTTGCTGCTTGCGAGGATGACGATACCGATGATGACGAACCGGACGTCGCCGACGATACCGACGATGACGAGCCAGCAGTCGACCCCGATGACGACGAAGTAGATGACGAAGAAGTAGATGACGAAGAAGACGACCACGAAGATGATGATGAAGAGCCGGTAGACGATCATGATGACGAAGAAGACGATCATGATGATGACGTCGCCGATGGCCAGGATGGTGGACGCCTGATCCTGCTGGGTCACCACCCACTGGAATCGCTCCATCCAGACGATGACGGCCCGACCGTCACCTGGACCGGTATCAACGCGATCCACGAGCCGCTGATCGGTATCGATCACGCATTCGAGCTCGAGATGGTCCTCGCCACTGACTATGAGATCAGCGATGACGGCATGGAATACACCGTCATGCTGCGCGAAGACGTCCTCTTCCACGACGGCGAAGAGTTCAACTCCGAAGACGTCAAGTTCACCTACGAGTGGTTCATGGACGAAGAAAACGCTGCCGTCACGGCGGCAGACTTTGTGTCGGTCGATGAGGTCGAAGCCCCGGATGACTACACGATCGTCGTTCACATGGCTGAAGCCGACGCATCGTTCCTCCGTAACGGACTCAACGCCATGATCCTGGGCTCTCACCACCACGAAGAACTCGGCTACGAAGGCTACAGCGCCGATCCAATCGGCACCGGCCCCTTCAAGCTCGTGGAGTGGGATCCAGACGATCACACCCTGGTCGAGGCATTCGAAGATCACTGGGACGGACGACCGCACCTGGATGAGATCGACATTCGTGTCATTCCTGAAGGTTCTGTCCGCGTACTCGAGCTCGAGACCGGCGGCGCCGACTCCTCCATCTGGATGGTCGGTGTTGATGATGCCGTTCGAATGCACGAGGAAGCCGATGATCTCGGGATTGTCTCCTACCAGACATCCAGTGTTTCACTGAACCACTTCCCGATGAACAACACCCGCGATTACTTCCAGGAGCGCGAAGTTCGCCAGGCGATGATGCACGCCATCAACCGTGACCAGGTGATCGACTCCGTCTTCGCTGGCGCCGCCACCAAGGCAACTGCCAACCTGGCGCCGTCGCTTGAAGAATGGTACGACCCAGATGTGCGGGAATATGAATTCAACCCGGACGGTGCGATCGAGATCATGGAAGATGCCGGCTGGGAACGCAACGGCGATGGCATCTGGGAGAAGGACGGCGTCGTCATGGAGTGGGAATGTATCGTTCTCACCGGTGACGAAGCTCGTCGCCCGGAAGCCGAGATGGTCCAGGAATTCCTGAACCAGGTTGGCTTCAACATGCAGATCATCGAAGACCCGCAAGGCTCCACTCCAATGCGTGAGGGGACCGGGGACATGGCGCTCTTCAACTGGACATACGGCGGCACCAACGGTGAGCCGGATGCCCGCGTAACGCTCAGCTCGGGTGGTGGAAACAACTTCAACCACTACAGCAGCGACGAGATGGACGAACTTCTCGTCGAAGGTGTTCGTGAGCCAGATCCGGCAGCGCGTGCCGAGATCTACAGCCAGGTGCAGCAGCAGTTCGCTGAAGATGTCCCATGCCTCTACATGATGTTCTGGGACTGGTTCAACCAGTGGAACCAGCGAGTCCACGGTCTGCCCTCCCCGGATGAGGTAACCGCAGGCTCCAACCTGTATCGAAACACGCAGCTTCGCCAGCTCTGGATCGAAGAGTAATTCAGGCGGCGAACCACCGTCCTGAACGAAAAGCTGCTGGAGGGAACCGACACGCGGTTCCCTCCGTTTTGCCGCCGGGCTCGTATGCACACCTTCGTGCGTGTGGGGAATGACACAGCACTATGCTCAACTACGTCATCCGACGACTATTGCAGGGCATGCTGACGATCTTCATCGTCAGTATCATCACGTTCTCCCTGATGCACATTTCACCGGGAGACCCGATCGAGGCATTCGTCGGTGAACGACCGCTGACCAGTGAGCAGATCGAACTGCTTCGTCAGCGCTGGGGCCTTGATCTACCAATCCATGAGCAGTACATCAACTGGATGTCACGCATGGTCCGCGGTGACTTTGGTGACTCCATCATGCGGCCGGGGCAGACGATCAACACCATGATCGCCAACGCCGCACCGGCAACGATCTATTTGAATGTCTATACACTGCTTGTCTCCATCGGTATCGCTATACCGCTCGGGGTTATTGCTGGTGTTAAACGCTATTCGGCACTGGATTACAGCAGTATGCTCGTCGCCGTTCTGGGTATCTGCATCCCCAACTTCTGGCTGGCGCTCATGCTCCTGCTGCTGTTCGGCCTGACGCTGGGATGGTTACCGGTTTCCGGTGTTGCCAGCTGGCATGGCTGGATTCTGCCTGTGGCGGTTCTGGCAACTGCCGAGACAGCGTTGCTTGCCCGCCTCATGCGTAGCTCGACAATCGAAGTATTGACCGAAGACTATGTGCGCACGGCGCGAGCCAAAGGACTACCGAACTACACGGTGATTATTCGCCACGCAGTCCGCAACGCCATGCTGCCGATCACCTCGATCATCGGCTACCGCATTGCGTTCATGCTCAGCGGCACGATCATTGTGGAGCAGATCTTCGCCATTCCCGGGCTGGGGCGCCTGTTTATCAGTGCGGTCTACCGATCTGACTATCAGGTTGTCCAGGCTATGGTGCTCCTGTTCGCCGTTGTAATCGTGCTCGTCAATATCCTGACGGATATCCTCTATGCCTATATTGATCCGCGTATCCGGCTAGGGTAGGGGACGATGCTCATTAGCGGAAGTAGTTCAACACCATGAGTTCTTCTGAACAGGATCAGACTTCACAGCGACGCGCCACGAGTGCGGGGGATGATAACGCGCTGCAGAAACTGGCTGGCCAGGAGCGTGAGCATCGCTCAGAGTTTCGACGCGCCTGGAACCGGTTCAAGCGGTATAGACCGGCCTTCGTCGGGCTCTTTTTCATCGGCATACTGTGTATTATCGCGCTCTTCCCAGGGTTTCTCGCGCCTTATTCGGCAACCGAGTTCCCCACAACGCGAGGAGCCCCACTGTCGTGGGATCACCCGCTGGGTGCCGATGAAATCGGCCGCGATATTCTGAGCCGGATGATCTACGGCACCCGGGTGGCGTTGATCGTTGCCCTCACAGCCACCTTCATCTCGGTTGGGATCGGCGTCATCATCGGATCGGCTGCCGGGTACTTCGGCGGTTGGGTCGATTCGATCCTCTCACGGTTGATCGATGCCGTGATGGCGATCCCGCTGCTCGTGCTGATTATCGCCTTCGTGGCGGTGTTGGGAGCGGGGCTGTTTACCACTGTCCTTGCGATCGGCATGGCGATCTGGGCGCAGTATGCCCGTGTCATGCGTGCCGATATCATGAGTCTTCGTGAGCGTGATTACGTGCTGGCGGCCCGAACCATCGGAGCCAGCACCACACGGATCATTGCCCGGCACATGATCCCGAACGCACTCGCCCCGATTATCGTGATCGCGACGCTCTCGGTTGGTAGCGTGATCATTCTCGAAGCGGCGCTTTCGTTCCTCGGACTCGGAGTGCAACCTCCGAATCCATCCTGGGGCGGAATGCTCTCGGAAGGGCGCCAGCATATGCGTACCTACGCGCATATCAGCATCATTCCGGGGATCGCAATCACGCTGACCGTGCTCGCCTTCAACCTGGTTGGTGATGCCTTGCGGGACGCGCTCGATCCGCATCAGCGAGAGTAATACAGCAGCACGCACTGGCAAGAATCGACAGCTCGAAGAGCCACTCTTACCTGGGAGTGGCTCTTCCTCTTTCGCCCACCGGCATGAATTCGCGGTCTCGATCACCCACGCATCACCCATTCAATGCTGAATTCAATGTACGGCATCTCTCGTTGCGCAAACACGCATAAACCAGCAACGCGACAGGATGCATCGGCGGGTTATCCAGAACAGAACATATGCTTTCGGCATCGTGCGCTCCGCACAGCAGGACGGAATTTCACAGAAAATTGAAACAGTTGCAGACTGCGTGCTAGACTAACTCCATCGACATTGCTGGGGAAACGAGCAGATCAGCTCCATACAAACACCCGCGAATCGCAGGGGGCTTTGTCCCGTTTGATGAGTACGGGCAGGAACTGGCATTCTTCTCGTTCGCCACAACAGGAGGAGGAAATCCTATGGCAGACCCTCGAGATCTCGAGAAGATTCTAACGGCGTTGCCGATGAGCCGCCGTTTGCTGCTCAAGCGAGCAGCGCTTCTCGGTGCAACCGTACCGGTTGTCGGCACATTGCTGGCTGCCTGTGAGGATGACGATACGGACGATGACGTCGCTGATGATATCGACGACGACGAACCCGCTGTCGACACCGATGACACGGACGACGTCGCCGATACCGACGACGACGATGAGCCGGTTGACGACACCGACGATGACGAACCGGCTGACGATGCCGATGATGTCGACGATGACGACCGCTACGGCGGGGAAATCGTGATTCTCGGCCATCACGAGATCGAGAGTCTCAGCCCGGACGATCGCGGACCAACTGTTCACTGGGCCATGATCACCAACATTCATGACGGCCTCGTTGCTATCGACTGGCACTACGAGATCGAGCATGAGCTGGCTCACGATTATGAAGTCACTGACGACGGGATGGAATACACCTTCCATCTCGAAGAAGGCGTTATGTTCCACGACGGTGAAGAATTCACCGCTGAAGACTGCGTCTACAACTTCGAATTCCACATGGACGAAGACAACGCAACGGTGCTTGGTGGCGACTACACGGCTATCGATTCCGTCGAAGCTGTCGATGACTACACCTTCGTTGTCAACATGTCCGAGACCGACGCATCATTCCTGCGCCGTGCCGCAAAGAATGAGATCGTCGCAGCTCACCACCATGAGGAAATCGGCGAAGACAACTACAAGAGCGATCCAATCGGCACCGGCCCGTTCATGGTCGAAGATTACAGCCCGGCCGAATTCTGCCGGCTGGCTGCATTCGAAGATCACTGGCGCGGACGCCCGTATGTAGACTACCTGACCGAGGAGATCATCCCGGAAGGCTCCGTCCGAACGCTGCAGCTGCAGACCGGCGAAGCCCACAGCATCGTCTGGCCACCGGTTATCGACGACGATCTGGAGCTCGAAGAAGATCCAGATTTCGATTCCTACGTGGTCCCGACCCTGTCCCTCAACCACTTCCCGCTGAACAACCAGCACGAGGTGTTGAGCGACGTTGCTGTTCGACAGGCAATGCTCTACGCAACCGACCGCGATCAGGTTATCGACGACGTGTTCCTCGGCGCCGCCACCAAGGCGACCGCCAACCTGGCACCGACGCTCGAGCCGTTCTACAACCCGGATGTCAAGGAGTACCCATACGATCCCGAGATGGCCGAAGAGGTCCTCGAGGAAGCCGGCTGGGAGCTCAACGGCAACGGAATCCGTGAGCGCGACGGCGTGGAATGCCACTTCGTCTGTACCGCGATCACCGGTGACGAAGCCCGCCTGCCAGAAGCCGAAGTCGTCCAGCAGTACCTGGCCGCAGTCGGCATCGACATGGAGATCCAGGAAGCGCCGCTGGCAACCATTCAGGAAGGCCAGCGAGACGGCACCATTGATGCCTCGCTCTACAACTGGACCTATGGCGGCACCGACGGAGAGCCAGATGGCACAGCCACGCTGCACTCCACCGCTCGCAACAACTGGAACCTCTGGGAGAACGATCGCGTCGACGAGCTTCTCAACCTCGGCCTTCTCGAGGTCGACGAAGATGATCGAGTACCGATCTACCACGAGATCCAGGAGATCGTTGCCGAAGAAGCACCGATGCTCTTCATGATGTACTGGGACTGGTTCCAGCACTGGAGCGTCAACGTTCAGGGCCGCCCTGACACGGACGACCTCCTGTCGACCGGTTCGACACTCATCCGCTACATCCGCGACTTCTACCTCGTCGAGGACTAGTCCTGACGACGTACGCAGTTCACTGACATGGGAGCCGGGTGGCGCATTGTTCATACAATTGCCCCACCCGGCAACTTCCGGAAGTAGCTGTAGCCAAGTCACCACAGATGAGACTCTCAGTCTGACGGTTATCCAGAATTCAGGAACGTATAACTGTAAGAAGTCCGGGCGAAATGCAAGAGACCGGAGAACCCGCCTGTAGCGGGGGACGTGAGAACAGGGACTCATAATGCTGACCTATATCATCCGGCGACTTCTCCAGGGCATGGTCGTTATTCTTCTGGTGACGGTATTCACCTTCGGGCTGATGCACCTGGCGCCAGGGGATCCGATCGACATCATGGTGGGTGAAGCTCGGGTAACCGATGAGCAGATCGAGCGCATCCGTGCTCAGTGGGGACTGGACAGACCGGTTCACGAACAGTACTTCGTCTGGCTTGGGAATGCCTTCCAGGGTGATTTCGGCCAGTCAGTGGTGCGCCGCGGAACCGATGTATCCGAGATGGTCACCGAAGCCGCCTGGGTAACGTTACAGCTCAATATCCTGGCGATGATCGTATCGATCGGCATCGCCTTGCCAGTCGGGATGATCGCGGCAATCCGTCGCTATTCAACCTTCGATTATGTCAGCATGCTCGGAGCGACACTCGGTGTTGCCCTGCCGAACTTCTGGGTCGGCCTGATGCTGATCTTCCTCTTTGCGGGCACGTTCGGGATATTGCCCAGTTCAGGCTTACGCACCTGGAGTGCTTTCATCCTGCCCGTTGCAGTCCTGGCGCTGGAACAGACCGCGTTGCTCGCGCGTATGATGCGCAGTTCCACGATCGACGTGATGACTCAGGATTTCGTCAATGTTGCTCGGGCAAAAGGTCTCGCTGAGTTTCCGGTGATCTTCCGCCATATCGCCCGAAACGCGTTGCTACCGGTGGTCACGATTATCGGCTACCGTCTGTCCTTCATCCTCAGTGGCACCATCGTCGTTGAGACCGTATTCAGTGTGCCGGGACTCGGACAGCTATTCGTCACGTCAGTACAACGCCTCGATTACCAGGTGATGCAGGCGATCGTACTCCTGTTCGCAGTTGCGGTCGTAGTCGGCAACCTGCTGACAGATTTGACGTACGCCTACATCGATCCACGGATCCGGATCCAGTAACAGAGGGGGGACTCAGCTATGTCAGAGACATCGGAAGATCGGCCGGTGCAACGCTCCCAAACGGAATCTGGATCTTCGGAACTGGCCAGACTGCAGACCAATCAGCGGTCAGAGTTTCGTCGCGCCCTGAACCGGTTCATGCGATACCGGGCCGGGCTCGTCGGACTCGGATTCATCGTGATCCTGACAATACTCGCAATCTTTCCGATGGTCTTTGCCCCGGAAAATCCGACCGAGATTTTCCCTGGAATGCGCGGGGCGTCACCGTCGTCTGACTTCTGGCTTGGAAACGACCATGTGGGCAGAGATGTTCTCAGCCGGACGATCTGGGGAGCCCAGACGGCTCTCCTCGTCGGTGTGCTCGCCACCACAATTACGGCAGTCCTCGGGGTTGCCATTGGAGCCATTGCCGGCTATTTCGGTGGCTGGACAGACTCGATACTGTCACGCTTGATCGATACCGTCATGGCGGTGCCGCTGCTGGCGATCCTGCTGGTACTGGCTGCTGTCCTTGGGCCGAGCCTGAGGAACGTGATTCTTATCATCGGGGCGTTAGTCTGGACACAGTTTGCTCGCGTTGTGCGGGCAGACATGATGAGCCTGCGGGAACGTGATTACGTTCTGGCTGCCAGAGCCATTGGTGCAAAGGCGCCCCGGCTGATCATGCGGCATATGCTGCCGAACATCCTTGGGCCAGTCATCGTGATGTTCACGCTCGGTATCGGGAGCATCATCATTCTGGAAGCCGCGCTATCGTTCCTAGGTCTCGGGGTTCAACCGCCGACACCATCCTGGGGGCGCTCCCTCTCGGACGCACGGCCGCACATCATGCGATTCCCGCACATGGCGATCGTGCCCGGCGTGATGATCACGCTGACCGTGCTGGCCTTCAACCTGATCGGTGATGGGCTACGAGACGCGCTCGACCCACGCCAGCGCGAGTAGGACGAGTAGTTCGGAACGAGCTACCGTTTGCACAAGCGGAAAAGTCATGCGAAAACAGACGAGAGGGCCATCTTGGTCCTCTCGTTCGCGTTTACTACGACTCATAGCGAAAGGGGTCATCGCAATGCGTGTCGCAATCGGTGGCATCAGCCACGAGAGCAGCACCTTCTCCACCGTTCCAACCACATTGCAGCATTTCTACGAGCGCGGCTACCATGAGGCAGACGACCTCATGAGCGCCTTTACCGGCACAAAATCTGCCCTCGGCGGGTTCATCGATGCGGCACAGGTCGCTGGCTACGACGTTGTCCCGACGATGATGGCCTCCGCCGTTCCAGCCGGGCCGGTTACCGCCGAAGCAACCGAAACGCTGACGAAGCGACTGGCCGAGATGATTCAACAGGTCAAAGACACCGGGCCGCTCGATGGCGTTTTGCTCTCCCTGCACGGAGCGATGGTCTCCGAGCTCGATGACGATGGCGAGAGCTACATCGTACGAAAGGTCCGGGAGGTCGTCGGACCAGACCTGCCGGTAATCGTCGAACTCGATCTTCACGGCAACATCACCCAGGAGCTGGTCGATCTCGCCTCGGTCTGCGTTGCCTACGATGAGTATCCGCACACCGATCCCTACGAGCGCGGCTACGAGGCCGGAATTCACATGGCGGAGATCGTCCGTGGTGGCAAGAAGCCGACCCCGGTCATCGTCAAGGTCCCGCTCTTGACCGCCATCCAGCGTCAGCACACCCACGCTGAGCCGATGCTGACCTTCAAGCGGCTGGCTCGGGAGATCGAGCACGAGCGCGGCATCATGAACGTCAGCTACCTGCCCGGCTTCCCGTTTGCCGACATCGCGCCGACCAACTTCAGCATCATCGTCACCGCTGATAACGACGAAGCACATGCCCGGGACGCCGCCAACCGGCTCGCGACCTACCTCTGGAGCATCAAGGACGAGTTCCGGGTGGAGCCAAAGCCGGTCGATCTGGCGGTTACCGACGCCATGAAGAGCAGCGTCAAGCCGATCGTGCTGGCCGACATCAGCGACAACCCGGGTGGTGGTGGACCGGCCGACGGCACCGTTCTGCTCGAAGCATTGCTCCGGCTCGGTGCCACCAACACTGCACTGGTGCCGATGGTCGATCCGGAATCGGTGAAAGCAGCCCAGGCAGCTGGCGAGGGCAATCCCGTCCAGCTCAAGCTCGGCGCGAAAGTCGACAATATGCACGGCGAACCGCTCGATGTCTCCGGAACCGTGGTCCGTCTCACCGACGGCAAATTCGTCCACACCGGTCCGATGAACACCGGCGTGCAGGTCGATCTGGGCGATACCGCGGTGGTCGAACTGGACGGCCAGAACGGCGGCAAGGTCAAGGTTGTGGTGACGTCACTGCGCTACCAGCCGACCGATCTGGAAGTCCTGCGATCCCAGGGAATCGAGCCAACCGAGCAACAGATCCTGGTGGTGAAGTCTTCTGTTCATTTCCGTGCCGCATTCACGCCGATTGCCGCGGAGATCGTGGAAGTCAACACACCCGGTCTGACGAACCCGGACCTGACCTTGCTCGAGTATCACAAGCTGGCGCGCCCGATCTATCCGTTCGATGCAGACATGACCTGGGAGCCGTAACAGAGCCCCCGATTGGCCCGATGTAGGGGCGCACGCCCCCGGTGCGCCCGATATTCGCACGCAGGCCCCCGGTCGACAGAGGCGTCGACCCCTACATCGATCGCAGATTAGACGTTGATTGCCGCCCTCTCGTCTCCCCCTTTCCCGGAATTGGGAGAGGGGTCGGGGTGAGGGCCCTGAAAGGACTTATCCATGCCGCGTGAAATCACCGTGACCGCAACCGGAGACTCGCTCATATCCCGCCGGATGCCCGAGTATCGAGACGCCGAGTACCAGCAGATGCTCCAGTTGATTCGCTCTGCCGACGTCGCCTTCACCAACACCGAAATCGTGATGAGCAACTTCGAGGGCTCGCCAGTGGTCGATAGTGGCGGCGGCAATATCTCCACCGATCCGCGCATGGCGGCCGACATCCGGCGGATGGGCTTCAACCTCACTGCCTTCGCCAACAACCACACCCTCAATTACGGCGAGCACGGCTGCCTGGAAACCCTGCGCGTGCTGCGAGAGAACGATTTCGCCGTCGCCGGTGCTGGCAAACACCTGGCTGAAGCCCGACGGCCGGCCTATCTGGATACCGCCAGCGGCCGCGTCGGGCTCATGGGTTGCGCCTCGACCTTCGGCGCTGGCCAGCATGCCGGAGAGCAGCGCCCGGACGTATCGGGCCGACCCGGCGTCAACCCGCAGCGATATGACCGGCTCTTCGTGGTCGATCAGGAGCACTACGACGCTATCAAGCGCGTCGCCGAGAAGACCGGTGCCGAGAAATGGCGCCAGTGGCGTGTCGATATGGGCTTCGGGCAGCCACCGAAGCGTGATGGCGAGCTGGTACTGGCCGATCGCTCCTTCATCGTCGGTGACGAATTCGACATTCGCACGGAACCGCACGAGAAAGACCTGGCTGGCAACACGAAATCAGTCAGCGATGCAGCATCCGTCTCGCATCTGACCATTGCCAGCATCCATGCCCACGAACCGAAGAATGAGATGTGGGAAGCAGCCGACTTCATCCCGGAGTTCGCCCGTGCCTGCATCGATGCCGGTGCCGATATGGTGGTCGGCCACGGCCCGCACATGCTTCGAGGGCTGGAGATCTACAAGGGTAAGCCGATCTTCTACTCACTCGGCAACTTCATCTTCCAGCACGAGACCGTCCAGCACATGCCAGCCGATGACTACACATCGCTGGCGGTCGATCCATCGGCCAGCGCCGTTGAGCTGTTTCAACACGTCAGCGCCAACGGAACCCGCAGTTTCGTATCGAAGGATCCGTACTGGGAGACCGTGCTGCCGATGGTCAAATTCGTCGATGGCGAGCTGTCCGAGATCAAGCTGCATCCGTTGTCACTCGGCCCGGGGCAGCCAATCCCGGATCGCGGTGTCCCACGAATGGCAACACCCGATCACGGCCAGAAGATCCTGGAGTGGATGGCCGAACTGTCGAAGCCATACGGCACCGACATCACCATCGACCGCGCAACCGGCATCGTCAAGCTGTAGGCAATGGGACCCAGTTCAAGCCCGATGTAGGGGTCGACGCCCCTGTCGACCCGGGGCCTGCGTGCGAACATGGGGCGTACAGGGTCGTACGCCCCTACATGATCCACGACACCGCCCCAACGCATTCTCTCCCCTCTCCTAGTTTTGGGAGAGGGGTCGGGGGTGAGGGCTGTCGAAATCGGTAGAGGCCAGCCCGTGAATGACCCCGGACCGTATACTTTCAGGTCGACGGTTCGTCCGCTGCACCGGAATCGATGGCCCCGTGATCGCTCCCGCTCCACAATCGGCACCCATCGGCGTCTACATCCATGTCCCGTACTGTGCCCGCATCTGCCCATACTGCGATTTCAATGTCTATGCCCGGCATCAGAACGAGCATGGCGATTATGTCGAGTCACTACTTGCCGAGATCGACCTCATCGCCAGACAGGAACCCGATCGGGAGATCGCCACGATCTTCATCGGCGGGGGAACGCCGTCGCTATTGCCATCGGATGACATCGGCCGAATGCTGGATCGGCTCAGCAGCCAGTTCTCGATTGACCACAACGCAGAAATCACCATGGAAGCCAATCCCGAAGGGCTGGAAGCCGATTACCTGAGGAACCTGCGACGTTCTGGCATCAATCGTCTGAGCATCGGCATTCAGACCCACCAGGCGCGCGGCTTGAAGGTCCTCGGCCGGGCACACAAACCGGAGACACCGATCCGCGGCATTGCCGCCGCCCGGGACGCCGGATTCGACAACCTGAGTCTCGATTTCATCTTCGGCTGGCCGGGTCAGACCGATGAAGACTGGGCACACGATCTCGACACGATCCTGGAGATCAACCCCGAGCATGCCTCGATGTACTCGCTGATCATCGAGCCGAACACGCCCTATCAGACGGCGGTCGATCGCGGCATTCTGGTGCCGGTCGATGACGAGCGTGTCTCCGGAATGTATGAAGCAACGCTGGATCGAATGGCCGCGGCTGGCTGGGATCACTACGAGATCTCCAACTGGGCACGCACGCCGGAGTATCGCTCGCGCCACAACCTGATCTACTGGCGCAATGCCGAGTACATCGCCCTCGGCCCCGGTGCTCACGGCCATCTGAACGGCGAGCGCTACAGCAATATCCGGTTACCGGCGAACTACATGAAGTCGATCGGGGCTGGAACGCTGCCGATCGCGGAAACCGAAGCAATCGCTCAGACAACTGCCATCGCCGAGACGATGATGCTCGGATTGCGACTCACCACCGATGGCGTCTCCGCGTCCGCTTTCCAGCAGCGTCACGGGCTGGCAATGACGTCGATCTATGGCGAGACCATCGAATTTCTCCGGTCGATCAACATGCTGGAGTGGCACGGTGATTCGCTGCGTCTGACGCGCTCTGGATTGTTGATCGCCAACGAAGTGGCCGAGCGATTCCTCGATCCCGTGCTGCCCGGTCGTTAGCACGTCACCGAACGAGAACCTCATCAGAGATTCTTGACACCACACTTGATTCCCGCCACAATAGACAACACTACAAATCAGGCAACAATCACGCACACGTATGATCGGTCACCCACACAGGGAGGCAGTCATGGTTCACGATCAGGATACCTTGCTGACCCGGGTTCCCTCTCGAGACGGAACCGAGATCGGCTACTTCTCGACCGGAACGGGGCCTCCGCTTCTGCTCGTCCATGGCAGTCTCGGCGACCACACACGGTGGGACGCGCTCAGGCCCCATCTGGAGCCTCATTTCACCGTGCACGCAATGGACCGTCGCGGACGTGGTGCCAGCGGGGACAGTCCGGATTACCGGATCGAGCGAGAGTATGAAGATGTCGCCGCAGTCATCGACTCTATCGCCGAATCTGCTGGCACTCCAGTCGATGTCTATTGCAGTTCGTATGGCGGGCTATGCACGTTCGGCGCGACATCGATGACCTCGAACATCCGCCGCCTGGCCCTCTATGAGGCGTGGCCCGCAATTGATCCGCAGCAGATGGCGGAGTCACCCGAACAGCTGAAGCAGCTCGATGATCTGCTGGCGAAGGGGGACAGAGAGGCTGCGCTGGTATTTGCCTATCGAAAAGTGCTCGGGATGTCCGATGACCAGTTGGAGTTGCTTCGCTCCCAGCCTGCCTGGCCAGCTCGCCTCGCTGCAGCACACACGATTCCCCGCGAAGCACGCGCATTCGGTCAGGTTGCGTTCGATCCCAACCAGGCGAACAAGATCACGGTGCCTACGCTTCTCCTCATCGGTACAGAGAGTCCCGTCTGGGGGCCGCAGGCCAGCGAAGTAGCGGCTGCATTGCCCGACGCCCGCATCGCGGTACTCGAAGGACAGGGGCACGTTGCCGACCTCATGGCTCCTGAACTCGTCGCCGGGGCGCTACTGCCGTTCCTGCTCGAGTAAGCCAGCGCTGCGTCAGATCATCACCACTCCCGGTCGACACCTGACGCTTGCCAATCCCCAATTCCTGACCCACAGGTCAGGAATCTCTCGTTGTGCCACCCGAACACATAACTGTGCGGCTGTTTCTGACATTCCTGCGCCGCTGGGCTAGAATCGAAACGGGTCAATGTCGGCCTGAATGATTCGGCCGCTATGAGAGGAACGCTGACATTCGCATGCAGGAAGACCTGACCACGCTCGCGCTCCGGAACTTGCCGGCGCCAATGCAGACCGTTACCAGCGCACTGGCACAAGCATTTGCCAGTCATGATCGGCAACTGTTCCTTGTTGGTGGCTCGGTTCGGGATCTCCTGCTCGGCAATATCGCCGCGGATCTCGACTTTACGACCGATGCCCGGCCGAAAGAGACGCTGGAAATCGGCGAAGCTGCCGGTGCCACCAGCACTTATACCGTCGGAGAGCGTTTCGGCACCGTCGGCCTGGTTTTCGGCGAACAGGTGGTTGAAATCACCACATTCCGGTCAGAAACTTACCCGACCAGTGATCGACGACCAGTTGTCGAGTTCGGCGATTCGATCGACGGCGATCTCTCCCGGCGCGATTTCACGATCAACGCAATCGCTGTGGATGCGATCACCGGCGCATTGATCGATCCGTTCGATGGCCGCCGGCATCTCGAAGGTCGGCGCATCGAAGCCGTTGGCGACGCACCTTCCCGGTTTGCCGAGGATCCGCTGCGTATTCTCAGAGCCGCCAGATTTGCGTCCCAACTCGGGTTCGATGTCGAGCCGGAAACCCGCAGTGCAATGGCCCAACTTGCCTATCGATTGCCAGACATCAGCACCGAACGTATTGCCGCCGAGCTGAATCGCTTGCTGATCGGTATCGCCCCATCCAACGGTATGCAACTGATGCGGGATACCGGCGTGCTCCAGTTCACGATTCCGGAGCTAATGGATATTGCTCATGATGAGATCCAGGGACGCCACAAAGATATCTGGGATCACACGATGCAGGTGCTGGACAAAACGCCACCACGGCTTGCCGTCCGCTGGGCAGCCCTGCTGCACGACGCTGGCAAGCCGCGCACCCGTTCGATGGATTCGGACGGAGAGGTCCACTTCTTCGGCCACGAGCGCGTCGGTGCCGATATGGCCCGACGGACACTTCGCCGCCTGACCCAGGAGCGCAACCTGACAAAGCGAGTCAGCCGACTCGTCGATCTCCATCTGCGCCCGGCCGGGTACGACGACAGCTGGACCGATAGCGCCGTTCGCCGGCTGATGGTCGAAGTCGGTGATGAACTGGACGATCTGCTCGATCTGGCCGCGGCCGACGTCACCTCAGCCCGGGAGCATCGGCAACGGGACGCATCCCGCAGAAATCAGGGCCTGCGAGCGCAAATCGCCCGGGTTCGGGAAGAGGCGGAGCTGGACCAGCTGCAGAGCCCGATCGATGGCAACGATCTGATGGCAGCGTTCGACCGAAAACCGGGTCGCTGGATCGCCACGGTCAAGGATCAGCTCCGAGAGATGGTTATTGACGGCGAGCTACGGCACGACGATAAAGAACGCGCAATGGAGATCGCTCGCGAACTGGTCGCAGGTCTCGACGACGAAAGTTAACTGACTGAACCCGGAGGAAGTGGACACCGATGGCCGACCTGTTGCAGTTCGATAATGCGTTCTACGAGCTTGCTGCACTGCTTGTCATCGCCATCATTGTCGGCGCCATCGCCACACTCCTCCGGCAGCCGCTGATTATCTCGTTTATCGCGGTCGGCATTATCGCCGGACCAGCCTGGTTGAGCATCATCCAGGAGCAGGAAGCGTTCGAGCTACTCGCCAATATCGGTATCGCACTCTTGCTCTTCGTGGTCGGTCTCAAACTGGATATCGGGTTGATACGTCAATCCGGTCCGGTAGCGCTCTACACCGGTCTCGGGCAGGTTCTCTTCACGTCAATCATCGGCTTCGGGATCGCACTGCTGCTCGGCATCAGCATGTTGCACGCACTCTATGTTGCCGTTGCCCTGACGTTCTCCAGCACGATTATCATTGTCAAACTGCTCTCGGATAAACGGGAGATCGACTCCCTGCACGGCCGAATCGCCATCGGACTGCTCATCGTCCAGGACATCGTTGTGGTGCTGGTGATGATCGGGCTGACCGCATTCGGCGCCGGAGACGGCGATGAAACGTCTTTGCTGCGAGAAGCCGGACGAGTGCTGGTCTACGGCACGCTGTTCGTTGGCAGTATCGTGCTGATTACCCGCTACGCCATCGGGCCGATCTTCCGGATCTTCGCCCGCTCGCAGGAACTGCTTGTCCTCGGAGCGATCGGCTGGGCGCTGATTCTGGCCGCATCCGGTGACATGCTCGGGCTGAGTAAAGAGGTCGGAGCGTTCATCGCTGGTGTCTCGCTCGCCTCGACCCCGTTCCGGGAGGCGATCGGTACCCGTCTGGTCAGCTTGCGAGACTTCCTGCTGTTGTTCTTCTTCCTGTCCCTCGGAGCCGATCTCGATCTGTCCCGACTCAGTGAGCAGATTGCCCCGGCGCTCGCCTTCTCGGCATTCGTGCTGATCGGCAATCCGATCATCGTTATGACGATCACAGGCCTCCTGGGCTACCGCAAGCGAACCGGGTTCCTCTCTGGATTGACGGTTGCCCAGATCAGCGAGTTCTCACTCATTCTGGCCGCAATGGGCCTTGCCGTCGGCCATATTGATGAAGATACGCTGGGGCTGATCACGCTCGTCGGACTGGTGACTATTGGTACGTCCACGTATCTGATTCTGTACTCGCACCAGATCTACGAGCGTATCGGCAAGTATCTCTCGATCTTCGAGCGGGAGCACGACATCGAAAAGACCCTCGGTGACGATGACAGCTACCAGCCAGACATCATCGTCTACGGTCTCGGCCGCTACGGTGGCAACCTGGTTCCAGAGCTGCAGAAGCGTGGTTACAGCGTGCTCGGCGTTGATTTCGATCCGCAGATGGTTCAGCTCTGGCATCAACTCGGTCTGCACGCACAGTACGGCGATGCCGAAGACCCGGAATTCCCCGGTTCACTGCCGACTGGCGCAAAATGGATCATCTCCACAATGCGGGACGAGCAGGTCAGCCGGGCCCTGCTGCATGGACTGGAACACCACGGCTACCCATGCAATGTCGCGGTGACCGCCGATCGCGACAGCATCGCTGAACGGCTACGGGATGAAGGTGCCGATCTGATTCTCATGCCGTATCCGGATGCCGCGAAGGAAGCCGCTGACATCCTGGACGAGAAACTCAACCGGAACGGCGTGGTCGAGACCGAATAGCGTCGGGGCGGCTACCAGACCCGCGTCGGAATCCGCGTCGCCCAGATCGAATCCGGAAACAGCTCCTGGAGTTTGTACCAGATCGGGTACATCTCATCATTGGAGTGGGTCTTGAGGTACGTGGCAATCGCCAGCCAGTACAGCACTTCATCGGCCAGCTTGCCGTCTGGATCCCGCTCAAAGGCGGCTTCCAGACGCTGAATCGCTGCATCCATCCGGGTCCAGCGCAGATCGACGTGTGCCTCACCGAGATCCAGGATCGTCAGAAACTCACGCGGCGGCAGGAAGTTCACACTCCGGTAGTGCACCGTGCCCCGGCGATCGGCGAACAGCAGGGTTGGCGTCCAGATCACGTTGAGCGGGCGCACCATCGCACGCGGGCTCTTGAAGAGATCGAGCTTCAGCAGCACGAATCGCTCGGAAAGCTGACGGTGAACTTCGGGATCGGGATACGTCACGGTATCCAGCTCTTCGCAGCCGCGTCAGGGATCCTTCATCACATCGATGAAGAGCGGCTTGCGTTCATCGAGCGAGCGCTGGCACGCCGCGTCGAAATCATTCTCCCAGTGCAGCATTATGGCTGCTCCCCTCGATCACGAATCCCCAGCATCCGCATCCGCCACCGCTCGGCCTCGCTGGCATGATTGGCCACGTGTCGGGCAATCAACCGCCGAAAGAACGAACGGAGCGGCTCCACGGTACCGGTCGGGTATGGTCCTTTGCGTTCCAGCTCATCATCCTGAATCTGATCGAGACACTCGATCACGCGAGCCCAGGCATTTCTGAGATCTTCGGCCGCTTCCGGCCACGGCTGAATTCCCCGCACGGCCGCCTGATCATGGTTCCAGGCGTCAACGTCGCGGATCGGTCGGGCTGGTGGCTGTTTGGCGCGAATACGCTCCACCGAATCAATAATCTCATGGTGCCAGTCCGCCATATGCCCGGCCATATCCCGGGCAGACCACACCCCGCTGATCGGCTTCATTTCCAGATCGGTGGTCTCGAATCCCTCCAGCGCAGCGAAGAAGCGCTCGTGGGCCTCGTTGATCTCCTGCTTCAGTTCGCTTACCCGTACCACTGGACCTCCCTGACCGGGGTTGCACGCACATCATCTGCAGATGCTACCAGAGACAGCCGATCACCAGAAAAACCGAAACCGCCAGCACAAATATATGTTAAGACCATGCTAAGATGCTGTTCATGACTGCACTGGCTACGCTGATGGTGCTCGGCTCGGCACTGATGCACGCAACCTGGAACATGCTGGCAAAGCGCAGCTCTCACCCGCTGGCGTTTCTCTGGTTGGTCAACATTGCCTCGCTCATCATCTTTCTGCCGGTATTTCTCTGGGCACTGATTCAGAACGGGCTCCCCGCAAACGCCTGGCCATTCGTTATCGCCACCGGCGTGCTGCACATTCTCTACATCTCGTTTCTCTCACAGGCGTACCGCTACGGCGCGCTCTCGATTACCTACCCGATCTCCCGAGGCACCGGGGTAGCGCTCGTTCCAATCTTCGCAATTCCGCTGCTGGGCGAAGAGCTATCGATCTTCGGACTGGCTGGTATCGGCCTGGTGCTAATCGGGATCATCGGCCTGCATCTCCGGGATATCCTGACAATCTTCAGGCCGTCCAGCGATGGTGTTCTGATGCAGGACAGGCTGGCATCCAACCGTGGGGCCCTCTACGCGCTGATCACCGGGCTGACGATCGCGGCCTACTCGCTGGTCGACAAGGCCGGGGTTGAACGGGCCAATTCGCTGGTCTACGGCTACACCATCTTCATCAGCATGACGCTCGGGCTGACCCCTTACGTCCTGCGCTATCACTGGAACGACGCCGTGACCGAGTTCCGGAACAACCCGTGGCTGATCGCTCTCGGCGGGCTGTTCGTGCAGGGAACCTATCTTATCGTCCTGGCCGCGATGACCATCGCGCCGGTGAGCTACATCGTGCCATTGCGGGAGGTCAGCGTACTTTTCGGCGCCATTCTCGGGGCGATCTTCCTGAAAGAAGTGCTGACCGGCGCCAGAATCCTGGCTGCCGTCGTCATCACGCTCGGGGTCATCGGCATTGCGGTGTTCGGATAGCGAATTCACTGTGCGTTGAGTGGTTCGATTTCAATTAAGATGCCGTATACTGGCAACCACGGTCAGTGAACGGGAAGCGGTACCGATCCTATGAGTGCGAAACCTCCAGAACCGGGCCACCCCCGGGAGCAAGACCAGAAACCAGAGGACAAGCCCGCTCCGGCCGGCCCCCGAGGGTTCCTGCGCACATTCTCCTCATTCCGGAATCGCAACTACCGTCTCTTCTACATCGGCCAACTCTTCTCGGTCACCGGAACCTGGGTGCAGCGTATCGCGCTGGCCTGGCTGGTGCTGGAGCTGACCGATTCTTCGTTCCTGCTCGGTGCCGTGACGGCGCTACAGTTCACCCCGATCATGTTGCTCTCGCTCTTCGGTGGAGTGATTGCCGACCGGCTTCCCAAACGCCCGGTGATCATCGCCATGCAGGCGTTGATGGCGGTGCAGGCATTAGGCCTCGGCTTACTGGTGCTCACCGACATCGTCGAGGTCTGGCATGTCTTCGCCTTATCGGCGGTCCACGGGATAGCGGTGGCGATCGAGAACCCGACCCGGCAGGCATTCGTGGCCGAGATGGTCGGCAGAGATCAGATCGCCAACGCGGTGGCGCTCAATTCCAGCCTGTTCAACTCCGCACGCATGTTTGGTCCGGCCATCGGTGGTGTAATGATCGCCGCGTTCGGTCTCGCGGTTCCATTCCTCATCAATGCAGTCAGCTTCGCCTTCGTTATCGGTGCGCTGGCAATGATCCGGAGCTCGGAACTGCATCTGGTGAAGGAGAAGGTCACCGGCAACCTGTTCGAGCAGTTCAAGGATGGCATTCGCTTCTCCCTGACCACCCCACCAGTGTTGATGATCATCATCGTGATGTCATTCGTTGGATTGTTCGGATACAACTTCAGTCTGATCCTGCCGCTGATCGCCCGATATGTTCTGGATACGGGCGCACTTGGCTTTGGCGGGCTGACGTCGGCGATGGCGGTGGGCTCAGTCGTGGCGGCGCTCTTCGTGGCCTACATCAGCAAGCCGACCGAGAAAATGTTCATGTTCGGCGGGATCACCTTCAGTATCTCGCTGGCACTGGTTGGGCTCTCCACACTCTTGCCGCTGACGGTGGCACTGCTGATTGGCCTGGGTGCGGCGAGTATTGTATTCACTGCCACCGCCAACTCCCGGTTGCAGCTCCTGGCGCCACCGGAGATGCGCGGACGGGTGATGGGTGTCTATATCTTTCTGTTTCAGGGAACCGCCCCACTCGGCAACCTGTTCATTGGGTGGCTTGCGGACGTCTGGTCCGTCTCTGGCACGATCGTCGTGAGCGCGGCGCTCTGCGGTGTCGGGATCCTGCTCGGTTTGCTCTATCGCCTCAAGCACAAGATCGCCGACGACCCCGAATCAGAGTGGGAACGCCGCCAATCCTCCATGGCTGATTGATCTGCACAACCAGGCTCCTTACTTGTGCACTCTGCACAAGACTCTCCTCCAGACTTCGTGCAAGATTCCATAGTTCTGCTCCGCATCTCCAGCTACGATTTGGTATCGGAATGTGGAGTCGCATTCCGGTATGCCGGGCAACGAAGCCCGGCACCATTGTGCAGACGCCGGTCGAGATACGGCAGAAAGGGCAGATACCGTGATCGATACAAGTCATGTTGGCGCCGGAATGAACGCTCCAAGTGGAGACGAAGTTCTCGCCAAATGCGATGAACTGGGCGTTCAGTTCATCAACCTGCAGTTCACAGACGTCATGGGCATCGTCAAGAGCGTTACCGTTCCCATCGAAGTCTTCCCGGAAGTCATTGAGAACGGCCAGTGGTTCGACGGCTCGTCGATCGCCGGCTTTGCCCGGATCGCCGAGAGCGACATGTTTCTCATGCCGGATCTCTCGACCTTTGCCATTATTCCCTGGGAGCGAGAGCGAAACGTTACCGCACGCGTGATCTGCTGGGTCCATAACCCGAACGGTGACATCTTCCCTGGCGACCCGCGTGCGGTACTTCTCCGCCAGCTCGAGCGAGCCGCAAAGCTCGGGTACAAGTTCAACACCGGACCAGAGCCAGAGTTCTTCCTTCTTGAGAAGGACGCAGCCGGCCACATCAAGACACCAACTCCCCACGACAGTGGCGGATACTTCGATCTCTCAACCGACCGCGGCACCGAAGTCCGCAAGGACATGATGCGCGCGCTGATCGAGATGGGCATCAAGGTCGAAGCTGGTCACCATGAGGTCGCAATTGGACAGCACGAGATCGATTTCGAGTATGACAACGCACTGGCCACCGGCGATCAGGTGCTGACATTCAAGTACACCCTGAAGGCGATTGCTGAGCAGCACGGCCTGCACGCGACCTTCATGCCGAAGCCAATCGAGGGCATCAACGGCTCCGGTATGCACACCCACCAGAGTCTCGCCAGTCTCGAAACCGGAGACAACGCGTTTGCCGATGCAGACGATGGCTACGGACTGTCGAGCCTGGCCAAGCAGTTCATCGCCGGTCAGCTGGCACACGCCCGGGGTATGTCCTCGGTGATTGCGCCGCTCGTGAACTCCTATCGACGACTGGTACCTGGCTTCGAAGCGCCGGTGTACATCAGCTGGGCACGTCAGAACCGCTCGGCACTGATTCGCGTTCCATCGATCCGTCACGGCAAGGTCGCGGCAACTCGTGTCGAGCTTCGCTGCCCGGATCCCGCATCAAACCCGTACCTGGTCTACGCTGTCTCGCTGGCAGCCGGCCTCGATGGTATCGAGAACAAGCTGGAGCTTCCGGAGCCGGTCGAGGAAAACCTGTATCTCTTCACCGATGAAGACCTGAAGCGTCGCAACGTCCAGATGCTTCCCGCCACACTGGGTGAAGCGATCCAGGAAATGGCCAGCGACGAAGTGGTTCGGGATGCACTCGGCGAGCACGTCTTCGAGCGTCTGACCGAAGCCCAGCAGCAAGACTGGGATGCCTTCCGACAGAATGTCAGCCAGTGGGAACTGGATCGATACCTGTCGATTTACTAATGGCGGTCACCTGCGGATGACTCGCATGGTGAGGTCGGTGGCTGCCCTGCCGACCTCGCCGTTTTGTCCGGGAGTTTGACGACAGGGTATCTATCCTGCCGTCAGCTCCCGGACAACTGCGTAGACCTGCTCCACGTCCTCCAGCGTCGGAAACACCACATCCGGGCCATGATCGGCCAGTTCATCGATTCCGTACCGTCCGGTGGCAACCGCCACCACCCGACTTCCACTCGCTTTCGCTGCCTCAATGTCTCTCGGCGTGTCTCCGATCAGCACCACCTGTCCCGGCTGCGGAGCGAAACCGGTTTGTACCCGAACCAGATCAACGGCCACCGGCACCAGTTCATGGCGATGGTCAGCCGAATCGCCAAAGGCACCATACGGAAAGTAGTTGCCGATCCCCGCCGCGGCGAGCTTCGCCCGGGCCACGCCTGTTGCGTTGCCGGTGAGGACACTGAGGATGAATTCCGGCGCCATCCGTGCGATCAGCGCTTCCACGCCGGGCAACAGCCAGCTTCGGCGCTCACCGTCACCGAGCAACTCGACGTAGCGTTCACCCATACGATGCATCGTCTGAGCCAGCCCCTGTCGGATCGTCTCCAGCGGCATCGACTCTTTCTCCAGTGCCAGGCGAACGATCTGTGAATCGAGCATCCCGCCGAGGGGAACGCCTTCGAGCGATGCCTGAACGCCGTAGACCTCAGCCACGGCATCCAGAAGTGCCTGCTGGTGAACGGGATCTCCCGGTTTGAGCAAGGTGCCATCGATATCGAACAGAATCAGTGGGGTCACTCGATCTCCAGTTCCTGTTTGGGGCCACACCGGCCTCCGGCACGTTTCTCCAGCATCCTACCGCGGATTCCCGCGCTTCGATCGATCTGCGACAATATCACGCACAGACATCGCTCTACCGAATTGTTCAGAGGAGAACCGTATGGATACCGCAGACGTCGTCGTGATTGGTGCCGGAGCCAATGGCACCAGCACGGCATTCCACCTGGCAAAAGCCGGAGTCAAGAAGGTCGTCGTTCTGGAACAAAGCCATCTCGCCTCCGGGGCCACCGGCAAGAGCGGGGCACTCGTCCGGATGCACTACACCAACGAGCCAGAGACACGACTCGCCGTCGAAAGCTTCAAGTATTTCGAGAACTGGAATGAGATGGTGGGAGGCGATTGCGGACTGAACCAGATCGGCCTCTTCGTCTTCACACCGCCGGATCGCTACGACGATCTGGAGGCAAACGTCGCCATGCAGCGCGAGGTTGGCGCCGAAACCTACCTGCTGAGCGCTGATGAGGCGGCCGAGATCGATTCCTCGGTCTCGTTCCACGACGTCAGCCACGTCGCCTATGAGCCACGCTCCGGCTATGCCGATCCGAGCGCCACCGTCTACTCACTGGCACGAGCAGCGATGGGCATGGGCGTGGACTTCCGGTTCGATACGCCCGTCACCCGGATCCTGACCGAGGGAGATCGGGTCACCGGCGTCGAGACCGCGAACGGGGTGATCCAGACCTCCAGCGTCGTCGTCGCGGCCGGAGCCTGGGCCAACAAGCTCTTCCAGCCGATCGGTATCACCTTGCCGCTAGAACCAAAGTACGCCCGGGTGAGCGTCTTCCGCTGGTCGTTTGATCGGCCAGAGAAGCACATGACTTATATCGACCGGATCAACGGCACCTGGTCACGTCCTACCGACGGCAACTGCACGCTGATTGGTGCGGAGATCGGCGTGCGCGAAACGGACGATCCGGACAACTATCAGGAAGCGCCCTCCCAGGACTACATCAACCACTGCCGGCAGCAGCTGATCAACCGGTTCCCGGTCATGCGGCACAGCACCATGCGTGGCACCTGGGCCGGAATCCTGATGCGGAGCGGCGACTCTCGACCACTGATCGGTGCGCTCGATCAGTATCAGGGGCTGTACTGTATGACCGGAGATAGCGGTACATCGTTCAAGACCAGTCCGGCCATCGGCAAATGTCTCTCGGAACTGGTGACTGACGGGAGAAGCACCACCGTCGACCTGACGCCGTTCCGCCCGTCGCGGTTCGACGAGGGCAAGCCATGGGTCGATGAGCACAACTACGGGGCCGATGACGAGGACACGATCTCGCGCTGATCTGTCACTGCTGTTCCGGAGTCCCGCCGCTGAATAGGGCTTTTTGGTCACCGGGAATCGAGTTCGCTGTCTACTCGACGAGCGCCAGACCGTCCGTCACCATGGACTCACGGTAGTTTGCTCAGCCCACGCTATCGCATGGGAACACACCACCCAAGCCCCCAGGATGAGGCGGCCCTGATCAACAATCAGAGCCGTCTCTCTTTTGCACGATTTCGGTAAACAGGCGATAATCGAGAATTCTTCGGTAGCCGCGTTCTGGAAAGTCACTATCCATGGACGAATACGATGCGCTAATTCGAATACTTGTCGCCACCATTCTGGGGGCGATGCTCGGCCTCGAGCGGGAATGGACGGCCAAACCAGCCGGGCTGCGAACCCACATGCTGGTGGCTGAGGGCAGCGCACTGTTTATGGTCGGGGCAATTCTCATCGCGGAAACCACCGATACTGGCGCCTTCGCGGTGATCGATCCGACCCGTGTTGGGTCGACGATCGTCACCGGGGTCGGATTTCTCGGTGCCGGAATGATCCTGCGATCCGGAGACCGGATTCAGGGGCTGACCACCGCAGCGGGGATCTGGGTTGCCGCGGCAATCGGGATGCTGGTTGGCTCAGGATTCTTCATCGTCGCGGTTTTCGGAACCGTGCTCAGCCTCGCCACGCTGATCGGGCTGCGATTCATAGAAAGAAAACTCCTCAGACCGCGCACCGCGGCCATGCTGAGCGAAGATGAGGAAGACGATCAGAACACTTAGACCGGGCGACGCCGCAAGTCAGCATCACCCGGTTCGGAATCGTTGAGGTCTTGTGTCGACTAGCTGAACTGCTGGCCGAACGTGTTGTGGCTAACGATCTCCGTCAATGGATTGCGGCCAGATGCGGCCGGGTTCGGTCGTGGATCCTTGGCAGAAACACGATGCCCGATCGCCACTACAGAGCGGGCGGTTCGATCCGCGGGAATCCCCAGAATCTCTTTGCCCTTCTCCTGCAGTGATTCATCCCCGTACCAGGCGGTACCAGCGCCAAGGCCGAGCAGGTGTGCGGCGATCATCAGTCGCTCGGTTACCCGGCCCTCATCGTACGCTTCACTGTTGGAATTCTTGCCATCCAGGACAATCGCAATGGCGAACGAAGACTCTGCCACCCAGTTGATCGGTGTGCGGAGCTCGCTAATCGCCTTCAGCTTGTCATCATCATCGACCACGATGAAGTGCCAAGGCTGGGTATTCCGGGAGCTACCGGTCCAGCGGGCGATCTCCAGCAACTGGCTGATGATCTCCTTCGACACTGGCTTGTCTTCGTACTGGCGGACCTGTCGGACTTTGTTGAGCTGATTCAGGACCTCGTCTACGTTGTCGATTCTCGCCATCAATTGATCCCTTCTCTACTATTCCAGAAACTGTGGGGTTCGACCGGTATACAGCCTAGACCGGATCGAACTCGGACAACGGCGCTCGACGGTCCCGCTCCAGCCAGAAGCTCAGCCGCTCCCGCCTGACGGATTCGGGCAGCTTCGGCTCATCGTAGCTTCCAGTGGCCCGGCGTTGTCTCAGCGCCTCATAGAGCGTAACAGCGCAGGCCACAGAAATATTCAGGCTCTGCACCATGCCCATCATCGGAATAAGGAGGCTTCCGTCGGCCTCGTCCACGGCAAGATCGCTGCATCCGCGCATCTCATTACCAAACACAACCGCAGTTGGTCGGACCAGATCCAGCGCATGCAGATCATGACAATCCTCGCGAAGCGCGGTGGCCAGAATCTGGAACCCATCCTCTCGGAGTCTGGCATAGCATTCTGGAATCGAGTCGTGCCGTTCGATCTCAAGCCATTTCAGCGCAGAGGCGGAGACGTCCTTGCTCAGCTTCGGCTCGGCCTCAAAGGTATAGACCAGATGGACCCGGGAGACTCCGACCGCATCACAGGAGCGCAGAACCGCGCTGATGTTATGCCGATCGTGGACATTCTCGAGCACCACAGTCAGATCTGGTTGACGCTGCCGGAGAACGGTCTTCATCCGTTCCAGGCGTCGTTCACTTATCGGACGGTCGTTGTTCGTGCAATCATTCATATTCATGAACAGGATTCTACGGGGCAGAGCGGAACAGCTCAACACTGAGTTTGCCCGGCCAGGAAAAGGACAGTATGAACCATACAGATCAGCGCTGGCAGGAGAGCAACCCCGATCTGGTATCGATCATCCGGGATGAGGTCACCGCCAGCGGCCCGATCTCTTTCGAGCGATTCATGGATCTGGCGCTCTATCATCCGGAACATGGCTACTATCGGGCGGAATCACCGGCACCCGGTCGAGCTGGCGACTTTCTGACAGCTCCGGAAGCTCACCCGATATTCGGCGCCGTGCTGGCAGGCCAGATCGTTGCCTTCGATGCCGCGCTCGGCCATCCAGCGCCGTTCACGATCATCGAATACGGGGCCGGTTCCGGCAAACTGATCCGTCCGCTCCTCGCAGAGATCAGGCAGAAACTGCCGGACCTGTATGCCCGGATCAGCTATACGCCGGTAGAACTCAACGTCACCCGTCGTACCGAGCTAATCCAGCATCTGGCCGACGGTGGCCATCAGGAACGGCTCTCGGAGGACACCAACCCGTCAACAGTTATCGGATGCGTGCTGGCCAACGAGTTCATCGACGCGTTTCCTGCCCGGCGGTTCGTCCAGCAGGGCGACACGCTCCACGAGATTCATGTCGACTGGCAGGACGGGTGGTTCGCCGAGGTCACAACACCCGTCGACGATAGCGCCACACGGGAATATCTGGAGCGACACGGATACGACCTGCAACCCGGAGAACAGTTCGAACTCCACCCGGGGATCGAGCGATGGGTTCAGGATGTCGATCAGGCGTTGAGCCGTGGCTCAGTGCTGATCATCGACTACGGCTACCCGGCGCAGGAGCTGTTCAATGACCATCGCCGCAACGGCACCGTGCGGGCGTATCACCAGCACGGCGTAACCACCGAGCTCTACCGGGGAATCGGCCGGCAGGATCTCACCGCACACGTCAACTTCAGTGAACTGCAGTGGCAGGCCGAACAGCACGGATTCACGCTGGATAGATTGACGACGCAGGCCGAGTTGCTGGAGTCGCTGGGGCTGGGTGAGCGGCTCTTCGCACTGCAATCGAGCAATTCGATCACCTCGGACGAATACCTGGCGACCCGGGCGGCAGTGCTCCGGATGATCGACCCCGGAGCAATGGGGCGCTTCCGGGTAATGATGTTGTCCCGATAGGCGAGCGCACCGGCAAGCAAACAGATGTCCCCGGTACTGCCGTATCCATGGCCCAAACAGGTAGTACCAGGGCGGTACAAAAGGTACTGTCTCACTGCATGATATTTAGCCATACTCTATGTGGTTGCAGGGACGTTCAGCGGCGTTCCAGGGCACCGTCGTCGTTTCTGCACTTAACCTGCAACCATTTCCGACTCCTCCTGGATCCTGCTGGTATAGCAGTCAGCAGTTTTGGGTCAGGCGACTAGACAACTAGCCGCTCCACGACGAGAGGTACCGGCTTCAGCACCCGGTACCTCTCGTCATGTCTGGCGTTGTATCCTCATCCACACAAGAACATGGAAAGGATGCAGCGCTATGACGATCGGAACCGCACAAGGTGAGGTGCTTCCTGACTTCACCCTCCCGGATACTCACGGCACCAGCGTCTCCAGTCGCAGCTACTACATGCGTCGGATCATGATCGTCGGGGCCATGCCTTCGACGGTTGACACCGACTGGATGCATTGGCTCAAACAGCTCTCGGGAGACGTGGAATCGATTCCCGAGCCTGACGCCGTCTGCCTGGTCCTGACCGCATCAGACTGCCCGGATCTTCCGGATCTCAACCCACGGGTGAAGGTCCTCTTCGATGATGATTTCGCAGCACGGACGAAGCTGAATCTCCAGTCGGACTCCGGAGAAGGCTGCCTGATCGTCACCAACCGTCACGGCCTCATCTATCACGTTTCAACAGGCCGACCTCATGACGCGGGGATGAATCCACGCGACCTTCCGGAGTGGGTCGAGTTCATCGCCTGTCGCTGCTCCTGAGCCCGCGGAAGCTACCCCTGACTGGACAAACGGCCATGATCGACCATCAGGCAGCGATCCATCACCACATCAAGCCCAGCATCGCTGGCCATCGCAGCCGCCGACTCGTTGACGACGCCGATCTGAAACCAGATCGCTCTGGCGCCGACGGCCACCGCATCCCGGGCAATCTCCTCCACCGCATCTGGTCGCCGGAAGACATCGACGATATCGATCGGATACGGCACGTCTTCGAGGCGCTGATAAGCCGTCTCACCAAGTACCTCACGAGTGTTGGGGTTCACCGGCACGATCCGGTATCCCTGATCCTGCAGATACTTCGCCACGCGGAAGCTGTCTCGATGTTCCCTGGGGGACAGTCCCACCACCGCAATCGTCCTGGCGCCAGAAATTACCTGTCGCAGTTCGTCGTCCGTCTCGATCCGGGGCATGTTCAACTCCATCCTGATATGACGAGCGGGTGAGCCAGAATGACCCACCCGCCTCCGTTTGCACTGGTCCCGTGAACTCGATCGCGTCGGGCTCTAGCTTACTTTTGCAGCCGCCGCAAAGCCGTTCTCGAGATCCCAGGTCAGATCATCGAGATCTTCGATACCAACGGAGAGCCGGATCGTTCCCGGGCCGATTCCGCCAGCCTTCAGCTCGGATTCCGGAAGCTGCCGGTGCGTGGTGCTGGCCGGATGAATCACCAGGCTCTTGGCATCGCCGACGTTGGCCAGGTGGCTCCAGAGCTGCAGATTCTCGATGAACGCCTGTCCGGCTTCCCGGCCACCCTTCAGATCGAAGGTGAAGACCGCCCCCGGGCCTTTCGGTGCGTACTTCTTGGCCAGCGCGTGATACCGGTTGCTCTCCAGCCCCGGATAGCTGACCGATTCGACCTGCGCGTGGGATTCGAGATACTTCGCGACACCAAGCGCGTTCTCGACGTGGCGGTCCATCCGAAGTGAGAGTGTCTCCAGCCCGAGAATGAACATGAACGCGTTGAACGGGCTGAGCGCCGCGCCCATGTCACGCAGCGTTTCGGCACGAAGCTTCAGCAAGAACGAAAGTGGGCCGAACGTCTCGTTGAAAACGAGTCCGTGATACGCCTCGGTCGGTTCCGTCAGATCCGGGAATTTGCCGTTGTTCCAATCGAAGGCACCACTATCGATCACGATGCCACCGATGCTGGTGCCGTGTCCGCCGATGAACTTGGTGGCGGAATGGACCACGATGGTTGCGCCATGTTCGATCGGGCGACAGAGATACGGGGTGGCAAACGTGCTGTCCACCACCAGCGGAACGCCAGCCTCGTTGGCAATCGGCACGACACTATCGAAGTCGAGGATTGTCCCGCTCGGGTTGCCGATCGTCTCGGCATAGAAGATCTTGGTGTTGTCCTGGACGGCATCTCGCCAATTCTGCGGGTCGTCCGGATCGACGAGCGTCAGCTCCACCGACATCCGCCGAAAGAGGTTACGCAGCTGTGCTGTGGTGCCGCCATACAGCGCGTTGGATGCAACCACATGATCGCCAGGGTTGAGGAGCGTCATGAAAACCGACATCTGGGCAGCCTGCCCACTGGAGAACGATACGGCGCCGATGCCACCTTCGAGGCTGGCAACTCGCTGCTCGAACGCATCCAGGGTCGGGTTCATAATGCGTGTATAGATGTTGCCAAACTGCTCCAGATTGAACAGTGATGCGGCATGCTCGGAATCTTCGAAGACGTAGCTTGTCGTCTGATAGATCGGCAACGCGCGAGATCCGGTCTCAGAATCCGGCTTCTGGCCGGCATGAACCGAACGTGTATTGAATCCGAGCTGTCGTTCCTGCTCGCTAGCTCCCATAATGCTCTCCTGCTTTCATCTTGATCAAATGAACGACCGCCAACGCGGTTCGTTCACACTCCTGCCCGCATGATTCGTGCATCGCGGCATCACGAACTAGAACGGCGCTTCCACGCCGACTTCTCGTCCGATCTCACGAATCTGTTCAACCACAACTGGATGGACCGGTATTCCGTTTGCCCGTCGATCGGCTTCTGCCTCGTACTCCGGCTCGCCCGGAATCAAGACTCGATCGACCCCATCCAGAGTCTCCATCGCCCGTAGCTCCTGGATCATCTGGTCGATGCCGTCCTTGAAATCTTCTTCCCTGGCAAAGGCGTCGATCCGCCAGGCCATGAAGGCGTGACCGGTCTGAGTCGGCCCCGGAACTTCATCCCGGCTACCTTTGACGTAGCGTCCCCACGGGCCACTGGCTAGCTGTCCACAGAGCATCTCGATGAACAGACCCAGGCCGTAGCCCTTCTGTCCGCTCGTCTCCCGAGTACCGCCAAGCGGTGTCAACGCCACAGCCTCATGCGGGTTTGTGGTGATGTTTCCATCCTTGTCGACCGCCCATCCGGCCGGAATCGGCTTGTTGGAGCGCTGGGCGATCTCGATCTTGCCCCAGGCCACGGTGCTGGTTGCCGCGTCGAGCAGAATCGGTTTTTCCTTACCAGCCGGGATGGCTGCGGCAATCGGTGCAGTGCTCAGATAGGCGTGTTTGGCACCAGTAGGAACCACCAGTGGGGTGGCGTTGGTCATGGCAACCCCGCAGAGACCGTCTTCGAGCGCCATCGCGGCGTAATACCCCGCGATACCGAAGTGGTTGCTGTTCCGGACAGTGGTCATACAGAGACCGATATCCTTCGCTTTGGCGATACAGCGCTTCATCGCTTCGATCGATGCCGGGTGGCCCATGCCGTTGTCCGCGTCGAGCGCCAGTGTGGCCGGAGTCTCGGTAATCACCGTCATCTTCGGATCAGTGTTTACCAGACCGTCCCGCAGGCGATCGGTATACATCTTCATTCGCGGCACGCCGTGGGAATCAATGCCCTGCACGTCCGATGCAATCAATACGTCAGCCACCTGATCGGCCTCTTCACGTTTAACTCCGAAGCCGACCATCACATCAGAGGTGAACTGCCAGAGCGCGTCGACCGAAATTCGACTGGTCTCAGTTACCATGTTTTCCGCCTTCACTTCGCCACTTCAGGCCGTACCCCATTGTCACGGCCACGCCCGCTCATCATACCCGAGAATCCCTCGCGCTTCCTCTATCCAGCGAACTACTGACGCGAGATCATTGAAATGCGATACTGTAGCCAAATGAGAACGTATTCGCGACGCGTTCACACAAATCGCTTATTGCCTGAAGGTTCGCCGGAACGAAAATCACTTCATCAGGGGAGGAACTCGATGATCAAGTCGGTACTGGTGCCGCTAGATAGCTCCGAACTCGCCGAACAGGCGCTCAGCTATGCAATACCCATTGCTGATCGGCACAACGCCGAGCTCCATCTGGTGTTCGTGATCAACCCGGACGCAGAGGCCTCGGACGAGGACAACGCTCGTGCCTATCTCGCCGAAATTACAACGAAGCTTCAAATCAAAGCGAAAGTTCATGTTCGTCTGGGATCTCCGGCTGACGAGATCATCGAAACGGGCGATGATCTGCCTGATCCGCTGATCGTGATGACCACGCACGGCCGCACTGGAATCGGCCGCTGGATCTACGGATCGGTTGCCGACAAAGTCGTCCACGCATCGGAAGCTCCGGTCCTGCTGCTGCGTTCCGAAGCTGGCGAGCTCGATGGGGGCAACATCGCCCGCATCGTGGCACCGGTCGATGGCTCGGCCTACTCCGAAGCTGCACTCTCGTTTGCCAAGTCGATGGCAAGAACGTTCGATTCAGAACTCCACGTTACCCGCGTAGCCGAGACGGCCAGCCTCTACAGCAGCCTTGGATATGAGACCTATGCGCCGGGGGCAGGTCAGCCGATGACCGACGTCGTGGAATACATGGTGAACCAGACACACAAGTACGTCTCGGAGGTCACCGCAGAGCTGCGGGAGCAGGGATTCAACGCACAGGGCGTGGTGCTGGAAGGATTCGCCGGCGAAGAGATCCTTGGCTACGAGCGCAAAGTAGAGCCGCAACTCATCGTCATGGCAACTCGCGGCCGATCGGGCTTCGATCGGTTCGTCTTCGGTAGCGTGGCTGAGCGTGTCCTGAAGTCCGGCAAGACACCTGTTCTCATGGTGAAACCGCAGGGAGCGCTCGAAGAATAGACGAATCAACCTCAGATGGAACAACAGACTCCCTAGCTCCGTAGAAACGGAGCGAGGGAGTTTTCGTCTGTCAGGTCTGTTCAGCCTGATCGGGGCTACCAGTAGGTCATTGCATCCAGGAACAGGTTACGCAAATCATCCGGGGAAGCCGGGCGGGGCGAGAGCTTCGTCACCCGCTCCTGCGGCAGCGTTCCCTTGACCAGATCATCAACGTCATCCTCGGTAAATCCGACGGCTTTCAGGCCATTCGGCATCTGAACACGCTTCATGATGTCGATTGTCGCCTGGGCCAGGCCTTCGCCGATCTCTTCTGGATCGTTGGTATCCAGCGGATAGCCGAGCAGCCCCGATGCCCACTTGTGTCTCTCCGGTGATGCGACGGCGGTAAACCGGAAGACCGCCGGAGCGTTGAGGATCACCGACATACCGTGCGGGATGATCGGCTTGTCTGGCGGATACCCTTCCGGAACATAATCCCGCACCATCCCGGAAACCGGATAGGACATACCGTGCGGCAGATGAACCCCGGCGTTGCCAAAACCGATCCCGGCATACGCTGCAGCGAGGAGCATATCGCTCCGCGCATCCTCGTTTTCCGGATTGAAGACGGCTTCATCGATACTGGCCGCCATCATCTCGATCGCCCGTGCCGCCCAGATATCGCTGATCGGGTTGGAGCCCTGATAGGCTGGCCGATGGGATGGCGTCTGCGCCGCTTCGCGCTGATCGAATGAGATTGCCGTCAGCGACTCCACCGCATGGCTCAGCACGTCCAGAGCTGAACAGGCAGCCACCATCTGCGGCATGCTGCGGGTGTTATCTGGATCGATAATCCCCAGGCTCGGCCGCAACGCTCGGTGGGCGATACCGGTCTTGGCGTGCATCTCCACAAAATCGAAGATCGTCGTACCGGTCGTCTCACTGCCGGTTCCGGCAGTCGTCGGGATCGCAATCAGTGGCTTGAGCGGCCCCGGCACTGGTGTGCCTGCACCGATCGGCGGGTTGACGTAGGTCAGGAAATCAGCCGGATAGGTCGAGTAGAGGTTGGCGGCCTTGGCGGTGTCGATACTCGATCCACCACCGATCGCTACAAATCCATCGAACCGGCCCTCCACGGCGAAATCGATCGCTTCCCGGAATGACTGATCAGTCGGTTCCACTCGAGATTGATCGTAGAGAACCGCATCGAGACCCGCTTCTTTCAGAGCGGTCATGGCCGTCTCCACTGACGGACTCGAAGACAGGCGGGGATCAGTCACCACCATTACCCGGGTCGATCCCAGCCGGACCATGTCCTGCCCGACTTCCCGGGTGACTCCGGCACCAAACTTGATGCTGGAGGTATCCATTGTGAACGCGGTTTCCTTTGGCATCGGGCACTCCCTGTCTGCTTCGATCAAGCACTGGTTCGATTGCGGCACGTGATGCTGAGGTTATAGCAGACAACCTATCCCAGCGAGTATCGATTGTCCAGTCAGGGAGGCTACTGCGTTTTCGAACAGCGCACTACGTCCCGCACCGGGCGACGGGATACCGGTTCATTGCCGGTGGCGTAGCCCATTCGGATGAGGAGCTGGGGAGGGCCGCTGCGACCGGTAACCTGTCGCAGCTCATCACGCAGATCCGGGTTCTGGCACGCCTGATTCATGAACGAAGCAGATACGCCTTCCATCTCGGCCCGCAGTAGCATGCGTTGCAGCGCCTCACCGGTCCGAAACCAGTCCAGTGGTCTGTCCGCCCCGCTTCCGATCACGCAGAGCACCGGAGACGTGCAAAGCAGATCACGGTCGCGTGACGGCCATTGCTGGCCGGGATCAGCATCGCGCGAGCCGAGGGTTTCCCAATCAAGCGCGGTCGGCACGGACCATCCGCTTCGTCGAGACAGATCATCCGAGCCAATCCAGGCCCGCCGCTCTGCCTCGAAGGCGGCATTGTTGATCTGAAGATGATGCGCTCGCACAACGAGATCGGCAATCGCCGCGCGGGCATCGCTCGATTCGGCGAAGTACAGCCAGCAGCCATACGCCGACGCAGTCCAGATTAGACGACGTTGTAGCTCATGTGGCACCGGACGTGGCTGAAACGGGCCGCGGATCGTTCGGCGACGGCGGATGCTCCGGAACATCGCATCGTCCAGATGATCGGATTTGTGTGATCGCCCGATACGGACACGGGCCAGAAGATCCGGCGCATCCGGATCTGGCAGATATTGCACCGAGACCTCGTTGCCAAAATGCTGAATCGCAACCAGCAGGTTGGTCAATGCAGCCCCGCAACTGATCAGCATATCGCGCCCGTCCGGATCTGAAACCGGCAGGAGCCGGGAACGATCGGCAAACAACTCGATCGCATCATCGTGGGGGGTAAACAGCCAGGGTTGGGTGTTGTTGACCGAGGGAGCCAGCACCGCGTAGTTGATACAGAAGACAAGCTGATCAGCCCTGGATCCGTTTCGAGGGAAATCCGCATCACTGGTTTTCCAGGGGTCGTCGCTCAAATAGATCTCGGCCATCAGCCCACCCGGCCCCGTCTGTCCCAGTCATGTCACACCAGTCCACACGAATTCGCACGACTAACAATAGACTCAGGGCAGTGACACCCCTGTGTCTGACCATCCGGATGGCGTGTAGAAGTCGTTACAGTGTGAGAGGGACAGATGATACCGACCCGCCGGTTAGCGCCGCTCAGGTCCAGAGCGTTCGCATCTGCGTGGTGACGTCGAAGAGATCCTCGCCAGCTTGAACACGCATGATGGCCTGGGCCTCCGGCGATCGCTGGAAGAGTGCGGTGCCGGAGCTGATGTGCCGATTCCAGGCTTTCTCGAAATGCTGCACCAGGTCTCGATTACGCCCCAGCACTTCCGGAACCTGATGATAGACGACTCGTTCGCCAGTCCGACCATCACGCAGGTAGCGAAGACCCAGTTGCAGCGACGCGAACACCGACGCCGGAGGTTCCGAGATGTAGCGCGGGATGATGTACCGTGGCGCGATCAGCGAGGAGAGCAGTTCGTCCAGCGATGTAGCGAAGAGCTCGCTGGCGTGATCGTCGACACCGGTCAGATAGCAACGGTAATAGCCGTCATCCTGCACCACGATCTGCAGCGAATCCTCAGTGAGCGTGGCAGGCAGCAGTCCAGCATCCCGGAGTGATTCCAGCAGCACCAGTCCGAAGTCCTCCAGATTGTCAGACGGTCCAAGCCCGGTAACCGCCGTATGAAATCGCTGCAGTGTCCAATACCCACCACCGACACCGATCGCCACCGGAAGAATCAGCCCGGCCGGAAGCGCGCCGGCAATTCCGGTGCCCACCAGTGTGGAGCCGGCCGCGAACACCGTCAGCCCACCTCTGGTCAGGAGATCGCCGGTCAGTGTCTGACCCGCCTCACCTCTGGCAACACGACGATTGGGAACCCCGAACGAGCGATCGGCGCGAACCCGGATCGTCGTCAACTCGACGTTGTCATACGGCTCGCCGAGCCTCCATCGCTCCCGGGCCATGCGGCGCTCTGTGGCGCGCCGAAGCAATGTCTGGTTGATCTCCGGAATCTCCTCCGGGAGTGGTGGCCCAAACGGCGACAGCGAATGGTGAACGTGCGAAACGCCGGACTCGATCTCCCCTTCCCGGTTCGGGGCGAAGTAGGAGTGATGCTTCCGCACGAACCGATCGTAGTCGGCGGTACCTCGAGGATGTTCAGGGTCGATACAGATCACATCCCAGTTGTTGGCGACCTTGCCCGGCAGATCCGGATCGAGCCGGATCGAGCGCCCCCGCATCTGATGCACGGCCGTGGCCGAGCTGGCGGTCGTCAGATCGACCAGCACATTGACCCGTCGTGCGTCCCAGCCCTCCCCGAGCAACCCGCGGGTACCGACCAGACACTGGCAATGGCCGGACTGAAAGAACTCGGTAATGAGCGGAACATAGCTCCGGGAAGACCAGCCACCGCCAGGGGCCGAGAGCCGCACCGTTTGGCCATCCTCGTATTGCTGATCACCGGCCATCCCCGTCAGCTGCAACCGCTCCGCCAGATCAGCATCCTCGCCGTGCAGCCAGTCTCGAAACCGGCGTGCTGTCTCGTTCGAACAGGCAACGGTCTGCGCCGTCATCAGCATTGGGTTGAGGCGAGACACGTCATTGTCAGCCAGTAGCGTCTCCAGGAGCAGAATTGCACTGCCGGCCTGCGGGTCGAGCACGCCCCGAAGTTGAGCCACCAGATCGCTGCTGGTTCGTTCGTAATCGCAGAGGACGAGCGCCCTGAGATCCGGACCGAGTTCGTCTGACTCCACCCCGATGATCGTGGCTGCCGCCAGACCTTTGCTGGCTGAGTGAGACAGCACCCGATCGACCGGTGAGACGTGCCGCCGGATCCCGCGGCCGGTCAGAACGTAGCCGAGCGGCGGTAAGGCGGCCCGGATCTTCTCCCAGGCAGCTTCATCGCGGGGATCGTCACTCAACCGCAACAGATGAACGGCATAGTCTTCGATCAGTGCCACCCAGTCGTCCGCCGTCATCGGTTGTCGATGGGGCTCACGGAGACGTATACCGTCCGGCGGCGCGATGTCGAATCGATGAAACAGTCGCAGTGCGGCTCGAACCAGCTCCGGATTGTCACGTTCGAATCGCACCCAGCTCACCCCGGCACCCGAACTGCCGAACCGCTCTAGTGTCCGCTGATTGATCCACTCCAGAAACGAGCGTGAGGCGAAGCGGTGATCCAGCATCTCCGTAATCAGCTCTTCGAACCGAATGTGCTGCTCGGCAATGTATTCGCCCTCACGAGACAGCGGTCTGGTGATGTAGCCCAGCTCCTGATACGGCGCCAGATCGCCTTCCCGCACCACCGCAGGGGTGGGAACCTCGAAATCCGCATAGCCGAACAACCAGCGGTAGAGGCCGGATTCACGTTCGCTGAGGTCGCGCGGAGGCGTGGCAGTCAGGCCGACAACCAGTGTGTCGGACCCGATCCGCTCCACCAGCGCCCGGATCAGATAACCCCACATCTCGAGCAGGTGGTGACATTCATCCAGCACGATCGTGCAAGAGGGGTAAGCGGCGATACGTTCCACCAGATCGTGGCCATTGGGGTGCAGCAGATCCAGCAGGCGTTCCGGTTCGTCTCCCCGGGCAATCATCCGACGGACCCGACGCCGGTAGCGGCTGAGATCCCGCCGGTATTGCTGGCTATCTGCACGCTGCATCTGCTCGATTTCCGACCGTGCCTGAGCCAGGGGCACACCTCGATCGCGCTGGATCGTCTGAGTCCAGAGATCGATCACGATCTCGTCGAGCTCTTCGTGCTCGGGGTTGAGATTGCAGAGAGACTGGTAGGTCAGAAAGGAGATCGCGGCATCTTCGTCAGGCTGTAGCGTTGCCGGGACCGAATCTGGCTGAAAATTCTGCCATTCCCGCAGCCACTGGTTCTGCACTGCGGTATTCGGACAAAAGACAACCGCAGGGTTCCCGGCCCGCCGGATGATCTCGAGCCCGACTGCGGTCTTTCCCGCGCCCGGTGGCAACACCAGATAGCACCGATGCTGATGATCCGGGGCACGATTGTCGTACGCATCCAGCGCCAGGGCCTGATAACGCCGGAATGGCCACCGGAACGACATCTCCTGAAGACGGCTGGCTACCAGGGATTCCTCAGCAGGCTCGCTCACCAGTCCGAACCCTTCAGTGATCAGGCTGCAGGGCGGGTCTGCTGACGACGTCGAGGATGCTCCGGCTTTCGAGCCAGCAAGAACAGAAGTGATCCAGACGCCACCACCACGCCAAGAATGGTGAATGCCAGTTGATAGTCACCAATCGCATCTGCCATCAAACCAGCGAGGATCGGCCCGCCCATCATCCCGAACATCACGATCAGGCCAGACAGCCCCATGATGGTGGCGAAGGAGCGACGGCCGAAGAAGTCGGCCCGGATCGGCATCATCAAGACCCCCCGCACACCGTGGGCAATACCTTGAACCACCGCAAAGAGCAACACCATCCAGAATGCACTTGCCCAGCCGAGCATGATGATCGCAAACCCGGAGCCGAGCATGCAGCCGGCTGCCAGATATTGCTTGTTCAGACGGTCCCCGAGAAATCCACCGAACAGATTGCCGAAAATCGAGAATGCGGTCAGCAGGGCAATGACACTGGCGCCCCGGGTCAGACTGTATCCCAGGCTCTCGTTCATGTGAACTACGGCGTGAACCATCACGGTACCAACTACCAGCACACCGAGCGCATGGCCAAATGAAATGAACCAGAAGGCTGAAGTTCGCAACGCCTGCCGGGGAGAGAAATCGTAGCGGTCATCGTACTCGATCGCCTTGACCGCGGCCTCATCGGTCTCGTCGATGATCTCGCCATCAGGACGGAGCCCGTACTGCTCGGGAGTGTGCCGGAACACCTGAGCCAGAGGAATGCCGACTACCAGCACCAGAATACCGGAGCCGAACGCGGTTGCTCGCCAGCCAAATGTCGAAAGCGAGACCGCAACGGCTGGAACCATGAGTCCACCAAGGCCCATACCAACATGGACAATACCCATCGCCGAGGAGCGCCGCTTCTGAAACCAGTTGACGACCGTGGCGCCGATCGACTTGAACCCGGCCATACTGACGCCAACCGCCATCAGCAGGAAGGTTGCGTAGAACGTCCAGAGTGAATTGATCTGGCTGAATGCCAGAAACCCGATCCCGAAGATCACCATGCCGATGGTCATCACCATCCGGGGGCCCCACTTGTCGAGCATCCAGCCCTGGATCGGGCCGAGCAGGCCGCTCTCGGCCTGTTGGGCGGAGAAGGCAACGGAGAACGCGGTACGGCTCCAGTTGAACTCCTGTTGCATGACAAGTACGTATGAGCCGAAGGCCTGCATCAGCAAACCGGTTGTAATCGCCTGAATCCAGATACCGGCGGCAACGATCCACCAGCCATAGAACAGGCCACTGGTTCGACGTCGCACCCATTCGGTGCTGATCAACGAGAGTTCCTCTTTCATTGGCCCTGGAGATGCAGGCGGGGAGCGTGCATCTCGTTTCCCGTGCGCCGGGATGCGCGCCGGGAACTACGACAGATTCGTATCCTTTTCTACCACGCGGTAGACAATCGTCAACTGTCGCAGACAGGTGTATGCGAGCGTTCTGGTCACTCCGCCGGTGCGTCGTACCACTCGGGAGGTCCGACATTGGTGATGCTGATGTGTGTCATCGACATGCCAGGTGCTGCGCCGTGCCAGTGTTTTTCGCCCGGGCCGGTGTAGATCACATCGCCGGGATAGATCATCGTCTCTTCGTTCTCATCGCCAACACGTCCTTCCCCGTCGAGCACGAAAAGAATCTGCTCTCCCGGGTGCATATGCCAGTGCGTGCGGGCGCCGTTCTCGAACTTCACCACTGAGAGACTCATTCCACCTTCGCGCTGGGAGTCCATGACTCGCTGAAGCCAGACTTCGCCGGTGAACGTATCACCCTGTGATGCGCGAGTCTCGCCCTTCCGCACAACCTTCACGGCCAACTCTCCCTCGTTCCTCTCGAAAGCGACTCAAATCAACAGCCTCATCCTAAATGAGTCGCTGCGGGGTGTCTACGAAAACACGACCGTCCCGGGATCAGAACTGCGCAATGATCGCCCCGCCCGCTGCAGTCAGAATAACCACCAGCCAGGGTGGCAACTTCCAGAACGCCAGCAGCGCAAAGGCAACCAGTGCCAATGCGAAATCGATCGGTCGCAGAATCGCGCTGGTGAAAACGGGATCGTAGAGCGCGGCCAGCAGAAGCCCGACCACCGCGGCATTGATCCCTTTCAGCGCGGTCTGGAATCCGACTCGGGTGCGAAGTTGATCCCAGAACGGTAGCGCCCCGAATACAAGCAGGAACGACGGGACGAAGATCGCTACCAGGGCGATCGTTCCGCCAATCCATCCTGCCGGTGACATTGTGGAGACCGCACCCAGATAGGCCGCAAACGTAAAGAGTGGTCCGGGTACTGCCTGAGCCGCACCGTATCCGGCCACGAAGTCGTCTGGATGCACCCAGCCCGGCGGAACCACTTCCGACTGGATCAGCGGCAGCACCACGTGCCCGCCACCGAAGACCAGCGATCCGGTCCGGTAGAAGCTGTCAACCAGATCGAACGCATAGTTATCGACAACCAGCCTGGCCAACGGTAATCCACCGAGCAACAGCAGGAATACGACGATACTGCCGATCGCAAACGTCCGGCTGATCGGCACCCGCAATGGGGTGATGGTTCCCAGATCACTCCGTGCCAGAAACAGCCAGCCAATCAGGCCGCCGAGCACGATCACGCCGACCTGCATGCCGACGAAGGGCCAGGCCAGCACAAGAATCGCCGCCGCGACGGCGATACTGGCGCGCTCTCGATCCGGGCAGAGATTCGTCGCCATTCCCCAGAGCGCCTGAGCGACCACGGCAACCGCCACGATCTTCAAGCCGTTGAGCCATCCAGAATCGGCGATATCACCCCAGGCCGATACGCCATAGGCAAAGAGGATCAAGATGATCGCCGATGGCAGGGTGAACCCCAGCCAGGCGCCCAGCGCTCCCCTGATGCCTGCGCGTGTCAGCCCGATCGCAATGCCGACCTGACTACTTGCTGGCCCGGGCAGAAACTGACACAGCGCCACGATATCGGCGTAGGTCTGCTCATCGAACCACTTTCGGCGCTCGACGAACTCCTCGCGGAAATACCCGAGGTGCGCCACCGGCCCACCGAATGAGGTAAACCCCAGCCGGGTAAAGATCGAGAGCACCTGCAGCGCCGAGCCGCGTCCATCGAGCTCCGACCCTGACTTATCCTGGTCCTTCTCGGGTGCTTCGGACATCCATCTGCTCCCACCCCTGTGAACAATATCCGAACGACTGCCGCGCTCCACAACCGGCACCCGGAAATGTCGCGCAATCCTGGCAGAACGTCAATTGAATCTATCGAGATGGTATGTCACCTCCCGGCTGCCACCGGATGCGGTACCATTCCACGCCGGAGTAGCGGTCTGATTTGAACGGATGAGCCAGCGTGGAACGAATACCGTCACTTGAGAATCCAGAACGCATTCTGATTGTCGGCGCGCATCCGGATGATCCGGACGCATTTTGCGGTGGATCTGTTGCCGCATGGACCGATAGCGGCGCCGAAGTCTGGTATGTGGTGGTGACGTCGGGAGACAAAGGGATTCCGGACACCGAGACCGATCTCGAAACGTTCACCGAGACCCGTGAGCAGGAGCAGCTCAACTCGGCGGAGTACCTCGGGGCACAGGGCGTGACGTTCCTGCGCTATATCGATGGAGAAGTGTTCGATTCACTGGAGCTTCGGGAGCGGATCACGCTGGAGATCCGTCGCTTCAAACCGGACCTCATCATCACCCATGATCCACTGACGCGAAATTATCGACAGCACCCGGACCACCGGGCAGTCGGGTTTGCCACGATCCATTCGGCTTTCCCCAGCAGCCATCTGCCGACATTTTTCCCGAAACATGCCGAAGATGGGATCGAGCCTCACGTGACCAGCAACATGCTGCTCTTTGGATCCGATCAGCCAGATACCTTTATCGACATCAGCGCAACGTTCGATCGCAAGATTGAAGCGCTGGAGATGCACGTCAGCCAGGAATCTGCCTTCCACGGCGAACTGCGAGAGCGAATGCAGCGCCGCTCGGCCACGGCCGGAGAAGAGTCCGGTGAATACGAACTGGCCGAGGCGTTCCTGTACGTCGATCTGGGGTAGATGTTCGCTGGGCGGGGCGACACGGAGAGCCTGTCCTGAGCAAAGCCGAATGGGGCGCCTGTCACCGAACGTTTGACGCCCCCCTCTCCCAGAGTTGGGAGAGGGGTCAAGGCTGAGGGCCTCTACTCGTTCACGACCAGTTGGGCGTCGATCGTGATGCCCACGTTCTCCCCAACCAGCACACCACCGGCTTCCATTGCCTGGTTCCAGGTCAGGGCGAACTCCTTACGATCGATCTCAGTCTTTGCACTGACCCCGATACGCGTACCCCCGAATGGATCCGCGATCACATCCGTGAAACTGGTCTTCAAGGTAACCGGCCGCGTTACGTCGCGAACCGTCAGATCGCCGTGAACATCATATTCACCGTTGCCGCGAGACTGAACACTGGTGCTCGTGAACGTCAGGGCCGGGAAGGTTTCGACATCCAGAAAGTCGGCCGACCGCAGATGGCCGTCGCGATTCTCATCACGCGTGTCGATGCTGCTGGCATCGATCTGCACGGTGATCGATCCTTCTTCAATGTTCTGCGGATCGAATTCAGCGGTACCAGAGAAACTGGTGAAGTTCCCCCGAACCGTGGAGATCATCATGTGCCGGACTGAGAATCCGACTTCACTGTGCGAACCATCGATGCTCCACTGACGGACTCCAACTTGCGTGTTCATCTGCTGAGCCAATTGAATACCTTTTCCTGTGCAATAAGTACGATCGTCGTAGTCACTACGCCTATGATACTTATGCACGCCGGCAGTGTCAAGGGATCTGCTACAATAGTGATCTAGGCGTTTCAAACGAGGGAAAAGAGCAGTGACACAGACACATCATGAATCCGGAATTTGCCCGGTCGCCAATGCCGCCAAGCTCTTTGGTGATCACTGGACCCTGCTGCTGATTCGCGATCTGGCCAGTGGCTGCCGGCGCTTCCAGCAATTGCAGATGTCGACAGGTATCAGCCCTGGCGTCCTCTCATCGCGTTTGCGGATGCTCGAGCAAGCTGGATTGATCACCCGCAAACAGTTCCCAGAGATCCCGCCACGCGTTGAGTACAGCCTGACCGAGAAAGGTCGCGCGGCTGTCCCGCTGATCGATCAGCTACGGATCTACGGTGAGCAGTGGCTTGCCGACACAGAATGTCCGGCTGAGGAATCCGTTAAAGAAATGGAAGAAGCCGAGGGCGCTACCGCCAGCACAGCTGGCTAGGGCGCGACTCGTCGATTGCATGCCAGTGCCGAACAGCGGCGCTGGCATACGTGTATTCCGGGAATTTTCCGCCCCGGCACGTGATGTGCGGCGATTGCGGAGTGTGCTTCGGGCGACGAGACGGTCGCATTTTATACGACCGGACTTGAAGCATCGTGTATTCTTTTTAGTCGGTGATATTGGTTGTGTCACAGCGGTACGATCCGTGTGACCACTATGAGAGGAGCTCCATTCAATGGCTCAGAGTTCACTACTCGGCTATCCGCGGATAGGCAGAAAGCGTGAGCTCAAGCGCGCAGTTGAGCGGTACTGGTCCGGAAAAAATTCGGAGCAGGACGTCGTCAACACAGCGAGTGAGATTCGCAAAGCTGCCTGGGGTATTCAGAACAAGCACGGGATCGATCAGATTCCGGTTAATGATTTCTCGTATTATGATCATGTGCTCGACACGATCTGCCTGATGGGTATCGTGCCGGAGCGTTATAACTTCAATTCCTCGAAGGTTGATATTGACACCTATTTTGCGATGGCTCGAGGCGCAGCAGGCAAAAGCAATGATGCAGATTGCTCATGCGGAAATCCGGCGTCGCACTCTTCTGTTTCGGCGCTCGAACTGACGAAGTGGTTTGATACCAACTATCACTATCTCGTACCAGAATTTGATGCTGGAACACCAAAGCTCGCGAGTGACAAACCATTCGTGGAGTTCGACGAAGCCAAGAAAGAACTTGGCAAAGCACCGAAGCCGGTCCTCGTTGGTCCGGTAACGCTGATTCTGCTCGGGAAGTCCCACACCAAGCCACTGGCCGAGCACCTGGCTGATCTGCTGCCGATCTATGCCGAGATCCTCAGCAAACTCAAGGATGCTGGTGCCGAGTGGGTACAGATCGACGAGCCGACACTGGTCGAGGATCGCACTGACGAAGAGCGCTCCCTCTACCAGCAGGCGTACGCCGGTCTGGCAAGCCAGAGCAACCGCCCGAAGATCATGCTGCAGACCTACTTCGAGTCCCTCAATGGTAACTGGGACACCGCAGTTGGCCTGCCGGTCGAAGGCCTCGGCCTCGATTTCGTCCGCAACGATGAGAACCGTGAAGCCCTCAAGAAGAATGGCTTCCCGCAAGACAAGGTTCTCGGAGCGGGTGTCGTCAACGGTCGGAACGTCTGGCGCTCTAACCTGAATGACAAGCTGACGTTGCTGGAAGAGATCGCACAGACGGTCGACAAGGACCGCATGTGGGTTCAGCCGTCCTCCTCGCTTCTGCATCTTCCGCATGATCTCGATCTGGAAGAGAAGCTGGACCAGGACGTCAAGAACATCCTTGCCTTTGCGCAGGAGCGACTCGAAGAGATCCGCGTTCTCACCAAGGGCCTGAACGAAGGCCGCAACGCCGTCAAGGCGGAGCTGGACGCGAACCAGAAGATCTTCGATCAGGCAATGAAGTCGACCCGCATCTACAACGCGCAGGCTCAGGAACGCGTTGCCAGTGTGACCGAAGCCGACTTCAGCCGCAACTCGCCGTTCCGCGAGCGGATTGCCAGGCAGCAGGCAGTACTGAAGCTGCCGGAATACCCGACCACAACGATCGGGAGTTTCCCGCAGACGAAGGAAGTCCGGTCGATGCGTGCCAAGTGGAAGAAAGGCAGCATCTCAGACCAGGAATACTGGAACTTCATGCGGGAGCGCACCAAGGAAGTCATCAAGCAGCAGGAAGACATCGGCCTCGACGTGCTGGCGCACGGAGAGTTCGAGCGCACCGACATGGTCGAGTTCTTCGCTGAGAAGCTCGAAGGCATGGCGGTCACCGAGCACGCCTGGGTTCAGTCCTACGGCAGTCGCTGCGTTCGCCCGCCGATCGTCTACGGTGATGTCTATCGCCCAGAGCCGATGACCGTCGACATGATCGCGTTTGCCCAGCAGCAGACCGACAAGCCGATGAAGGGTATGCTCACCGGACCGGTGACGATCCTGAACTGGTCATTCGAGCGGGAAGACATTCCGCCGTACCAGACCGCCAACCAGATCGCGCTGGCGCTGCTGGACGAAGTGACTGACCTGCAGAAGGCAGGCATTCGCGTCATTCAGGTGGACGAGCCGGCCCTGCGTGAGGGTCTGCCGCTCCGCAGCCGCAAGCGTGAAGAGTATCTGGACTGGTCCGTCCGATCGTTCCGGTTGGCAACATCCACCGGAGTCGACGACGAGACCCAGATCCACACGCACATGTGCTATGCAGAGTTCAACGAGATCATCGCCGCCATCGAAGCACTCGATGCCGACGTGATTTCGGTCGAGAACAGCCGCAGCCACGCCGAGTTGCTGCAGGCGTTCACCGATCACAAGTACGAGCGGCACATTGGCCCGGGCGTCTACGACGTTCACTCCGCACAGGTCCCGAACACCGAGGACATGGTGGAGATGCTCCAGCGCAGCAGCAAGGTGCTGCCAGAAGAGCAGATCTGGGTCAACCCGGACTGTGGTCTGAAGACCCGTGGCAACGAAGAGGTCTGGCCGTCGCTGAAGAACATGGTTGACGCCGCGAAGGAAATTCGCGCCCGCCAGCCAGTCGGCGCCGACTAGATCGCTGAAACGAAATCTGCACGCTGGCCCCTCTCCCAGTATTGGGAGAGGGGCCGGGGGTGAGGGCCAATCACGTGGCCCATTGACGGGAGGGCGTTGCGCCCTCCCGTTTTTCATGTCCATCACCGCATGATGCGTTATCCTGTTTTCGGGAAATGCCGGCTGGGACTGACTGGAGCAGGAGCATCTGACATGAGTACACGCGCATCGCAACGAGTGGCATCGCTCGGCACAACGGTGTTTGGAGAAATGAGCCGAATGGCCGGCGAGCTTGGTGCCGTCAATCTGGGGCAGGGCTTCCCGGAATTCTCCGGCCCGGATGTCGTGAAAACCGCCGCCAAACAGGCGATCGACGATAACAAGAATCAATACGCACCACCGCAGGGGATTCCGCGTTTACGACAGGCGATTGCCGATACGTACCAGCAGGCCTACGGGCTGGAAGCTGACGTCGAGCAGGAGATCACCGTCACCACGGGAGCTACCGAGGCGTTGCTGGCGTCGATGCTCGGGCTGCTCGATCCGGGTGATGAAGTGGTGGTCTTCGAGCCGTTCTATGACGCCTATCCGGCGCAGATTTCGTTTGCCGGGGGTAAGACCGTACCGGTACGGCTGAATACACCGGACTGGTCGTTCGATCCAGACGAACTGGCCGGCGCCTTTTCCGAGCGAACACGCGCCATCCTGATCACCAACCCGCACAACCCGACCGGCAAGGTCTTCACGGAAGAAGAGCTCGACCTCATCGCCGATCTGTGCCAGACGCATGATGTAGTCGCCATTACCGATGAAGTCTATGATCGTCTGGTCTATGATGGCGCCGTTCATATCCCGATCGCCACCCGACCAGGGATGCGGAACCGCACGATCACCATCAATTCCACCGGGAAAACGTTCAGCATGACGGGCTGGAAGATCGGCTACGCGATTGCCGCGCCGGAACTGACCGCCGCCATTCGTGGCGCCCACCAGTTCATTACGTTCGCCACTTCCACGCCATTTCAGGAGGGCATGGCAACCGGGATGGAAGCGGCCCTGGAATCGGACTACTACGACCAGCTCGCCGCACGCTACACCAGTCTGCGAAACATCATGAAGCAGGGTCTGGAAGGCGCCGGATTGCCGATCCTCCCGGCCGAGGGCAGCTTCTTTCTGCTGGCCGATGCGGCAGGACGCGGATTCGAAGACGATGTCAGCTTCTGTATGCACCTGCTGAGAGAAATCGGCGTGGCGGCGATTCCACCGTCGGCGTTCTACGCCGATCCATCAACTGCGCCGATACTCGCCCGGTTCTGTTTTGCCAAGGAGCCAGCAACGCTGGAAGAAGCGAACCGACGCCTGGGCGCCCTTCGAGCATCCCGATAACCGGGCAAGCCCGGATGATCACAGAAGACACAGCGCTGTTCCTCGATCAGAGAACCAGAGCCCTTTGCAGGGCTCTGGTTCGGGGGGTGTGGGATTGGCGGGAACAAACTACTCGATCGCGTAGGTGATGTAGACGTTCACGCTGATTACCTGCTCACCCGGCTCGATTCGAGACATCATCTCGCCTTCGGCCGCTTCTTCCATCGCCATGTCGAAATCATCCATCCGCATGGCCGGGCCTGACGGCGAATGCTCGTCGATTTTCAAGGGGGCTCCAGCTGAGACACCGGTCAACTCCGCCAGGTGCTCGGCCTTGGCACGAGCCTCGTCGACCGCCATCTCCCGGGCCTGCTCGATCGCTTCCTGGCGATCTTCGACCTCGAAACGAATATTGGCGACCCGGTTCGCGCCGTTATCCAGCGCAGTGTCGATCACCTCACCGGTCATATCGATGTCGGCAATTCGGACCTGCACCATCTGGGTCAGCACATACGTCTGTGTACCGGTACCCGGATCGACCTCAACGTCATCTTCGTCATCGGTTACTGCGTCATCTTCCTCGTCAGTGACTGCATCATCGTCGTCGTCGGTTACTGCGTCATCTTCCTCGTCAGTGACTGCATCATCGTCGTCAGCTTGACTGGCCGGGGCATCCGGAGCGACGACATCCTGCTCCGCCTCGGACCTCATCGGCTCGACCTGTTCATCTCGCACCCAGATGTCGTAGGCAGTCGTCCGAATGTCTGCCTCGTCGATACCCAGATCCAGCAGCGCATCGATCATGTCGTTCATTCGCTCGTCAGCTTCGGCGCGGATTGAATCCAGATCGCTGCCTTCGAGCTCCACCCCGAGCGTCACCTGAGCGACATCTGGCGAGACACTGATCTGACCATGGCCCTCAACGCTGATTCCACGATCATCCATCATTCTCTGCGCCTGCACGGACTGCGGAGATGGGCTACTGTCTCCACCGGCGATCAGAAACGCACCCACCGCACCTGTAAGAACGAGTGCGACTGCCGCAACCGCGGCCAGTAATCGCTGTGCTCCATTCATATCAAGTCTCCAGACTTTCCACGGGCACATCGGCCCGATATCCTGAGTAGATTGTTCCCGCATTCGGGCCATTCGCCCGGTGCTTCTGATCTGATGACGTCGCGCTGTCGCGGAATGTTCCAGCGAGCGGGCAGTCAATAGTAAAACGCGAAACGTTCAGGGTTCGTTATCGTGGAGATTGAGAAGATCCCGGCCACACGCGTGGCAAGACGAAGCCAGCCACCAGCAGGACCGCGGTCAAGAGAGCGAGACCGATCCCCGACCACTGCAGCAGTGACAACCCACCGTCGGTCTCGTCCACCGGCTGGATACCGGGCATGGCATCGTCTTCAGCAGTACCGGCCACGGGATGATCGGCATCGTCCGTCGCGGCATCATCGTCCGGGGCAAGCTCGACCGCAGGCTGATCAGTCGGTTCTTCTGGCGACTCCGGAGCCTCTTCAGCAACCGGCAGGTCCTCTTCCTCTTCCGGAGCTGCCGACTCGAGTTCTGCATCTGGCGCGGCTTCCTCGGCCGCGTCCATCGCGGCATCTTCATCAGTGGACATGATGGATGGCTCGTCGGCCCGCTCTTCCTCAGCAGGAGCCTCAATGTCGGCCGATTCCTGCATAGTAGTGAACTCAGTAGCGGAATCATCGCTTCCGGTTGTGCTGAACAGATCCGCGGTAATCACCATGACCAGCAATACGGCCGCCGCCAGCCCCGCCCACCGAAACCGCGACTGGTTTCGAACGATCCATGGCTGAATTTCCACCGGATCCGATGCCGGAGCGGGGTTCGTGCCAACATCGGCCGGCGTCAACCGGAAGGATCGGGGAACCTCGGGCTCCGGGAGATCAGCCAGAAGGGCAGAAATCGTCTGCTGAGCGGCCAGCTCTTCGCGGCAGTCCGCACAGTGGGCAAGATGCTGTTCGATGGTCGATCGCTGCTCACTCGTCAGCGTCTCACCATCGGCATACGCCGAAAGGTCTTCGATCGGGATATGCTGGTTGTTCTTACCCGCGGTCATAGACTGGCCTCAACACCACTTTCGGATTCGATCCATTCTCCAGACACACCACCAGCACGGTTATGTCTTGCTATCACTTTGACGCCAGGCACGCTCGTAGAGTTCCCTCGCCTGCTCATCAGACTGCAGGACATCTCGCAATCGGAGCCGTCCACGGCTGATCCGGGACTTCACTGTCCCCAGTGAAGCTCCAGTGATATCCGTAATCTCATCATAGGAGTACCCGTGAATGTCGAAGAGGGCCACCGCAGTGCGCTGGTCGTGGGAAAGCTGTTGCAATGCCCGTTCGAGGTATTCCGAGAGCTGGCTGCGGCTGGCGAAGCTGTCCGGATGCTCGGAAACCGGCTCAACCGTCCACTCTGGCTGGGTTTCGACCGGCTGGGCATCCAGCGATGCAGCTGGGCGGCGACGTTGGGCGCGGATCATGTCATAGCAGCGGTTGGTGGCAATGCGCGCCAGCCAGGATTTCAGCGAGCCGCCCTGATACTGCTCCAGCGCCCCATACGCCTTGATGAACGTATCCTGAGCGGCATCCTCTGCCAGAGACGCATCACCAAGAATTCGCACGCAGATGCGGTAGATCAGCGTCTGGAAGTCATCAACAATCTGGTTGAATGCTTCCAGATCACCACCTCTGGCACTGGCGATGAGCTGCTGGTACCTGTCGTGTTCCGTTTCGGACATCGCGATTATCGAAACTCCGTCGAATGCTGCAGGGTTACCTCGTCGGCTGCATGTCTACCATGCTGACTTCTGCCCTAGTCTCTCAAATCATGCTACGATTTCGCTGGGAATGGTGGTCAGTTGGGCCAAATGGGCTATCTCACCTCACATCATCATGTACTACACTATCGATAGTAACACCGTGGGTGCTGATTGGTTTGCCAATCACGGGTGATGAGGTAGTGTACGCCGATGCTGACAGTAGCGGAATCAGGCAGCAACATGAGTGACGCGAAACCGGACACAATAACGGTCGCCCTTGCCGACGATCATGTTCTCTTCAGGCAGGCGCTCCGGCACCTGCTCGATTCCGAGAGCGACATTCATGTCGTTGGGGAAGCCAGCGACGGTCGGGCAATTCAGACCCTGGTCGAACAACACCAGCCGGATGTCATTCTGATGGACATCAACATGCCCGGGATCGATGGTGTGACGGCCACGCGTGAACTGAAATCGCAGCTGCCAGACATCCGCATTATCATCCTCACCATGTTTTCCGAAGACGGTCATGTCATTCGTGCGGTCCGCGCCGGTGCCGATGCTTACCTGCTGAAGAACAGCGAGTCATCTCGTGTCGTGGATGCGATTCGCGCCGTCCGGCGGGGGGAATCGATCATCGAGCCACAGCTCGCCTCGAAACTCCTCTCGGAATTCCGTCGCGTGTCCGACGTGCGAGAAGACGATTCCATGGGCGGTTTGACATCACGGGAGATGGATCTGCTCCGCCTTGTCGCCAGCGGCATGAGCAACAAGGAGATCGCCCAGCACCTCAGCCTCGCCGAGAGCACGGTAAAGAATCGGCTCTCCCTCCTCTTCGAAAAGCTGGGCGTCAAAGATCGCACACAGGCCGCAATCTACGCACTTTCTCACGGGCTGATCCCGCTTTCCCGGGATGGTGAAGAGACGTACTGATCGTTTCATCAAATGAATGCGTGACCCCCGATGCACTCGTATGCCGGGGGTTTTCTGTTTACTTGCGCAGGTGGTGGAGCGTATCAGTCGCCGCACTCATTTCGTCGAACAGTTGACAGGGCGCTGCAGCAGGGGTGAAATGGCCACTGCTGATCGTTTGCGGGTAGAGGATGTTGTGTGGCGCCTGAAGATCTGGTGAGAGACATCACCAAACTGATGCGTGAAGGAAATCGGGAAGAGCTGATCTCCCTGCTGAGGAACTCCGCCCGCGAGGGCCGGCTATCCGACGCGCTCGCCACCCTGTCGACCCGAGAGATTCACGAGCTGGCCGACACACTCGGTGATGACGCCTTTGGTGAACTCCTCGGTGAGCTGGATCCATCAGATGCCGCTCAGTTGCTGACCCGGCTGGCCATCCGCGATGCCGCGGATGTCCTCGAGGCCATGGACCCGGACGACGCGGCCGACGTCGTTGGTGAATTCGACGACGCAGCCGCCAACCGCTTCCTCATCGAGATGGAGCCGGTAGAGGCCGCCGAACTCCGACAGCTCCTCTCCTACCCACCGGATACCGCCGGTGGCCGGATGACGCCCGCCTTCATCGCCATCTCGCCTGACTTGCGAGCAGATCAGGCGGTCGTCGCATTGCGTCAACTGTCAGAAGAAGCCGAAACGATCTACTACGTCTACGTCACGGACGAGCAGGATCACCTCATCGGAGTGCTCTCACTGCGCCACCTGGTCCTGAGCCCGCCGAACACTCCAGTGCGAAACGTGATGGTAACGGACATCGTCACCGTGCGAGTCGATGCCGATCAGGAAGAAGCTGCGCGTGTTCTGACTGATAATGATCTGCTCGCGTTGCCGGTTGTCAATCATGACGGCAAATTAGAGGGAATTATCACGGCGGACGATATCGCCGATATTCTTGAACAAGAGGCGACGGAGGACTTCCAGCGGGTAGCTGGTGTCGTACCCCTTCAGCAAAGCCTGCGAGACGTGAGTGCCTGGGTTCTCTACAAGAACCGGATCCGATGGCTCGTTATCCTCGTGTTTGTGAATGTCTTCTCTGGCGCAGCCATCGCCTCATTTGAGGAGACGATCGAGACCGTTGTTGCGCTCGTCTTCTTCCTGCCACTCCTTATCGATAGTGGCGGCAATGCCGGGGCTCAGTCTGCAACGCTGGTTATCCGGGCATTGGCAACCGGAGAGGCCAAATTACGCGACTGGGGTCATCTGTTTGCCAAAGAGATCCTGACCGCAGGCGCGATGGGGCTGACAATGGCAGTAGCAGTCTCCTGGCTCGGCATCTGGCGCGGAGGGTTCGAAGTTGGACTCGTCGTCATGATTACCATGATTCTCATTGTGCTGGTGGGCAGCCTCATCGGGATGTCGCTCCCGTTCATCCTTACGCGGGTCGGAATTGACCCGGCGGTTGCCAGTGGCCCGCTTGTAACGTCTCTCGCCGACATCTGTGGTGTAATGATCTACTTCTCAATCGCAACATGGTACCTGTTATAGTCATGGTCTCAGTTGCAGACGGTTTTTTTCACGATTGATCCTTCTTCGATATACTCGAGACACCAGGTGTGAATAGTTCATCCCAAAAGGACCGGTGGAAGGTTCCAATGTCCTACGATCCAGATGAGCACCGGCAGGCATCACCAGAGCCAGGTTCAGACGTTGAACAGGGTTCAGAGCCGATCACCGAACTCGAAGACGACGAGGAAGACGAAGAGATCCCCGTCGGGTTGATGATCGCTCTCGTCATTCTGGCAGTCGTGATCGCCGTGATCTATCTCACACTCGGTGGCGGACACAATCATTTTCATTAGGCCGGTCCCGTCATCAGCATTCTGGACCCTCCTCACCAGCGGTAGAATCGAGCGCCGCAACATTGAGCGATTCAGATGACTGATGCGGTGCGCTCCGGCATCCGTCGGTTTATTGCAGAGGAACTTTCCCGTGAATAACGGTAGGCGTCGACCGCTCACGTGGCTACTGCCCATTCTCGGTGTCGTACTGATAGCAGGGCAGCCGAGTGGTGTTGCCCGGGCAACCGATTCATTACTGATCGAACGTCCGGAATTCCAGCAGGTCTGGGACCGTACCGAAGCGCCAGTTGCCAACGGAGATTCCCCGCGCTCGTGGCTCTGGGGGCCCGAACCACGTACCGGGAAGATGGTCGAACGATATCTGGAGTCCCCGAACGAGGAACGCGCCGTTCAGTACTTCGATAAAGGCCGGATGGAGATCAATGATCCAGCTGCAGACCCATCTGATCCCTGGTTTGTCACCAGCGGTCTGTTGACACGGGAACTGATCAGCGGGGAGCTTCAGATTGGTGATGACGCGTTCCTGAGCACAGGAAGCGGCGCGCGCATTCAGGTGGCCGGCGACCACATGAACCCGTTCCCGCAGTATCGACATCTCGATGCGGTCGTGGATCAGGGCAACCCGGATCGAACCGGCGAGATTGCCGACAAAGTCCTGACGCCCGACGGGCTCGATCCCGCCGCCCAGCCGCCTGATGATCCCCGGGGCAAATTTGCGCACTACATCACCTATCTCGGGCCGGAAGGGTTTGACGTCGGGTTCAACATCCCTGAGGCATTCTGGGACTATCTGAACGCCCCAGGGACCGTCTATGATCAGGCTGGCAACCCGACCATCGCCGATCCGCTCTTCGACTGGATCTTCGTGATGGGGTTCCCGATCGCCGACGCCTTCTGGGCCGAGGTTCCGGTCAACAACGTCTCCCAATGGGTGCTGATTCAGCCATTCGAGCGACGGGTACTCACTTACACCCCGGCCAACGCGCCGGAGTGGCAGGTGGAGATGGGAAACATCGGTCAGCACTACCGGGACTGGCGCAGCCAGTACTTCCCCGTTGCAGATAACAACGGCGACAGGTCCAACTTTGCGCTCTATGACGATGCAGACTGGCACTTCCGGATCACCACCGGTGGAGATGAGATCTGGGAGATGACATCGTCAACTGACAGCTTTATCCCTGGCTCCTCGCTCTATGCCCGGAATGAATACCGGCTGGACGGCTTGCGTACTACCTACTGGTCTGCCGGCGAAGAGGGGCTCTTCCTGCATGGCTGGGACCTGCGCGACGGCCAGCGCGCGCTCGTCGATATGGTGGTCTACAGTCCGGCTCTTCACGTGCTGCCAGACGAGTGGGCTCCTGCCGAGATCACCACCGACGCGACCGCCATCTCACTGCTCAGCGACCCTGAGACGGAATCGATCACCTTCAACACGGTCACCAGGCAACTGGTATCAACCTACACTGGGGTGTTCCAGACATGGCGCGTGGAGAGTTCTGATTTCGACAACGCTGCAATGCGTCACGATCTCGGCCAGACGTTCTGGTTCGAACCGGAAATCGGAACCGTCATGTGGCGGTTCGACAGCCAGGCCTCAGCCATGCTTCTGAATAGCTCACTGCTGGATAACGACGATTAGGCCCAACCCCGTTCGGGCGTAACCCCGGTCACAAATATTGCACTTCTAGGTAATTTATCGTCCTCATGGGCCGATGGTCCCACGGCTGACCTCATTTCCGACATCAATTGAAACGTTTTCGGTATGATGACGTTATGAATAGTGACGCTGTGGTCTGAACCTGTTCAAACCCGGTTGTCGATGATGCGTCGGACGGGTAGCGTGCGCGACACTCACCCTGGTAGCACAACCCACCGGTGGACAAAACAGAACAATTCGACACGCTGACTGACTCGGCAACAACCTGTCAATCAGCGATACGTTGGGAGGAGATATCTGGTGACCGGACCTGACTGGGGCGCCCTCACCCTCATTCCACCATTCCCTGGTGTTGTGGGATCTGCTCGTTCAACAACGGGGAGATCATAGATGGCTAGATCACGCAATTGGAAACAGATCCTGACCGGCAGGAGGCTGAACCGCCGCACGCTGCTCAAAGGCGCGGCCGCATCCGCCGCCGGTATTGCCGGACTCTCGGCAACGAGAACCGGAACGGAAACGGGAAACATCGTTTCGAGTCCGGTACAAACAGCCCGTGCTCAGGATTTCTGGGGGGTGTCCAAGGTCTATTTCGATCAGACCGGGCATCATCTTCAGGATGATTTTCTTCAGGCCTGGCAGGCAAACGGCGGTCTGCGCACGTTCGGCTACCCGATTTCGGAACGCATGGAGGAGGACGACCGGGTAGTTCAGTATTTCGAACGTGCCCGCTTCGAACTGCATCCGGAACACGAAGGCACTCAGTACATCGTTCAGGCAACATTGCTTGGTAGCTGGGTAACCCGTGAGCGTCGCCAGGATGGTGAAGCACCGTTCGAGCGGACCGATCCGCCAGAAGAGACCGTCTCCGGCCGGCAATATTTCCCGCAGACCGGTCACACCCTCTCCTACGGATTCAAGACCTACTGGGAGCAGAACGGCGGGCTCTACGTCTTCGGGTACCCGATCTCTGGAGAGTTCTCCGAGCACAACCGGGACACCGGGCGTGAGCATACGGTTCAGTATTTCGAGCGAGCCCGCTTCGAGTGGCACCCTGAGCATCAGGGAACACCGTACGAAGTGCTGCTTGGCCGCATGGGAGCCGAATACGCGGATGCCAATGGCATCGACACCAGCCGTGTTTCCCAGGATAGCAATTCGATCCGGGCCTTCCCCGGCCTGATGGACCCGAACTGGTCCCGTGCAGTGCGCACGCAGGATGGCCACGCGATCGGCATTATCACCGCAAGCAGCGTCAACATCCGGTCATCGCCCAGCCTGAACGCCAGCATCATTGGCACAACCTACAATCGTCACCCGCACATTCTGCAGGGCATGGTTGCTGGTGATTCCATTGGTGAGATCCCGGCCTGGTACAAACTTGGTGAGAATCGATACATTGCCGCGGCGTGGATGGCACCATTCATCGCCCCGAATCCTCCTCGCACCTACACTGGGCGATGGGTTGACGTCAACCTGTCTCGCTTCTACGCCATTGCCTACGATGGCAATATCCCGGTCTACGCCGCGATTATCACCGCGGGGCGGGACGGCCGTACCCCGATCGGTGAGTTCCAGGTGCTCCGCCGCGTCCGCAGTGAAACGATGGACTCGGCTACCGTTGGCATCCCGCAGGGACACCCGGAGTATTACTATCTGGAGAACGTCCAGTACACGCAGTATTTCCGGGCTGGTGGCTACGCAATGCACGAGAACTACTGGTCGCACCCGAGCGCCTATGGCCGGTTCTCCAGCAACGGCTGTGTTGGCCTGTTCCTCGAAGACGCACGATTCTTCTGGAACTTCCTGAGTATCGGGTCCCGGATTCACATCCACTTCTAGGCCCGGCACCGAAGAGACAATACACGTACCCGGCACGAGGCGGTCACTGATGACCGCCTCGCTTTTTGACCGTGGGCCGTATGGTGAACGTTGCGTTCACCATACGGTTGCCTGTTACTTCGACTGCTGCTAGACTGACTCCTGTTGGCAGGGAACAGGGACCATTACAACTCGATCCGCCCGGGCCGGTGCAGCCGCACGCGGCTCCAAACGTTTGTCTGCCCCGTTCCTCACATTCAGCTTTCAGGAAGGTGCTGGAGCGGTGCGGATACCACCCCGCTGGATTCTGGTTGTCTCGGTTGCCACCGGGGCGGCAATCATGGGAGATTCACTCCTCTATGCCGTCCTCCCGGTAATCTGGGAAGATCTCGGCCTGACAGCCGGGATGGTTGGCATCATCCTGAGCATCAACCGGTTCGTCCGCATGGTGACCAACCCGATTGCCGGGTGGGTGGCCGGCCGGATTGGCGTCCGGCTGCCGTTCATGCTCGCTGTGATCGTGGCTGCCGGATCCACTCTCGCCTATGGGATCGGCCTCGGTGTTGCCGGATTTCTGGTGGCTCGATGCCTCTGGGGGCTCTGCTGGTCGTTCCTGCGACTCGGAGGGCAACTTGCCGCGATCGAATCAGGTGTCGACGGTCGACGTGGCTTCTACCTCGGCTTCTTCTCCGGAATCACGCGCGCCGGTAGTTTCATCGCTGTGGTAATCGGCGGATTCCTCACGGATATCATCAGCTTTGAAGTGACGATCTATCTGTTCACCGCCATCGGTGCGCTGGCCGGGCTCTGGACATTTCGCGAATGGCGCAAGCAGCCAGAGTTCATTCCTCCTGAGAAAGACCACGGCGTTGCCCAGTACCAGGAACCACCAGCCCCGCAAGCCCGGGCATGGTGGATGGCCGTCGGAACACTGTTCTCGCTCACGTTTCTCCACGGGCTGGCCATCAGCGGACTGGTTACCGCGACACTCGGCTACCTGATTGCCGATCGCTACGCGGACGGCGTGGACCTGGCATTCGTGACGATCGGCGTCGCGTCGTTCACCGGGCTGCTGCTGGGCAGCCGGTTTCTGGCTGATGCGATCTGGGCACCAGTGGCCGGGCACTCCAGCGATCGATGGGGGCGCCTTCCGTTCTTCATCATCATGGCGACGATCCAGGTTGTTGCGCTGGCGTTTCTGGGCGCCTTCGATCTGCTGATCTGGACGATCCTTGGGGCCCTGCTGCTCTTCTTCGCGGCAACCGCTGTGCAGGTATCGATGGATGCCGTAGCCGGTGATCTGGCGGTCCACGGCAACCGGGCAACAGTGATGAGCTGGTACGCCACCTCGCACGATGTGGGGGCAGCCATCGGACCGATTATTGGCTACTCGATCGGTATCTCCATCGGCCTTGCCACTGTTTATCCGGCAACCGCCGGTATCTTCGCGATCGTGGCGCTGGTATTCGTAATCGTGCAGCGCAAGGTAAGATCAATCGCAGCGCGCTAGTCACAAAGAAACCCTGTTGACATACGTATGACATTCTGTTACTGTACTGTCATTCGCGGCGGTACGGATCTATTGGTCTGGAGAACATGTGACAGATAGCGGGACACTTCGAGATCAACAAGCAGATTTCACCCGCCAGATGGTCATGGAGGCCGCCAAGCGGGTGATCGACACCTATCCGATCGAGGAGTTCACCATCCAGAAGATCGCCGATGAAGCCGGTATGTCGCATCGAACGGTGTACCGGTACTACCCGACGAGACAGGCGCTTCTGGATGCCTTTACAGACTGGATAGAAGACGTTGTTGCACCACTTCCCGAGAATCTTATCGAAGACCCGAACGATGTAACCGCCACGGTGCGTCTGGCGTTCGATCGGTTCGATCATTACGCTCCGTACTTCCGTGCCGGTTTGATTCTGGCATCTCAGGGGGAGCCGCTTCGGCCCCACCGGCAAAAGGATCGTGACCGGCAGGTTCGCGAAGAACTCGCCGAGTTGCTGGAGCCGCTGGAACCGGAACGAGCCGAAGAGGCCTATGCAGTGCTGCGCCATCTACTTGGCGCGCATACCTGGCACGTTCTGCATGACCGGTTTCAGCTCCACGATGGACGGGCCGGTGAGTCGGTAGCCTGGGCGCTCGGGGTGCTGATCGAAGCGATCAAGAATGGGAATTACCCGAAGGCTCGGGGTGTACGGGACACAGATAAATAGCTGATTCGTCCGGGTCCGGCGTTGGGGCGCCGCACGGGCAATCACATGGAAAACTGGATAGACGGAGAGGAAGCATGATGGTGGTCGGTGATCAGAGCACAGGTTCGGCAACTACTGGTCAGGTCTTTATCCATCTCAATGACGCGGTCGATGCCGATCGCATCGGCGGCAAGGCCGCCACACTGGCGCTTCTGGCTCGACGCGGATTCCCGACGCTCACCGGGATGGTGCTTCCCGCCGACCAGGTCGATTCGTTCCTCGAAGATCCTCACCAGGCGCTTCCTGCGATCGCCCAGATGCTGGATCAACTCGGGGGCGGCCCAGTAGCCGTTCGATCCTCTGGACTCGCTGAAGACCAGCAGGACGCCTCTCACGCCGGACAGTTCTCCACCGTGCTGGACGTCAGTGGGGAGCGCGACGTCTTCGACGCGATTACCCGGGTGGTACGTTCCGGCCAGTCTGATCGCGTTGCCCTCTACCGTTCAGCGATTGCGTCCGGGGAATATCAGCCAGACGGCACCGCGGTACTGATCCAGCCGATGTTGCAACCGGTGGCTGCCGGAGTCGCGTTCTCTGCCGATCCGGGAACCGGAGATCGCGATGTGGTCGTGATCAACGCCGTGCCAGGTGTTGGCGCCAACCTGATGGATGGCACTGTCACCGGTGAGGAATGGCGTGTCCACGATGATCGTGCCGAGTGCCAGTCCCAAGCCCCCGTCTGTCTCTCGATTGATGATGTTCATCGCATTAGCGAACTGGCCCGCCGGGTTGAGGAGTCGTTCGATGGCGTCCCACAGGACATCGAGTGGGCCATCGCCGGGGACGATCTGATCCTGCTTCAGTCCCGGCCGATTACCGCACTTCCCGTCAAACCAGCGCTTCCCGAGCTTGAGGGATTCTGGACCAAAGAGCTGGAGCACTTCGTCCCACCAGTGTCGCTCATGACCTGGTCAATCCATCAGCCGAACCTGTATCAGGCAACCCAGGCTGCACTGGAAGCGTTCGGGGTACTTTTCGAAGCGATCGATATCACCTACCGGGCTGGAGAAATGTACGAGTCCGAAATCCCACTCGGTGGCGGAAAGCCGGACGAGAGCGCCCCCCCACCGTGGTGGCTCTTCGGGGTTCTGGCGCGGGTAGTGCCCGATATGCGCCAGCGGATGCGTCTGGCTCGGGAAGCGATCGATACTGATCTCGAAGGGCAGATCCTGCACCGTTGGGAGTCAGAGTGGTCATTCGAGCTGGAAGCAACGTCGGCGAACCTTCGTGCAGTTGAGCTCGATTCGCTATCCGATGCCGCGATGGCCACGCAACTCGACATCCTGCGCTCATTTACGAAAAGAGCGTTCTACATCCACTTTCAGCTTGCGTTTCCATGCATCCTCCCGGTCTACCGCCTGATCACACTGTGCGAGGAACTCTTCGGGTGGGATGAGCATCAGACGCTTCGACTCATGCACGGGACATCCCACGGAACCAGCGTTGCATCCCGGGATCTCGATCGCCTCGCAGCGATGATTCAGCAAGATCCTCTGGCCAGTGCGTTATTCGAAGATCGCGGACTGACCCTCGATCAGCTACATGCCGAATGCCCCGGGATTGCCTCCGAAATCAACCGTCATCTGAAGAACTATGGAATACGCGTAATCCAGAATGAACTGGCAAACCTGACCTATCTGGAGAAGCCATCCCTCACCCTGCAATTCATTCGAGATCGACTCCGCGGGGAACCCGGCAACCAAGCAGACACTGCTGACACGATTGCTCAGGCAGCGCTGGAGGAAGCCAGCACGCTCCTGTCGATGCGGTCTGAATCCGACAGAATGCGATTCGATCAGACACTGGAGCGCGCTCGCCTCGCATACGGAACGCGTGATTCCAACGTCTATCTGACACTTGGACATCCCTGGGGATTGCTGCGCCTGGGCCTGCTGGAAGCTGGGAGACGGCTTCAGCAGCAAGGTGTTCTCAAAACCCGGGACGATGTCTTCTATTGCACCTTCGAGGAAGTGCAGGCTGCCATCCGGGGAAAGGCTCCCGGCGGGCTGGGTGAGACGGCGCATCGCCGGCGCATGGAAGCACGGTGGACCCTTGCCAACCCGGGGCCGGATACGATCGGCGTCGAGCCCGGGATGCCTGATTTTCGCGGTCTTCCGAAGGAGGCACGGGATATCCATGTAGGCCTGATATGGGCAATGGATCGACTTCGTGCCCCGAGACAGGCTCAGACATCAGACGCCGGGGTGATCTCCGGAGTTCCGGCGTCACCGGGGCGATACCAGGGCACAGTCCGCATCATCCGGAACGAGCAGGAATTCTCCCGGCTCGAGGCTGGGGACGTGCTGGTCTGCCCGTCGACATCGTCCTCATGGACGATGCTCTTCGGAACCGTCGGGGCACTGGTGACCGACCAGGGCGGCTCGCTCTCCCATCCGGCAATTATCGCCCGGGAGCATGGGATTCCGGCGGTGGTCGCCACGGTCAATGCAACCGAAAAACTTACAGACGGACAAATCGTGGTGGTCGATGGCTCCACCGGGCGGGTGGAGTCAGTCGACGCAGGCTGAGAGGAGGCCAGAGCCGGGCGTGGAACCTTTGGGGCTACTTGACTGCAGATGATGCGTGAAAGACATTGGGGAGTGTTCTCATGGAACAACAGAACGGTGCAACACTGAAAGTCACACGAGGCAAGCGGATCGGACTCGGGGTTCTCGGACTGGTCATCGTGTTCTTGATGGCCGGACCGCCGGACTTCGCCGCGGCAATGATCTTCACCGGCTGGAGCGACAATCTGGACGGTGGCGCGCACCAGTTTCACATCGTGATGCGCGGCGTCGGTGGGGTCGTCTTGACTGCGATTGGATTGGTTCTGATTCTGCGACCGCAATGGTCCCTCGGAGTCGCCAAGGTGGCGATTGCAACCGGGATCTCCTACCCGGTGGGTGGCTTGCTGGGGCTCTTCGTCTGGCCTCCGGTGATCATCTATCCGATCGTGGCTGTCATCGTGGCAGGGATAATCTTCGCGATGTTCCGTCACCAGCTGCCGGGAAGTGCTGAGATGCCGAGCGCTGTGCCCAGCCGGATGCTGCTGATCACCACCGCGATTATCGCCGTGCCGCTGTTCGGTTTTGCCCTGAGCGAGGCCGCCTTGCAGCGCGGGCCGGAGCTGGTTCATGGTGAGCTGGGTCACTGGGCCGGTGGTGCCGCGATGGCGGTGAAGATCATGCTGTTCGGCGTCTTCGCATCGATGAAGTGGCCCGGCTGGCGGGTTCCGGCGTATTCGGCCGCGTTTTCGCTGCTGATGTTCGGGTTCGCCTCGATCATGATGCCGAACCAGGCCTCGAGCGTTGGTGAGCTGTGGGGTGCGCTGGCGCTGTTGAGCGGCGTGGCGTTCGTCGCCGTCGCCGAGATGGAAGGACGCCTGGCTCCGAAGACCGCCGTTCAGCCGGTGAGTGGGTAGGATCGGGTCGAAGTCGTACATTCCGACACCAAAGTATCCGAACAGGCGGACCATACATTGGCCCGTCTGTTTTCTATGCAGGGGCGCACGACCCTGTGCGCCTGCGGACTCGCCGGGTGACCCGGGACGACAGGGGCGTCGGCCCCTACATCGGGGGACAGATATGCGCGGATCGCGACGGATCCGTTGGTTTGGATCGGCACGCGTGCCAGCGGCGATGGCCCTCACCCCCGACCCCTCTCCCAATACTGGGAGAGGGGAGTCATCTTGGAGCACGTCATCGCGGCGGATGTTTACGCCGAGTGAGCCTGGAGTTTCTGGATGGCGATGTCGATGCGAGCGAGGACGGTGTCCCGGCCGAGGACGCGCAAGGTCTCGAACAATCCGGGGGAAACGGTGCGGCCGCTGACGGCGACGCGGATCGGCATGAACATCTGACCGGCTTTGAGGCCGATCTCTTCGGCGAGCTCCCGCAGTTTGGCTTCGAGCGCTTCTTCATCGGAGAAGTCGATATCAGCCAGGCCCTCCCGGGCGGCTTTGAGGCCGGCCAGGGCGGTCTCCGGCTCGGTCTTGCGCGGCACCAGGGTCTCGGCGTCGTAGTCGTCGGTTTCGTCCTTGAAGAAGAAATCGACCAGCTCCGGCGCTTCGGTGAGGTACTTCAGACGGTCTTTCACCAGCTCAATGGTGTCGCGCACTTTGGCGAACTCTCCGGTGGTGGTGTCGGCGGCGACTGGATCGACCAGCCCGGCATCGACGAGGAACGGCACACAACGGGCCGCGACGTCGTCCAGCTCCAGCACATGGTTGATGTAGTGCTGGTTCATCCACTCCAGCTTCTCGAAACTGTAGCGGGCCGGTGACGGATTGACCTTCTCGACGTTGAACTTCTCGATCAACTCGTCGATGGTGAAGATCTCGGTCTTGTCGTCGTAGGCCCAGCCGAGCAGCGCCAGGTAGTTGACGACGGCCTCCGGCAGGTAGCCCTTCTGCTGATACTCCAGCACTCCGACGGCGCCATCCCGCTTGCTGAGCTTGCCCTTGCCATCCGGACGCAACACGACCGGCATGTGGGCGTAGATCGGCGGCTCCCAGCCGAATGCCTGGTACATCTGAACATGCAGCGGCGCGGTGGGGATCCACTCATCGGCGCGCATGATGTGGCTGATCTCCATGAGGTGATCATCGACGACGTTGGCCATATGGTAGGTGGGGTAGCCGTCGGTCTTCAGCAGCACGAGATCCTGCAGGTTGCGGTTTTCGTAGGAGATCTCGCCGCGAAGCAGATCGTAGAACGATGTCTCGCCATCGAGCGGCATCTTGAAGCGATAGACCGCGGTCTCCCCGGCATCGAACTTCGCCTGCACCTCTTCTTTGCTGAGGTTGCGGCAATGTCGATCGTATCCCGGTGGCTCTTTACGGGCGCGTTGCTGCTCCCGAACTTCGGCCAGGCGCTCGGCCGAACAGAAGCAGGGGTAGGCATGGCCGGCATCGACCAGTTGATGCACGTAGCGCGTGTAGAGATCGAGGCGCTGCGACTGGAAGTACGGCGCGTGCGGGCCTTCAACCAGCGGGCCTTCGTCCCAGTCCAGACCGAGCCAGCGGATCGACTCCAGGATGCCGTCGATCGATTCCCCGACGAGGCGGTTCTGATCGGTGTCTTCGATCCGGAGGATGAACTTGCCGCCGGTCTGCCGGGCGACGATCCAGTTGAAAAGGGCAGTACGGGCACCCCCAACGTGAAGGTCTCCGGTTGGGCTGGGGGCGAAACGAACGCGAGCTGGTCCGGTGGTCATAGGTAAAACGATCTCCTTCGTGAATGGTCGAAAGCCGACCCGAAAGGGATCGGCCCCGTGATAAACGGGTTTGTGCTCTGTTTACGGGCCGACACAGGGTCGACCCCTACCATTGTGTCACATCCGGCTGAAGTCGGGGTGATCGGGGTCAGGCTGTGGGGGTTGGGGGATAGGAAACAGGATCAGAGATCAGCCCGCCGCATTACGGCGACGCGAACTCAGGACAAGAAGAAGCCCCGGGCTGGTTGCCCGGGGCTGTCTCAAGACCGCTACTCGAT
>REEK01000009.1 GCA_007695115.1 Sphaerobacteraceae bacterium
ACAACAGCGTCAAACGAAGCAGTAATCAATGAAACAGGTTGGGAGGTGGAATATGAAGAATCCAGTAATGGTGAGTGAGCGAGTGTATCTGAGGCCGTTCGAGGTCGATGATGCGAAGGTGCTCGCCGAAGCATCTCACTACGAGACCGACACGTTCATGGAACGCGGGCGAGATCTGGGTAGCCCGCTTGCCTACGAGAGCTACATCAAGGAGCTCTACGAGAAGCAGCCGACAGACGGTGAGATCCAGTTCGCGGTCTGTCTGACCGAAAACGACGAGTGTATCGGGATGATCGGTCTCGAGTTCGTCGATCTCATCAACGGCGTCGCCGAAACGGGGAGCTGGTTCCACAATCCGGAGTACCGGAACAAGGGCTACGGAACGGAAGCCAAGCACCTGATTCTGGAGTACGCCTTTCATCGGCTGCATCTGGAGCGGATCATCTCGATCGTCTTCGAGCCGAACACGCGCTCGGCTGCGGCCCTGGCGAAACAGGGCTACAAGCCTGCCGGACGGCTGAAGTACGACGGTCTCAAGGATGGCCGCTATCAGGACCTGCTGGTGTTCGATCTGTTGCGAGAGGACTGGCTATCCTATCGGGAACAGTGGCGCGCTGAGCAGGAACGTCGAAAACAGGGGTTACAGGCATAACGCGATAAACGAAACACGAACACAGCACGATCTTTCACCAACGGCCCGACCACTCCCCTGGTCGGGTCGTTCTTTTCCGGTTCTCTGGCTCGAGGAGGTTTATGGCTGTTCTGGAGGCTCAACCAGTCGGTGACGTAGCGCGTAGGCGATCACCTGTGCCCGGTTCTGGACGTGGAGTTTATCCAGGATGTTACGCAGGTGGTACTTGACGGTGTTCTCGCTGACTACCAGTCGTTCGGCGAGCTCTTTGTTGCTGGTGATCCCCTGAACCAGGAGTTCCAGCACCTCTCGCTCACGTTCGGTGAGCACGGTGTCTGGCTTCTGATCCTTCGGCACTTCCGGTTTGGCAAACTCACGCAGCACCTTGCGAGCGAGACCCGGCGTGAGGGCTGGTTCTCCGCGGGTGACGCCATCCAGCAGCTCGAAGAACTGGCTCGCTTCCAGATTCTTGGGGATGAATCCCTGCGCACCGGATTTGATTGCCTCGAAGAGATCGGCATCGTCTTCCGAAGCGGTTACCACCACCACGCGAGTATCGGATTCATCGGCGGTCAACACGCGGGTAGCATCCAGCCCGCCCATTTCCGGCATGGTGAGATCCATCAGCACGATATCCGGCTTGAAATGGCGAGTCATCTCTACGGCTTGCTTGCCATTCTTCGCCTCGGCCACTACATCGACCCCACGCGCTTCCAGCAGGCTCTTGAGCCCGTCCCGGAAGAGCAAGTGGTCATCCGCGATTACGACCCTCACGGTCATCTCCTGTCGTCTGTCTGGCCTGCACCTGCGCCGGAAGATACCCGGTTACCACTGTGCCGGAGCCACGTTCGGATTCGATCTCCAGCCATCCACCCACCGCGACGGCACGCTCTCGCATGATCGAGAGGCCAAACCGCGGGATGGAGCGTCGCTCGAACGTTTGCGGATCGAACCCGGACCCCTCATCGGTAATCCGGATCAGCACCCCATTATCCTGTTCCTGCAGCTCCACCGTTGCCCGGCTCGCTCCGGAATGTTTCCGGACATTGGAGAGTGCTTCCTGCACAATCCGTAGTAATTGTAGTTCGCTGATTGAGGAAAGCGCATCTACGGCCCGGCCGCTGTATTCAATCGACAAGTCTACCTGTAATCCAGTCTGGTCCTGCCAGCGTTCGATGAAGTCAGTGATCGCGCCAACAACACCCTGCTCCAGCTCACTGGCGGTGCGTAGCCCCAGAATGCCTTCTCGTACATCATTGTAGGCTTCCCGGGCCGCCAGCGAGAGCTGCTGCAGGTGCTCGCGACCACGCTCGGTATTGCCGTTGAGCAGGAACTGATCGGCTGCCTGTGCCTTGGTGTTCACGTAGCCGAGCAATTGCGCCAGGCTGTCGTGCATCTCCCGGGCGAGTCGTCCGCGCTCCTCGGTGATCGCCATCGCCTGTACCTGACGATGGAGCCGGGCGTTGTCGATCGCCAGCGCGGCCTGAGTGGCGAAGCGAGCAAGCGTGTCCTCATCGGAGATGTTGAACGAGTCGCCGTCCATCTTCTCGGTCAGGTAGAGATTGCCGACAACGTTGTCCTGCACCAGAATCGGCACCGCCAGCAGGCTCTTCATCGGTGGATGATTCGGTGGAAAACCGGCCGATGCCGGGTGAGTGGCGAGATCGTCGAGTCGCAACCGCTCCCCCTGATGCAGCACCAGTCCCAGCAGTCCCCGTCCGCGGGGAATCGGGCCGATCGCTTCCCGCTGCTCCGCCGTGATGCCAGAGGTCAGGAACGCTTCGATGCCGCCACCCTCCTGGACCAGCGACAGCGCTCCATACCGGGCTCCCACCAGTTCCCGGGCCTGTTCGACCACCTTCTGTAGGACAATTTCCAGATCGAGTGCGCTGGTGACATCGAGCCCGGCCTGATGCAACAGCCAGAGCTCACGGTTCTGCTGCGCCAGGCGATCCTGCATTCGGCCGATCACTGAGAAGATCATCTGAGCGAAGAGATAGGTTCCGATCAGCACCACTACCAGCAGCAGCAGGTAGCCGACCCATCCCTCGACAGTCGACGGCAGCAGGACCTGACGAACCAGCTCCAGCGCCACCAGGAAGAGCAATGGAGCGAGAATCGCCAGCCATTTCAATCGAACGAGGCTGTCCGGATCTCCGGCACGGGGTATCTGCAATGTACGGTCTTCAATCCATCGACGAATCATGATTCCAGCCTGCTCAATCCCAGCTTCGGTGCCCATCAGAATACTCGCCCGGACAGATGGCGACCACACCCATTCGGGCGGGATTGCCGCGTGGTCACGATATCACCACACGTTGTTGCGGAATTGCTACCATTCCGTGGGTATCGGGCAGGGCCGCTCAGGAGTAACTGACGTTGCAGCAATCAGACCACGATCAGCATTCAAGCCCCGAACAGACCGATTCGGCACCAGCGCTGGTGCCGTGGTGGCAGCGTGATCCCTGGCTTCATGTCTGGGTGCTCGGGCTGTTTCTGGTATTCACCATCGGGATGACCTGGCCACTGGCCAGACACATGACCGATACGCTGGTGAGCTGGGGCGACCCGGTCTTTCAGGCATGGACGATGGCCTGGAATGTCCACGCCTGGAGCACCAATCCGCTGGACGTGTTCAATGCCAACATCCTCTATCCCTACCGGAACACGCTCGCCTACTCCGATCATCTCTTCGGGCAGACGATCTTCGTCGCGCCGATCATTGCGCTGTTCGACACGCCGATTCTGGCCGACAACATCTCCAGATTCATCGCCCTGACGCTGACCGGCTTCTTCACCTATCTGCTGGTCTACGATCTCACCGGCAGCCGGGTTGCCGGCATCGTGGCCGGGTTTGCTTACGCCTTCATCCCGAACCGTATGGCACATATCGAGCATCTGAACATCCTGACTGCTCAGTATCTGCCGCTGATTCTGCTGGCCGCGAGGCGAGCACTGATCCATCGCTCGACCAAGTGGGCCATCGCGCTCGGGGGCGTGCTATTCATTCAGGGGATCTCCGGGGTCTATTTCCTCTATTTTTCCGGAATCCTGTTGCTGGTGATCTTCGTGGCCTGGCTGATCAAAGATCACTCCCGGGAAACGCTGATCATGCTGGGCAAGATGATCGGTATCTGCGCCATCGCCGCGGTGATGCTGGTGCCCTCACTCTGGCCGTATCAGGTGGTCAGTCAGGATCTCGGCATCGTGCGTACTCAGGCAGATGTCGAGCTCTGGAGTGCCGTCCGCAGCGATTATCTGTCCGTTCATCCGAACAACCGCCTCTACGGTGACTGGCTCGGCGGGAACTATCACCGCCACCTGGAACAGGATCTCTTTCCGGGGTTCCTGCTAGTTATCCTGGCAATCGTCGGGCTGTTCTACACCCGGCTCGTCTGGGAACGCTGGATGCTGCTGGGGCTGACGGCGTTCTCGTTTCTGCTGAGCTTCGGAGTGATCTTCACGCTGTTCGACCGGGAGTACACCAACCCGTATGTGCTGTTCTATGAGATCGTGCCGGGATTCCAGGCGATCCGGGTAGCTGCCCGCTTCGGCGGTCATCTGGCGACACTCGGACTGGCCGGGCTGGCCGGTATGGGTGTCGCGCTGATCGTCCAGCAAGTCAGGGCCCGGATCCCTGATCTACGGCGCGGGCAGATTGCCTCAATCGGGGTTGGGGTGCTCTGCCTGACGATCATGACCGCGGAATACTCACACAACATGGACCTGCC
>REEK01000111.1 GCA_007695115.1 Sphaerobacteraceae bacterium
CAATGGAGTGCCGCTTAGACTAGAACATATGTTCTGGTATGTACGGACAGGAGAGGCCGGGGCGTGAAGCAGCCGGAACGCACAATCATCCACGCTGATCTGGACGCCTTTTTCGCCGCGGCTGAGGTCCGGCGGCGGCCAGAGCTGCGGGGAAAACCGGTCATCATCGGCGGAAAACCGGGCGGTCGGGGCGTGGTGGCGGCAGCCAGCTACGAGGCCCGGCGCTTCGGCGTTCGCTCTGCCATGCCGATCTCTCAGGCAGTACGGCTCTGCCCGGACGGCGTCTACCTCTCCGGCGATGGCAGCTACTATCGAGAGCTCTCCGATCAGTTCCGGGCTATCCTGCTCGATTTCACCGATCTGGTGGAGATGGTCAGCGTCGATGAGGCGTACCTGGATGTCAGTCACTCGGAACGCACACTCGGAACCCCGAGACAGGCGGCCGAATCGATCAAACAGCGAGTTCGTGATGAGCTCGAGCTGGTGGTCTCGCTCGGCGTCTCGACAAGTCGCCTGGTCTCCAAGATCGCATCCGATATGGATAAACCGGATGGTCTCTGCGTGGTGGATCCCGGTACCGAGGCGGCGTTTCTTGCCGATCTTCCCGTTGGCAAGATGCCGGGTATCGGACCGAAAGCCGTTGAACGCCTGCATGCCAGCGGTGTACGAACGCTGGGACAGCTGGCCCATATGCCGTTGCCAGTGATCGAGCCGATTTTTGGCAAACGTGCTGATCAGATCGTCCTGCGGGCACAGGGTATCGACGATAAACCGGTCGACCCGGATGGCGGTCCGACCAAATCGATCAGTCACGAGCGCACGTTTGGGGAAGATCTGACCGAACCAGAGGATATACGCCGGGAACTCTACCGACTGGCGGAGTCAACCGGCCGGGATATGCGACAGAAGGGACTGCAGGGGTCGGTGGTTGCGGTAAAGCTCCGGTATGCAGATTTTGAAACCGTCGGAAAGCAGCGCCGGCTGCTCGGCCCGACCAATGCTCACCAGGAGATCATGCCGGTGGCGGAAAAACTGGTCGAAGAGCTGCTCAATACCCGGCGAGCGCCGGTGCGGCTGCTCGGGGTGCGGATGTCTACCCTGACCTCCGGCGTGTTGCAGCTCTCGCTGTTCGATCAGCAGGCTCAGCGCCAGCAGAAGCTCAACCAGGCAATCGATCAACTCACCGAACGCCACGGCAAGGGGCTGATCACACCGGGGAATCTGCGATCAGTTTCCCAGCAACGGAGTGAATCACGGGAAGATGATCCGGATACCTACGATCGGCGTACCGGGGAACGGCGTGGCCGGGATGAGTGAGGCAATGCCGGGGCCGATCAGTGACCAGGCAAACATCCGCTGGGCATGTCATTGTTCGGCCTCACCGATCCTGCTGGCAGTCTACGACCGATCTGGGCGGATCGAGGTCAAGGTGGGGGATCGCTACTACATCGCCCACGGGCACATTCAAGCGGCCTGCCCACGATGTGGCACCTGGCACACACTGGAGATCCGGTAGATACCGGGTTCCGACCAGGGGAAACGCAAAGCCCACGCACTACGCCAGAGCCAGAGCTCCAGAGAGCCACCATATGGGGATATGAGCGCCAGAGCGCCCTGTCGTGCTGGTCTTTTCGTCACCCTGAACAGGGGATGACGGCCAATTGACCAGCGCCGATCAGCAAGTCGACCGCAACAGCTGACTTGCTGTGGAGGTGATAGCTAACCAATGTCTGCGCTACCAGATCATGGAGAATCACGATCCTACGGAGATTTCGAATCGACACCAGAGATCGATGCCCGGTTGACCGCGATGGCCCGGCGTGCCCGGATCGATGGTCATACCCGGGATGAGCTCTACGCGGCACTCGGCTACAAGATCGAGCGGTTCGTCCGGCGTTACCGATACAGGAACGATCGTCTGGTCATCTGCGAGCCAGAAGATGTCGCCCAGGAGGCGTATCTGGTGTTCTGCAACCTGCTGGATTCATGGCCGGGAGAGGAGAGCTTTTCCGGGTACTTCTTCAGCCGGTTTCCCTGGCGTCTGGCCCGGGCAGTCGATGTTGCCGAGCGAGGCTGGTCAGCCTCCCGGTTGCTGCCACTGCTGGAGACCGACGACATCATCCCGCCGCTCGATCCGGAAGATCACTTCACGCTGATAGAGATCGGCGTGATGCTCGATGAGCGGCACCGGCAGGTGCTGGAGCTGCACATCGGCCACGCGTTGAAGCTCTCGGAGATTGCCAGGATTCTCGGAGTTCACCGGCGTACCGTGGAGCGGTACTGGGCGCGGATCAAGGAAGATGTTCGTATCGCCTGGATGGAGCCAGATCGGCCCCGGGATCCGGAACCGAAACCCGGACGCCCGAAAAAGCACACATCTGCACACCGGGAGCGGCGGAAGTGACCGGAATGAAACGTCCCGGTCTAGCGGGTGATTTCTGCCCGGCGAATTGCTTCCGCATGGGCAATGACTTCCAGGTCATCAGCCAGCGGTTCCAGCTCCTGGATATCATACCGGCGCTGCAGCGCGGCCTGAATCAGGAAATCGGTCACGGCCGGGTTCTTGGGCAGCAAGGCACCGTGCAGATAGCAGCCGACGGCATTTTTGTGCACGCAGCCTTCCTTGCCATCCTGCCCGTTGTTGCCGCGTCCAATCCGGACACGACCAAGCGCCTCAGCCGACGGCCCCAGATAGGTCAGCCCACTGTGGTTCTCGAACCCGACCAGGGATCCAAAACGATCACTATCGACCACCACATTGCCGATGAATCGCTCCGGGCCAGCTTCCGACCAGGCATCGAAGAACCCGATTCCCGGCAGCTGCGCCTCGCCATACGGATGATAGTGTGTCCCGAGCAGCTGGTAACCACCACAGACGGCCAGCATCGGGGCGCCATCTTCCAGCGACTGCCGGAGTACGGTCCCCTTCTCGCCCTGGATATCGCTGGAGACCGGGATCTGCTCCCGATCCTGCCCCCCGCCCCAGAAATAGATGTCCACGGCATCAGGATCGAGCTCCTGGCCGACGCCGAGCGTGGTGATCTCGGCTTCGATCCCGCGCCACCGGGCACGCTGAGCCAGTGCCAGCACGTTGCCGCGGTCACCGTAGATGTTCATCGTATCGCCGTAGAGCCAGCAAATCGTCAACTTCACAGGTCGGCCCTTTCCTATGTTTCCCAGAACATCTCAACGACACCGCGCTTGTGCAGCAGCTCTCGCAGGCGCAGCATAGCGGTGTAGGTTGGCAGGATGAACGCTGTCCGGCCTTCCGGAACCGATTCCACAAACTGTTCCAGCGCCGTATCGAGATCACCCAGCGGGGTAATCCGTGATTCCGGGATGCCGGCGTACTTCAACCGGACCGCCATATCGCCAGATCGAATCCCGGCCGTGGAGAGTGGTGCTTCAACCTCTGCCAGATGCTCGGCATCCACGTCCCACAACCAGGAGACATCCCGGCCATCGGCATCGAGATCGTTGATGACGATCATCACTGGGTCGACCATCTCGCTCATCGCCAGGGTCCGGAGCACTTCGTTGAATCCGGTCGGGTTCTTGATCAGCACCAGCACCAGATGGCGGTTATCGATCTCCACGCGTTCGATCCGGCCAAATGCGGCCTTGAACTCGCCGATCGCCGACTGAACCACCCAGCCGGGCATCCCCAGGGTCAACGCCGTTGCGGCGGCCCCGGCTGCGTTGTAGAGATTGTAGAGGCCAGGCAGGCTGGCATCGAGGTGGAGTGCCTCATCTCCGGTACCCAGCGTGAGTTCGCCGGAGTCGAGCCCGTGCAGCTGGATCTCCCGGGCACCGTAATCGAGCGCTGGCCGCTGATAGCCGCACTGTTCGCAGTGATAGTCGCCGAGGTGGGAAAGATAGAGCTCGTCGTACACCAGTGATGCCCCACAGCGACGGCAAATCGCCGAATCAGCCGCATGGGGAAGATGATCGAGCGTGTACTGGCACTCGGCAAACCCGAAGCTCAGTCGCTGGGCCGGAGAATCCTCACTGATGGCAGCCAGCGTCGGGTCATCTGCATTGATCAGAATCGTCTGCGATGGATCGAGCGTGTTGAGCGTCTCTTTCCAGCTCCGGGCAATCGAATCCAGCTCTCCGTACCGATCGAGCTGATCACGGAACAGGTTGAGCAGCACGATCAGGCGGGGTTTCGTGCGCCGGACGATCTCCGGGAGCGCGGCTTCATCGGTCTCGATCACCGCAATCTGCCCGGATGGAACTCCGGAGAGTGAAACCTGCTCGGTGAATGCTGCGGTAATTCCCCGCACCAGATTGGAGCCAGAGCGATTATGGATGACCCCGAGTCCGGAGCGTTCCAGAATCTCGGCCAGAATCCGGGATGTCGTTGTCTTGCCGTTGGTTCCTGCCACCACAACACATCCACCCGGTACCCGGGCGGCCAGCTTATCGAGAATATCGTGATCGAGCGCGTTGGAGACAACGCCAGGAAGCGCGGTACCGCCACCACGTCCCAGACGGCGGATCGAGAGCGCGCTCATCTTGCCGGCGGCGATCGCCAGACCGAGGCGGAAATCACCCATCACTCGTCTTCCTCCACATCTTCCACCTCGTCCTGTACATCATCACTGAGAATCACGGTGACGGACTGCAACGACCGGAAGTCGAGCACGGGCGTCAACCGGACTGACTGGGTATCCGCCTGCACATCCAGTTCCACCTCTGAGACCTGACCAATGATCAAGCCCGGTGGAACACGCGCGGTTCGTCCGGAGGTCACCACCAGTTCGCCCTCTTCGACCTCGGCGCTGGCGTCGATATGGCGCATTTCGATGAGTCCGCCAGCCTGCCAGCGACCGTAGACAACCCCCTCGGCCCCGGAATCCTGCAACACGCCGCCGATCTGAGCCGACGCGTCGAGAATCAGCGTCACCCGGGCACGATTGGCGTCCACGTTGGTGACCTGTCCAACGAAGAACTCCGGGCTGACGACTGCCATGCCGGTTCGAATACCGGCATCACGCCCCTGATCGATGATCAGGACCCGATCGATCCCGTTTGGATCTTCGCTGATGACGTTGGCGGGCACCGGTTCGAGATCCGGAAAGGTTTCCTGAAACTCGAGCTGATTCCGGAGCTGCTGAACCTCTTCTTCGAGAAGCCGGAGTTCGGCATTCTCCGCCAGCAGTTCATCCCGTTCCTGCTGCACTGATTCCAGCTCGGCCTCGATCCCTTCCGGGTTGCTGGAGCCAATCGAACCGGCACTGGAGCCGACCTGATTGAAGACCCAGACAATGGGGCTGAACAGTTGCCCGGCTGGCGAGCGGAGCCAATCGAGCCGATTCTGCGAATCAAGCACGATCAGCCCAGTGCTGACCACAACAAAGAGAAAGATCAACACGATGGTCTGTCGGAGATTTACCGTGAGCATGGGAGGATTTCCAGACCGGATCGCATCATGGACATGGAGGCAGGCGACCTAGCGGCCAGATTGCCGGCGTAGTTCCTGGCCACCTGCGAGCACGCGCTGGTAGAGATGAAGCGCTTCGGCCACCCGGCCAGTTCCCCGGACCACACAGGTCAGCGGGTCATCGGCACGATAGACCGGCATGCGCAGCTCGGACTGCAGTCGCTTGTCCAGCCCCAGCAGCAAACCGCCACCACCGGCCAGAACGATACCGCGTTCCATGATATCAGCAACCAGTTCAGGTGGCGTCTCTTCAACGCACGTTTTGATGACATCGATAATGGAATTCAGCGGGATAGAGATCGCATCACGGAGCTCAACACTGCTGACCTCGACGGTCTTCGGCAGTCCGGTCAGCAGATCACGGCCACGCATGACCACGGTGCGCTCTTCTTCCAGCGGGTAAGCCGAGCCAGCCGAGATCTTGGCGTTCTCGGCGGAACGTTCACCGATGACCAGGTTGTGATCACGGCGAGCGTACTGAACGATCGCGTCATCGATCTCATCCCCGGCAATCCGGATCGAATGATTGACGACGATGCCACCGAGCGAAGTCACAGCAACTTCTGTCGTTCCACCACCGATGTCGACGATCATGCTGCCCACCGGCTCATTGATCGGCAGTCCGGCACCGATCGCCGCGGCCATTGGCTCTTCGATGGTGTATGCCTCACGGGCACCAGCGCTGAGCGCGGCATCCTTGGCTGCACGCTTTTCGACTTCGGTGACGCCACTGGGAATACCGATAACCACCCGTGGGTGCGGAGCCATGAAGCGCTGCATGTGAACTTTTCGGATGAAATAGTGGAGCATCATCTCGACAGTGTCGAAATCAGCGATGACGCCGTCTTTCAGCGGACGAACCGCAATGATCGTCCCTGGCGTCTTGCCAACCATCGCTTTGGCTTCGACCCCGACGGCAAGTGCGCGTTTGGATTTGATGTCGACGGCCACCACAGATGGCTCGGAGATGACGATCCCTTTGCCGCGAACATAGACAAGCGTGTTCGCGGTACCGAGATCGATACCGAGATCTCTGCTGAACAGGCCGAAAAATGCATTCAATGGGCGGATCATGCGGTGTCGATCCCTCTCATAATGCTCGGGATGACGTTGGTGGGATCGTTTGCTGCGCAGGGGGTCTCCCGTTTGTTCAACGGGGAAGCATAATCCTGGCGCTGGGTTGGCAACAACTGTACGCTGCCATAACCGAACAATCTTACCATAACGTCAGACGCAACCATTCCATGGGGGTGTGACACCCTACCGCAAGTAGTTCCCTGGATCCTGGTACACCCCATTGTATGCGATTACAAAGTGTACGTGCGGTCCTGTCGAGAAGCCAGTGCTTCCCATTGGCCCGATGAATTCACCCTGGCCAACAGCCTGCCCCACTTGCACTGGCGGATGTTCGAGCATATGTCCGTACCAGGTCTGATAGCCATTGCCGTGGTCAATTGCCACCGCGTAGCCCAGCCCGTGATTATTCCATCCCGAGAAGATGACCCGGCCATTGTCCGCTGCCCAGATCTCGGTTCCCGGTCGATTGGCGATGTCCCACCCATTATGCGCCGAGTGGAAGTATTGCGTGATCACGCCAGTCGTCGGCATGATGAAATCGCCCGTCCCATGTGGTGACGCGCCAGATGGTGCGGTCGGCGTCGAGGTGGCGGTCGTCGGTGGCTCGGTACGATAATCGTCAACCTCGATGTCCTCGTCTGCGATCAGTTCATCGTCAGTAGCGTCGTCAGTAGCATCGTCATCAACTTCTGGCGTTGGCGATGGTTCCGGCGTCGGCTCGGGTGTTGGCTCAGGTTCTGGCGCTGCCGGTGGTGATCCACCCGGAATCATGATCGATTGCCCAACCATCAGCGTGCCGTCGGCTCCCAGCCCATTGGCTGGCCAGTCCCGGATGACGGAAGGATTGACACCGTATTCTTCGGCGATCGATTCAACGGTATCGTCCGCTTCTACTTCCACCATGACTCCATCAACCGGAAGAATCGCCAGCTGCTGGCCCTGTTCGACCTGATCGGAACTGGTCAGGCTGTTGGACCAGAGAATCGTCTGGGCCTGCAAGCCAAATCGATCGGCAATCTGCCAGAGTTGCTCGCCGGCCCGCACGGTGTAGAAGATAACTTCATTCCGCGTCGGCATGGTACCACCGGGCACCATGAGCAACCGGTTCGGCACCAGATCGGCCGAGTGCTCGACCCCGTTCGGTTCATAGGTCGTAATGGCATCCGTAGACACGCTGTATCGCTCGGCAATATTCTCCAGGGTGTCGCTCTCACGAACGATATGCAGCATGCCGTTCGTCGGCGGAATCCGGAGCTGCGTACCTGGTGGCAGCTCCTGAGACGGGTCCCGATAATCGTTGGCCCAGAGCAGCGTCTCTTCTGAAAGCCCAGTATCGATCGCAACACTGGAGATCGTCTGCCCCTGCCGCGTCACGTAGGTTTCGATTCCCAGTTGCTGCGGAGTTACCGAGAGTGACGTGGTAGAGAGATAGCCCCCCATCACGTTTTCGGTGTTGGCCTCCAGCAGACCTCGTGTGTTTGGCACTGGCTGCTGAGATTCTTCGGCTTCGGTATACGGAGCACTGCTGATGAACTGGATGTTGTCGGTCCCACCGGGCTGAGCCGATGATTCCTCGCTATCCCGGGACCAGAACCCGCCACCAAGCACCATGGCAATCGCGATTGCCACAATCACCAGGTGAGGAAGCCGCCCATAGACGGGATCGGAGCCGGAACGCTCCCTGCCGGGCCAGTCAGGGCCGCCGGGCTCAGCCTCAGCCTCTGGAACGACGGTCTGCTCCGATGATGCGCCTGTCGAGCTGGGCGACGCAGATACCGGCTGGTTGACTGTCCGACGGGACAGCGATGTGCCGATTCTCCGAGGCGGGGGTGTTTCTCTGAGTGTGCGAATCGGGAACCCTGGCTGTGTTTCGTATGAAGATGAGGACGATTGCTCAGCCATAGATTGTTGGTCGTCCGCTCGGGAGTTCGATGGGAATGCAGGGGCGTCCGGTGATGCCGGCTGTGCCGTGTCATCATCCGGGCCGGAGGCGCTGGTCGGCGTGTTCCAGCCAAACTGAGATCCAGCCGGTGTCTGCTGACTGGCTGATTTCTCAGCGCGCTGGTCTGGCCAGCGATCTGTCAACGAAGCAACCCTTCTCACATCCCGGAAGCGCCAGGCGTTCTGCCATCCGAACCATGCAGCGCATAGCCTGATTGATCGCGCCGGGAACCACCCATTTCCCTGCAATCAACGCGTCACCATAGAGGACGCCTGGATTTGCCAGGTTCTCGAAGCGATTGCCAGACACTCTCATGAATGAACCATGCAATCACAGTCCCCTATTCTACATCAGCAGTTGACACGCAGACATTCCTCGGATTGTCCCGTATCCATGGGCCGCCTGGACACGGCAGGCAGACGAACGGATGCCTGACCACCGGACAACGGCGTATCCTTTGTCGTGATCTGCGATACTGTGTTGCCAGAATGTTACGAATGCCGTGATTGTGCGATCTCTGCTGCTCAGGAGCCTGCGTAATGGCCGAAACGCTTCCTGCCAACCCGAACACCGAGCGGGGCGAGTCCGCCCGGCAGCTGCATGTCATCGTCAACCCGATGTCTGGCAATGGCCGGACTCGTGATGCCTGGCCGACGATCGATCGCCGGCTGCAGCGGCTCGGCTTCCAGACGGACTTCCGGATGACTCAATCAGCTGGAGACGGCATACGCCTGGGCCGGGAAGCGATCGAAGCTGGCGTCGATGAAGTAGTCGTGGTCGGTGGAGATGGCACCTTGAATGAAGTGGTCAACGGGCTGTTTCTGGCCAGTCACGGAGCGCCACCGGATGTGACACTCTCGGTGATCCCGGCCGGAACCGGTCGTGATTTCTCACGCAGTATCGGTTTGCGCAGCTTCGATCACTCACTGGAAACGCTGGGAGCCGGCGTCATCACTCAGATCGATGCCGGGCGAGTCGATTACACAACCGACGACGGGAGCCAGGCACGATATTTCGTCAATGCGGGAGACGTCGGGCTGGGCGCAGAGACGGCGGCACTACTGAATCGATCATCGAAGCTGCTCGGCGGCAAGCTCTCCTATTTTCTGGGGGCCGCCCGGTCGATTTTCAGTTATTCAGGTCAGCCAGCGACGATCATCGCTGATGGCGAGCTTGTGCATGATGGCCTTCTGGCGATGACCTGTTTTGCCAATGGCCGCTATCATGCGGGCGGGATGCTCATGGCGCCCAACGCATCGTTGACGGATGGCGCCTTCGATCTGTTGATTCTGGATGATGTTCCGAAGTACACCCTGCTCGGCTCACTCCTGCCGAGCGTCTATGTCGGCCGTCATCTGAACCATCCGAATGTGACGCACCGGTTGGCGCGCGAGATCAGGATCAGCTCGCCGGGAACGCTGTTATTCGAAGTCGATGGAGAACAGCCGGGTACAACTGACATCTGCGTAACATTACTTCCATTGGCGCTGCGCATCCGGATGCCAGCGGGACAATGACTGCCCGCTCCCGGCTAGACAAAACGTTGACCGACTGTGCCGAATCTGTCAAAATGCGTCAGTATCTTTGCCGCTATCCCAGCCATCGGCGAGTGCGGCAGACGCCCTGATGAAACACCTGAACGATCCGACTATCCGTATCGGGACACTCTGGCAACGATACGCTGCAAGGAAGTGGTTAGTATTATGAGCACGCAGCCTGAGCACGACGCAGTGGGAACGGTGCCGACAGCACCTGTGCGCGAGAAGACGTTCAGTGTGATTGGCAAGGCCGACTCTCCACGGCAGCAGTGGTTCATCGACGGCCTGAAGAAGGAGATGGCTGCGCGCGATCATGTCTTCTATGAGGAGCCGATCCCCGATATTCTGCTCGTTCTGAACATGGTCGATACCGAGAACCCGCAGCCGTACCGGCGCAAGGCGCAGGGTACCTTCGTCACCGCCGTTGTCGAGCTCGATGAGATGCCCGAGCAGATCATGCATGCGGGATATCCCTATATGCTCTATGCGCTGGCCAACCTCGTGCTGCTCCTGCTGCCGGGAAAGAACGGCACAGAGGCTCATTTCCTGACGCTGGAACAGGGCCACTACACCGTCAAGCATGAAGATGGCAACGACGCGAAGTTCTTCGCCGAAATTTACGAGCGCATTCAGCCGCTGGCATCATCTCGCCTGGTCATCAACAACGAGTTCCGGACCGATCTGGAAGAAGAGCTCTGGAACGGTGACCACATTACCGAGCAGATCATCAAAGCTGGCCGAACGCTGGACGAGCTGAATCTGTTGCCCGCGCCGTTCCCGATGGATCAGTTTCTTTCGCCCAAGGAGATGCGGCACGTCAAGCGTCTCTACGGTATCGGCGGTCTCAGCTACGGCAACCTCAGCGCCCGGCTGGATGACAACCGCTTCTGGATGAGTGCCAGCGGTGTCGATAAATCCAAGCTGGAGGAGATCGGCCGGGACATCATGCTGGTAACCGGGTTCGATGAAGAGCGTCCGGCTATGATCATCAGCGTTCCGCCGAATGTCGAGCCACGCCGGGTTTCCGTTGATGCGATCGAGCACTGGATGGTCTATCAGGAGCATCCGCAGGTTGGCGCGATCATCCATGTCCACGCCTGGGTGGATGGCATTCCCTCCACGGAGATGAACTACCCGTGCGGCACCATCGAGCTGGCCGAGGCGGTGGCCGAGCTGGTTCGGCAGGAGCCGGATCCGGGACACGCCATCATCGGTCTTCGAAACCACGGGATCACCGTCACCGGTGAGAGTATCGATGAGATCCTCTCCCGGCTGGAGGGCAAGATCATCCCGCAGGTGCCGATGAGCTAGCCTCATCTACTGCACATGAATCAGCCGGCGGTCCTGTCAGGACCGCCGGCTTTTCTCTTGCCTGTCGAGTTGCTGTTTCTGGATCAGATCACGCTTACGGGCGGTCTGGTTCGCCGAAGTCTGGCTTGATCTGATGATGCTGGTTTTCGTGCATCTGCATTCCAGCGGCAATCGCCCGGGCAATGTTGGTACAGAGCCGGTCGAATTCGTCCTGACTCATACCGGCTGGTGCGTCCGGCAAGTCTGACTTGATCGTCTGAATCAGTTGCTCGACCGTGTCATGCTGGGTCATAAGAATGGTTCTCCTCGGGTCCGCCGGTCAGCCAGCTGCTGGCCCGGCGCTACGATGATGCAACGGTGTTGGTCAATGTCAGCTCACCAACCGTGATGGTGACCACATCTCCCGGCTGGAGCGTGAAATCGTCATCGGGCACGATGCCGGTGCCGGTCATCAGCAACGCGCCATACGGGAAGTGCATTTCCCGGCCAAGATACTGGGCAAGCTCCTGGGGAGTGCGCTTCATCTGGCCGGTCCCGGAATCCCCACCGAAGACCGATGAGCCACCACGGGAGATATCCAGCGTGATCGGCACATCGTTCACCGCGATTGATTCCGTCAGCACGATGCCTGGTCCCAGCGCGCAAGACCCGCTGAACACCTTGGCCTGCGGCAGGTAGAGCGGATTCTCCCCTTCGATCGCCCGGGACGAGACATCGTTTCCGGCGGTATAGCCGATGATCTCGAGATCCTGGTTGATCACGATTACCAGCTCCGGCTCGGGCACGTCCCATGAACTATCCTGCCGGACACGGATCTGATCTTCCGGACCACTGGCTCGCCAGCCGATCGCTTTCGGGAAGATCTCCGGCCGCTCGGCATCGTAGACACGCTCGTAGATGTCTGCCGTTGCCGATTCATGCTCCCGGGCCACCCGGCTGCGCATGTAGGTCACTCCGGCAGCCCAGACATCCTGTATGGCATCTACTGGCGCAAGCAGCGGGCCGTCAGCCCGGGGCCCGGTTGGCAGCGAACCCAGCAACGCCTGCGTTGAGTCAGCCGGCACCTGGAGCAGGAGTGAGAGCGAAAAATCGACCGGTAGATACTGTCCATCCAGCGCCCAGCGTGGACCGTCCAGCGATTGATGGCGGGTCAGGTACATGCGTCCACCTTTCATGTGGATGTTCATTTTTGGCTTGCGGTAGTCACCGATAATCACCATCGTACTGGCGAATGGGGTCGTTGGCAACGGCTCAGGCCGGCAACGTCAACCGAAACATTCGCGCGGCGTGTGCTTCTACCTCTCGAACCCGTTCAGCGTTTGGCATCGATCGATCCAGCACGTGCATCCGGAGCTGGTCTCCCTGGAGCGAGACACTCAGCGTTCCAGGCATCAGGCTCATGGTATTGGCGATGAACACCCGGGCCGGTTCATCGGCCAGACGAAAATCGACCTCCACATAGCCGGGATCGAGCCGGATCGGAATGGCGATCGAGCGCAGGGCAACATCGACCCCGCCAAGCACCGATTGCCAGAGGAAGAACGGGATGAACCGGGCCCACCCGCTGATCGAGAATCCGAGGCCGCTGGACGGGATCAGCAGCAGACTGGCACCAGCCCCACCAAGCACGGCCAGCAGCACCAGACCCCAGTAGCGGAACTCTCCTTCGGCCAGCACGAACCAGAGTAGCGACATGATCCCCACCCGGATCACGATGGTGCCGGGTGTCCAGGTCGTGGCGATCTGCTTCAGTTCCGCGAGCATCGTCACCTCCAGAGCATGAAGAGGATGAGCACCATCCCGATCGTCAGGAAGAGCAGGCCGGCCACATCCCAGCGCAGAAACCACCCCTCCAGCCTGGATGTCCGGCTTCCCTGCTGTGCTTCGGCAAAGAGGCCATACCAGCTGGCACTGAGCGCAGCCACCGGGTCTGGCGGCCGGGGGACGACCTCGTCTGGTTCAGGGGGCCGAATCCGTGCCAGGGCCCACTCCAGCGGAATGAGCACGTCTCCGGCCGGAATCCGGATCGGCGCGATCTCCCGGGGAGTTCGGGCTATCTGCCACCAGATTACCCCCAGAATTGCTGCGCCGATCAGCACCGGCCAGGTCGATGTCCAGAGATTCCCCGGCTCGAACGCCACCGCCGGCGAGACATCGACCTGGAACCAGACCGGCGCCAGCCAGACGATCGGAAACGCGAGCCCCACCAGAATGATCCAGGGGATCATCATCCCACGATATTGTCCGTGTTCGACATGTCCCAGCTCGTGGCGCCAGATCAGCCAGATAAAGCGACCCATCAGCACCGTCGTGCCGATTGCCGCCACCGGAAGGAGCCAGTCGAGCCAGACCGACCACCCCTCCGGTCCGATATAGACGCCTTCCTTCAGTGCCGACTTCGCCAGTGCGCCGGTGGTGAGCGGTGCGCCAGCCAGCGCAATGGCCACCACGGTCAGCCCGATCAACACGAGGCGCTGGCGGTTGCGATCATTCCCGGTCTCGTGAGCAACGCCGACTCCGAGAAAGAGCGCTCCCTTGATCAGGCCATGGTGCAGCGCATAGAGCGCGCAGCCGATGGCGGCAACGCCCCAGGCTCGTGGCTCGGCCAGTCCTACCGCCACCACCGTGGCGATGAAGCCCATCTGACTGATGCTGGAGTAGGCGAGCAGGGTCTTCGGGTCATCCTGCGTCAGGCCGATCAACACGCCCGAGAACGCGGCAATCAGCGAGATCACCACCAGTAAGGTTCCCCATCCGGGCATGGCCGCTTCGCCGATCGGCAAGAAGGTGATCCAGCCGAGCAGGCCGGCCTTGATCATCGCCCCACTCAGCACCGCGCTGGCGGCCGTCGGTGCTACCGGATGCGCCAGCGGCAACCAGACATGGAGCGGAATCGCCCCGGCCTTGATCCCGAACCCGGCCAGCAGGCAGCCGATGATCAGGTTCGATCGCTGGGAGTCGAGAATTCCCTCACGGATGAACTCAGCCTGAGTCGATCCCGCTGAATAGGCCGCCATGAACATCCCCGTCAGCAGGAATCCTTCACCGATCACGGCCATGACGATGTAGACCTTGCCGGCCCGCAATGCCTTCGCCGATCTCGTGTGAACCACCAGTCCGTAGGCCGAGAACGTCATCAGGGCGAACGAGGCATAGAACGTCACGATGTCCATCGCCACGATCAGGCCGAGATTCCCGGTCATCGTCAGCAGGAAGAAGAAGGCGAACCGGTGAATATCAGCATCGTCAGCATGATAGTAGCGGGCATAGAACCCGGCCACGGTCCAGAGTGTCGCCGTCAGTAACAGGAAGATTTGCGAGGTCTGGTCGACCCCGAACGAAGAGCCAAGCAGGAGCCAGTCGGCTACTTCGACGGCTGTCTGCTCTCTGGGCAGTGCCATGATCAGAGCCGGAATCGCAGCAAACGGCATGAGGTCGATCGCCCGTCGCCGGACAACCCCGCCGAACGGGATCATGAATGCCAGGGTGAGCGGTGTGGCCAGAACCAGAAGCCAGAGATACAGCATCATGGTGAGATCATCCTCTGATTGGCAACGATCTCGGCCAGACTCAGTGGGCTATAAGCCCAGGCGGCAAGCAATCCGGCCAGCAGGGAGATTCCCGCCGTCGCCAGCGCCGGCCCAAGCAGCGACCACGGTGCTTCGGCCACCTGAAATCGCTCGGCTTCGACGACGTCGATCTCCTCGTGCGGCTCTCCGAACCAGCCCTTGTAGACGATCGGCAGGAAGTAGGCGGCGTTCATCACACTGCTCGCCACCAGAATCACGATGACCCAGGGGGCATTGCTCTCCAGACTGCCAATTCCCAGGTACCACTTGCTGACGAACCCGGCCAGCGGTGGCACACCGATCATCCCGAAGGCTCCGAGCGTGAAGGCCGACATCGTGAGCGGCATCGATCGGCCAACGCCGGACATCTCCCGGATATCGTGAATGTGACGCGCCTCGGCGAAGACCCCGGCGCAGAAGAAAAGCGTGATCTTCATGATGCCCTGGTGAATCAGGTGCACCGTAGCCCCAACTGTGGCGGCCGGACCGAGCAAGGCGGTGCCGAGCGCAATGTAGGAGACCTGACTGACCGTGGAGTAGGCGAGCCGTCGCTTCAGATCGAACTCACCCAGTGCCCGTACCGAGCCATAGATGATCGTGAACCCGGCGAAGAGCGCCAGCGGGAGGAGCACGTTCAGTTGGTTGGAGAGTTCCAGACCGTAGACATCGTAGACGACCCGGACGATCCCGTAGGCTCCCGCTTTCACCACGGCAACGGCATGCAACAGGGCACTCACCGGGGCAGGGGCGATCATCGCTTCCGGCAGCCAGCGATGCAGCGGAACGATTGCTGCCTTTACGCCCAGTCCGGCGATCAGCAGCCCGAAGATGACCGTTAGCTCGGTCCGGTGATCATCCAGCAGAAAATCGATCGTGCCGCCCGGCTCGAACGAGACTGGTCCGGCCAGCACCTGCAACCAGATTATTCCGAGCAGGAGCAGAACGCCGCCGCCCAGCGTGTAGAGCAGGTAGGTGCGCCCGGCTGCCAGTGCGGCTGGCGTACCCCGGTGCACCACCAGCGGATAGGTCACCACACTCAGCATCTCGTAGAAGATCAGGAAGGTAATCAGGTTTCCGGCCAGCGCAATGCCGATCGTCGCGGTGACGCAGAGGCTGAAGAACCCGAAGAATCGCGTCCGGTTCGGTGAGTTCTCCAGATAGCCGATTGCATAGATCGTGGTGATGAACCAGAGAACCGACGACAGCCCGACCAGCATCAGTGAGAGCGGTTCGACGCGTAACACGAGCTCCTGATTGTGCAGGAATGGCAGGCTCGCCTCATAGGTGCGACCCTCAGCCAGAACACCCCAGGCCATGATCCCGGCCAGTACCAGTTTCACGGCCGATCCACCGAGGTTCAGCGATGTGCGCAGCCAGAACTGCTCATCACGGAGCAGGAAGATCACCAAGGCCGGGATCAGCGAACTGAAGAGCATGATTTGTGGCAGCCAGAAGCCCCAGTCCATTACTCGCTCAATCCTCCACCATGCTCATCAGCGTCTGGAATGGTGCGCCGATCTCCAGCAGTTCCAGCGGTTCGGCTGCACGCAATCCGAGCAGCAGCGACATCGCCGCCAGTGCAAACACCATGACGGTCATCAACTTCGGAACCGGGTGCGGCTCGGTATGCTCCTCCACATCGTGCTGGATCGCCTGGCTCAGCACGATCGCCACATAGCCCGCGGTCAGCAATCCGCCAACCAGCAGGATGACTACCCACCACCATTGCCCGCTCTCTACTGCGGATCGCAGCATGAGCCATTTACCAACGAACCCGGCACTTGGCGGCAGACCCATCAGGCTCATCCCGGCGATGCCGAACGAGAGATAGATGACCGGGAATCTGGATGCCGAGCCGGCAAGGTGCCAGACCCGGTCGTGCCCCAGTGCCGAGAGCAATACCCCGGCCGCCAGGAACATCGATGCCTTGGCGAAACCGTGCGACAGCGCGTGATACAGGCCACCAGTCCAGGCTTCGAATCGCCAGCTCGCTTCTGGATCGCCAAACGATCCGGCTAGCGGAATCATGATGAAGAGATAGCCGACCTGCGCCACGGTGGAGTAGGCGATCATCAGCTTGAGTCGCGCCTGACGAATCGCCTGAAATGATCCAACCACGATTGCCACGGCACCGAGCGCGCCGATCATCTGCTCCACCGAGACCGTCCCGGCCGACTCGAAGACCTCGAACCAGAGCCGGATCAGCAGGTAGAAGGCACCCTTGACCACCAGCGCCGAGAGTGCGGCACTGACCGGGGCCGGAGCGCTGGAGTGCGCCGCGGGAAGCCAGAAATGGAGCGGAAAGAGCGCAGCCTTGAGCAACAACCCGACCGCCATCAACCCACCGGCCACCTGCGTCGCGGTTCCGGTCAGTTCGGCATCGGCCAGCAGACCGAGATCGAGCACGCCGGCATCGGCATAGATCAGCGCCACCCCAAGCAGGTAGGCCATTGACCCGAGAAACGCTGCCAGCAGATAGCGTAGCCCGGCAACGATCGCCGCCTGCTCGCGTTGCAGAATGATCAGCGCCACTGAGGCGAGGGTCAGTAACTCCAGCCCGACGTAGAGATTGAAGATGTCGTTCGAGAGAAACAGCACATTCAGCGATGCCCAGAGCAGCATCCACAACGGCCAGTAACTCGTCCCCGGCAACCAGACCTCTGTCCCCCCTCTCCCAGCACCTGTCCTGAGCGGAGCCGAAGGATCTGGAGAGGGGTCGGGGGTGAGGGCCTCGTCTTCATCCTCAAAATACCGCACCGCATACAGGCTGATCCCCAGCCCGACCGCGCCAGTCATCCCGATCAGAAATGCACTCAGCCCATCAGCCCGCAGCGAGATGCCGAGCGGCACATCCCACCCGCCGAGTTGATAGATCCAGACGCCCGATTGCCAGACATGCAGCACCAGCAGGCCGGAGAGCAGGAACGTCAGACCGGCGCCGATCAACCCGATCACGCGGGCAGATCGTCCACCCACGGCGAAGGCCGCCAGTCCACAGATCAGCGGGATCAGGATCACCCAGATACCGGCCAGGCTCATGTCGAGCCGTCCTCATCGTGCAACTCGGTATGGCCGGTCTGTGCGTGATATCGACGAGCCAGCGCCAGGGCGAAGGCGGTGGCACTTACCGCCACCACGATGCCGGTCAGCACCATCGCGTGGGGAACCGGATCGGCCACCCCATCGACCTGATTGCGCTCGGCGATCGTTATCAGCAGCAGGAACACGGCGCTGCCCATCATGTTGAGCGCCAGAATCTTCCGGAGAATATGCCTTCGGGTGATGATCCCGTGCAGACAGATGGCGAAGAGCGCGGCTGCAACAAGGGCGTAGATCAGGAATTCGCTCATCGCTCGCCTCCGACCGGGCCGGATGCGGAATCGTCTGGCCTGGCGGCAACGAAGAGCGCCACGAAGCTGACCGCCACACTCCAGGTGATGAGCAGTTCTACGATGACGATGATCAGCCCGGCCCACGCCGGGGGATATTCCAGAAACGTCCAGCCAGTGATGAACAGCAGGGTGGCGATTGCCATGAACCCGGCGAATCCAGCCAGCAGGCTGCCTCGTAGCCAGGCTGCGCTGAACAATCCGATCGAGCGATAGCCGCTCAGCCGCAACAACAGCAGCGCGGCCCCGATCACTCCACCTGCCTGGAATGCGCCGCCCGGGGCATCGGTTCCTCGCCAGAGCAGATAGACGCCGGTGACGATTGCCAGTGGAATCAGCATCCGGACAAGCCAGTCCAGCACCGGCCCGGGTGATCGTGCTGCTGGCTGCTCCGGCAAGCGGGTCGCCTGTCGCAATACAAGTGCGCCCCAGGCAGCCAGCAGCAGAACGGCCACTTCCAGCCAGGTGTCATACGCCCGGAAGTTCAGCAGCACCGCGGTCGGTGGATGATCGACCCCGCTCTCGCCGATGCGCTCCATGACGGTATCGGTCAATCCGGTGGCTTCGACATCCAGTTCGAGCACAGCCGTCGCCAGAATCCCGAACAGCGCCAGCCCGAGGATGATCGAGAGCACCCGCACGATCGGGCCGGAATCAGGGATCGGATCACGGTTCTCCATGATCGACCTCCTGTTCCGCCGGCTCTGGTTTCCGGAAATAGGGGAACGATCGCCCGGTCATCTGTCCAGCCGCATCGAGCATCAAGGCACCGGTCAGCCCGGCACCGATCGCCGCCTCGGCGAGGGCGATATCCGGCGCATTGAGTCGAACCCAGGCGAGCGCCATCAGCAACCCGAAGGCGATGAACAGCACGACCGCCTTGAAGAGATCCGGTGCCGAGAGAACTCGCCAGCAGAGCCAGGCCAGCGTCAGCGCCAGGATGCTGTCGAAGAGTAGATCAATCGTCATCGGCCGACTCCAGCGCGTGATTGCCGATCAGATAGCCAGAAGTCGCGCCAGCCGCCAGGGCCAGCAGCCAGATCAGCACGATCTTGATCGCCACCGAGACCGATTCTGCTTGCAGCAACAACCCGAGGACAATGAATCCGAGGCCGAGGTTGTCTGCCTTGGTCAGTGCGTGGATGCGGGAGTGGAGATCCGGAAAGCGCAGCAGTCCGATCGTTCCCGCGAGAAAGAAGAGCGCTCCGATGCCGATCAGAAGGCCGGTGATGAGATCGATTGCGCTCACGATCCCGACTCCCCGGCACGATCATCGGTCCGTCCGGCAAACCGGACGAAGACGACCGTGTTGATGACGGCCAGGAGCACCACAACCAGTGCGATATCCCGCAGGGCTGGCTGCTCCAGCGCCTCGGCCAGCAGCAGAATGATCGCCACCCCCGTGGTACCGAAGAGTTGCGCGGCGAGCATGCGATCACCCCTCGACGGCCCGATCAGAATTCGGACAAGCCCGCCGAGAACATTCAGCAGAAGAAAGATCGCAACAGCAACGTAGAGCACATCCATAGACATGGAGTAACTGTAACCAATGATGCGGCGTTCGTCGCCGTTTCCCGACCACATGATTCCTCCCCTCTCCCAGCATTGGGAGAGGGGCCGGGGGTGAGGGCCGAGATCCGGGGCGTCGTCGCCTGCGTTCCGTTCAGAAGCACAAAAAAACCCGCCACCAGTGTGTAGCCTGGTGGCTGGGGGTTCCTGCTAAAGGGTGCTGGTCCGGTCTACTGCGTGCCTGATCTGTTCAAAATCCTGCCTTGCCTCACGAGCGTTGACTCCCCCGTTCCGGTGATCAGTCAGAACGGATCCATAATAGAACTCGAAGGCGTCCCGGCTGATTCCTGTTCTCGAGCGGCTGAACAGTCTCGTCAACCTCTTCAGATCGAACATTTCGGCACTCTCTCGTTTTGCACATCTTTCGGTATCGCGTCATTCGGCGGTCTCTTTGGAGCAGCCCCGCGGTAGCTGCTGCGTAGCGACCTTACTGAGTCAGTTTGTGAATCCCCATCGACGGATGACTCACAGCTCCTGAATCAGTATCGAACTGGCGCCGGTTGGCCGACGTCGGTTCGCCTCCGGTCCGTCCTTCGCCATAGTAGTGACGGACCTGATCGTGATGCACGCGATGGTGTGCGTTCCATACGAATATGCTCTGCAAGCGGCGAAACATGTCTCAGGTGTCCCTTCGTCTCGTCTGTCATCCGTCCGGTGACCGAATTGGGACGGTCAGCGAACGTCTGACGGTCGGTTCAGTCTTGGTATCGTTTTCTGCGAATCAGAAACCGTCAGGGTTTATGTCGATGGTTCGTGGCTCTGTCGCACCTGACATGTTCGGTGTTTCTGTCATTCCAGTGAGGAAGCAGAAATCGATGCCCGGTCGACGACAGGCTCGTGCCCGGCTGGGTGGAATTGGTGCCGGACAGGTTCGATGCGAACCATTGGCCTGGTAGCCACGTTCCTCGAACGTCTGCCTGTATCATGCTCGATAGCTCCCTCTGTACTGCTGGCAGCCGGTCGCTACACCGATCGCTGCCTCCGTATTCGTGGTGCGTGCGCCGTATCCCCGGGTCAGGCCAGTTCGATCGTGTGGGATCGAGTGCCCGGGCCATTCTCTGGGGCCGACGCAGCTCCGGTCAGCACCCACTCACTAGTCTAGGTGTCTACAGAGCACAAACATATGGAGATCGGCAAAGAAAGTGATCTCCAGTCTTGTGCATATTGCACAATTACTGAAGATCTGGGCTGGCAGAGCGGTGATTCAGAGGCCTGAGCGGGGTCGAGCGCTGGTGTGGAATCAGACCAGCGCTTCTTCGGTCTCGATGTCGAAGGCGTGGAACATGTCCAGATTGACGGTGAAATCGGTGGTCTCTCCGGCCACGACACGCTCGCCGGGATCCAGTCTGGCGACGAGCATCTCACCTTCTGG
>REEK01000144.1 GCA_007695115.1 Sphaerobacteraceae bacterium
CCCAGACGTACGGGGCACCCTGGAACTGCATCGCCACATTGACGATCTGCTGTCCAGCACTGCTGCTCGCCGGAGCGGACTGCTGTGCCTGCTGTGGTTCTGGTTCTGGCTCGGCCTGAGCCTGCGGCGCTGGTTCCGGCTCTGGCTCTGGTTCTGGCTCGGGTTCCGGTTCTGGCTCTGGAGCTGCCTGCTGCGGCTCGGGCTCTGGTTCCGGCTGTGGTTCTGGTTGCGGCTCGGGCTCTGGCTGTGGCTCGGGCTCCGCAGCCGGCTCGCTGGCAACCTGAGCGCTACCGCCCGGAATCGTGATCTCCTGGCCTGGATGAATCAGGTCCGGATTCGAGATTCCGTTGGCTTCATAGTTGATGATTGCTGTCAGGGTTACACCATGCGAGTTTGCGATGCTTTGCAGCGTGTCGCCTGACTGAACCGTGTAGCTGGTCAGTGACGTCTCCACGAAGCTGGCATCGCCCGGAATCTGGATCTGATCGCCCGGGTAGATGCGATCCGGGTCTGCCAGACCGTTCGCCGAAATCAGCGTAGACATGTCTACACCGTACTGATTGGCGATATCCTTCAGCGTGTCGCCCGGCTGAACTGCGTGGGTGGAACCACCGTTGCTGGCCGGTGCAGAGGTAAGCGAGTCTCCTGAGGACTGTGAGTCATCAACTGTCTGGAAGCTGCCCGTACCATCGTTGTCTGATGGCGCTGCCTTGGCGCTGTTCGGCGAGAAGCCCTGCGCCACCGTGCCGGAGCCAATGGTGGCCACCGTCAGGGCAACCATCATCGGGTACTTCAACTTCGGTGAAATGTGAAGCGGGATCGATTCTTTCCGGCGATAGATGATCGTTGGCGGAAGATCATCCCGATAGGGGACCCAGTATCCCGGGTCGTTCTCGGTTGTGGAGGCCAGCACTGCCTCTGCCCACGGATTCATGAGCTCGGCATCATCCGGTGTAGCAGCAGTCGTGCGGCCGATCTCACGTGCCGGCAAAGTTGTCGTAGTTGATGTCGGCGGAATCCAGCCAAACTGCCGGTCTGAACGGTGCGAGGCACCTTCCATATCGTTCTTCCCTCCCTGGTTCGATGTCGGCTACAACGCGCGCTTGTTTCATATGATCTGGCGCGAATATTCTCCCCATTCGCGCTCAAATTTTAACGCGCGCAGTATACGCCCTGACCAATGATAACTGCAACGTTCGCACCGGAAGTACATCCGGTGCTCCGCGTGAGTGTAACCGTACACCCTTAAATTCTCCTGAATTCTGATCAGGGAATCAAATGATTGATCCTGTGGGAATACATTGCTGGATATTTCTCCACCGGGAGCCCGTTCAGATCGAACAGGCTCCCCGTGAAACACGTTCTGAATATCAGGAAACGCCGACTTCGTCAGCAAACCGACGGATCATTTCGATGTGGTCCGACGGCGACTTCAGCCCCATCCGCATCGTGTTGACGCTGAGATGGGTAGCACCGAGCTCGCGCCAGCCCTCGAACTCTGCCTTCCAGACGTCCGGCGACTTATCCATCAGAGACACGCGAGCTTCCATACCGAACTCATCGGGATCCCGGCCAGCCTCGGACACGTACTGGCGGATCGTCTCCACGATCTGCTTGCCCTCGTCGTCCGGTGGAAACTGCGGCATAAAGCCATCAGCCAGACGAGCGGCCCGCCGATAAGCGATATCGGTCTTGCCACCCAGCCAGATCGGAATCGGACGCTGCACCGGAAGCGGGTTGATGCCTGCCTCGAGAATGGTGTGATAGTCACCCTTGTAGTCGATCGTCTCATTGATCCACAGCTGGCGCATGAGGTCCATCTGCTCTTCCTCACGCTTGCCGCGGTTCCGAAAGTTCTCGTTCAGGCCAACGTACTCGAGCTCGTTCCAACCCACGCCGATCCCGAGGCGAAATCGCCCCTTGTTGAGCACATCGAGACTGGCAGCCTGCTTGGCGAGCAGAACGGTCTGGCGCTGTGGGGAAATGATGACACCGGTGACGAACTCCAGATCACTGGCAATCGCCGCCATGTAAGCAAACAGCACGAACGGCTCATGAAAGACATCAGTGGCGCTATACGGCCCGGACCAGTCCGGACGGTTCTCAAGCGAAGCGCCCAGCACATGGTCGTATGCCAGAATATGACGAAAGCCTAGCTCTTCGGTGACGTGTGTGTATTCCCGGATAAATCCAGGATCTGTTCCGCTCTCGGTCTGCGGAAAGACAACTCCAACGCGCATGTTCTTGAACTCCTCAAACTGCCAGCCAGCGAAAACTATCCATCAGCATCAACACGCCATACAGGGTGTTTCATTCCGAATGTTTCGAGATCGTCAGGCCTGAATACCGTAATTCGCTCGTAGCACCTCTTCGATCTCCGTCCAGTCCACCCCAACGTGCGGCACTTCGTGGGTGCCCAGATCTCGATCCTTGAATCCGCTGGATGTCGAGATGCAGACCACCGGGCCGCGAACCGGCAACCCTCGTCCGACGGCATGTCGCAGTCCAGCAATACTCGACGAGCTCGAAAGCTCCTGCCAGACACCGGATTTTCCAGCCTGGATCCGGGCCTCCTGCATCTCCTGATCACTCACCAGCACCGGGAAGCCATCAGTCCGTTGAAGCCCCGCCCGGCCACGCATTCCGCCGATCGTATTTCCGATTGCGTAGGCATCGGTCGGGTTCGGATCGACTGTCGTCACCGGAACGTCCTGGCGAATCGCGTTGGCCAGCGGTCCACGGGCACCTGGCTCACAGGAGACCAGCACCGGTACCTGCTCCACGATACCCAGATCACGAAGCTCCACAAACCCTTTGGCGACGCCCATCAGCATCTCACCGTATCCGGTCGGCACGAAGACCGTCCCCGGAACCCGGTTCCCCAGCTGGCGGAAGAGCTCCCAGGCGATCGTCCGATACCCTTCCGTGCCGAACGGATGGCCAGTGTGGAACGTGGTCTGATTGCTGACCGGCTGATAGCCGAGATGTTCCCGAACCCTGCGAACTGCCTCCCAGCGAACCTCGCTCGGGGCCGCGATCACCGCAGCACCGTAGCCGAGCGCGAAACTGATGATCGCCCTTGGAGATTCGGCCGAGGCGAGCATGACACACGGAATCCCTGCTCGGGCGGCATACGCCGCAGCCGACGCTCCATGATTTCCGGAGGACGCAACCACGATGCCGGGAGCGCTGGAATGGGCCGCCGCGCTCACCGTGCAGAGATTCAACCGGTCCTTGTGGCTCCATGTCGGATTCTGGCTTTCGTCTTTTATGTAGACCTCGCCATCGAAACCTGCCCAGGATGCCAGATCGGGGGTGGCGATCAGCGGTGTCCCACCCTCGCCCATACTCAGGCCATCGAGCAATGGTGGAAGCAACGGAGCCCATCGATCCAGTCCCGGGAGCGGTTCCTGATGAAATATCGACTGGTCCAGTCCAGAGAAATCGTAGGCAATCTCCAGCGGATACTGCAGCTCATCGGTGCTGGTCTCCGGGCATCCCTCAACCAGGGGCGGAAACAATGGAAACCGCAACGCCGGATTCCCCATAGACTGCTGAGCCACCGCCAGCGACACCTCGGACATACGACTCCCTTTCGACACGTATCTGAATGATGATCTCATCTAGGCACCTGTGCCCGGACAGGATACCGGATCCGGGGCCCGGCGGGAATTACCCCGGTTCTCAACAGAACACCCCGCTCTGGTGTGGGACAAAGCGGGGTGCCAGTAGTGGTGGGTATTGAGGAGGTAGTCGTCAATGGCTTTGCTGGCCGCTACTCCTCGACATCGTCCTGATAGATTTCCTCGCCTCGCTGAAGCCGCATTGCCGTACGAGCGGTCTGGAGCATCGCCCGTGGTGTCGGAGAGTGTGCCGCCAGGTATCGGGATACGCCGACCAGCACGCGTCGGGCAGCTTCAGGACGCTCATCATGGAGCTCGTGGAACAGCGCAACTCCGGCTTCCAGCATCTGATAGGTATGGAACTCGGCATCTTCTCTCAGCAGCGTGTGTCCCAGCGTGGCGATCAGGTCTGCCGGATCATGACCCAGCGATAGATAGCGCTGCACCGTCATCGCCGACTCGTTCACCTGCTGCTCTCGATTGAGGTGGTCCGTCAGTCGATCGAGCAACTCGCCGGCATCTGTGGGTTCGCCATCCAGGTTTCGCCGCTCCGGCAATCGTGCCGATGGCATGTTCAGGAAGCGATCGAGATAGATACGAGACGCCCCGTGCAGGATTCCCCGGGCCAGCTCCGGAGAGGGCGACCGCTTCAGTCCCTGGTGAAGCCCGTTGCAGTAGGTGAAGGTGTGCAGCACGCTGATCCAGTCCGCGAACTCATTGCTGGTATGGAACTTTGCTACCCGGAGCGCCGCCGCATAGCTAAGGGTCTGGCTGACCTGCGTAACTGATGCGCCATCCTCGAAGGCACGCACGATCGCCTGCATGATCGCGTCGGGGTCGTCCCCGAGCAGTGTCTCGGCCAGTTCATCGAACCGATCCCACGTTCCGGTTGGCTGCCGATCCACCAACACCGGCAACTGGGCCGAGATCGGCTCCATCATCGAGATCAAGTCAACCGGATGTCGCCACGAATTGATCTCCTCACTCCGGCGAGCATTCGTCAGTGTGGGCAACAAGGATGGCAATACGGCGGCGCTCTGATCCCAGCCAATACTGTCCAGCAGTTCGCTCGATTTGTTGATGAAGTCCAGTGTGTGGCCGACATCAAGGTAGACATGATCGGTTGCTGCAGCAAATAGCATGTCGGCCAGCTCAGCGGGTGAGGCTCCTGCTTCGATGGCGCTCAAGAGGGCTCGTTCGGCACCATCACGATCACGCACCTCGACGAACTGGCGGAACCAGACCTTGATCCGGTCCAGCGGAACATCGATCTGTGGCAACGGATCGAGCTGGAAGCGCGGCGGCTCACCGGCACACTCCATCGCAACGTTCACAGCGCCGTGATACAGGCCAAGCACCTGATCATCACGATGCAACTGATCCAGCAGGTTGTTCATCGCCGATAGAATCGTCATGCCCGATCGCCAGCCAGCATCCCGGTAGCGAGCCCCGAATTCGGCGACGACCTCCACGATTCGCTCGCGTGGCGCACCGGCCTCGAACAGAGCCAGGACCGACTTCACCATGACCAGGTTGATGTTCTGCTCCAGCCCGTCCTTGAGGCGCTGCTGCTGTCGAGCGATCACATCGACGGGCTTCGGCCTGGGATTGACGTAGACGACGTCATTCTCGATGACCGTCTCATAGGCGCGGACGTCATCGGCCCACGGATCGAAGGTGCCGCCACTAGCCAGATCGAACCGGGCGTGGTGCCAGTGGCAGGTGAGAATCCCATCGCAGACACTTCCTTTGTGCAACGGGAAGCCCATGTGGGGACAGCGATTATCCACCGCATAGAACGTCCCGTCTGCCGGAAACACCACGATGCCGTGGCGTCCACCAGAGATGACCTTCGGTCCAGTCACCTCTTCACGTGTTCCAACCCTGACAAGTGCTGCAGTATCAACAACCATCGCATTCGCCTCCCTGCCCGGTGTCATGATATTCAACGAATCAACTGAGCACAGCGTAGCCTGACGACCGGAAACCGGCATCCGAAGAATGTCGTAGTTTGCCGGCTCACCCGGAACTGCGACGTATCGCGCTCGGCCTTAACGAGATAACCCGGCGATGATGAGAATCGCCGGGTGAGAGGAGGAGGAGAGAATTGATGCTCGAACTGCCAGTCCTAGTTCTGGCTCTGCAGTTCTCGTGCTGAGTGAACCGGAATACGCTTGACTCTTGCCTGCTCGGCCTTCGGAAGCGTCAGGGTCAAAATGCCGTGCTCGAAATCTGCCTGAGCGCCATCAGCATCGACCGGTGTCGGGAGCTGGATCGTCTCGGCCCACTCGGTAAACCCGATCTCGCGCTGATACCAGGTCATCTGACGTGCCTGCTCTTCGGTTACCTGATATCCGAGCGTTCCCTTGATCGTCAGCGACATCTGCTCAAGAGAAATATCGAGATCCTCCGGCCGGGCACCAGGAATCAGTGCCTTGACGATGATCTCTTCGCCCGCATCGTAAACGTCCATTGCCGGGCGGTATCCGCGATTACGACTTACGCCCCGATTGTGGCCGATCCTGTTGGTCATCATGCGATCCATTTCATCGAACATGCGGTCAACGTCTGCAAATGGAGTCCATCGTGTAACCATAGTAGCTCCCTCGATTCGTGTTGCATTCCGGATGTCATCGGCATATCGTTTTCTAACCTGTGTATATACTACTCATTGAGTCGTTCTGTGTCAAGAGATCGCAGCAAGAAATCTTCAGGTTGTTGCGCCACTCTTAAACGACGAGTAGCACGCAAATGCGTGCTACCCGGCCTGTCTGCTTCGTTGTTCGAGCGGAGACTAGCGGCCAACCCGGTAATTCGGCGCCTCTTTGGTGATCACCACATCGTGTGGATGATTTTCGCGGAGACCAGCCGAGGTTACCCGGATGAAGCGGGTGTTCTCCTTCATCTCATTGATGGTCTGGGCACCACAGTAACCCATGGCCGAGCGCACACCACCGACGAGCTGGTAGATGATCGTGGAGATCGGTCCCTTATAGGCAACCCGTCCTTCGATTCCTTCCGGAACGAACTTCTGCAGATCGTCGATCTCGTCCTGGAAGTAGCGGTCTTTACTGAAGGAGCGGGTCTTGATCGCTCCCATGGAGCCCATACCCCGATACTCCTTGAAACGCTCACCCTGATAGAGGATGACATCTCCCGGGCTCTCATCGACACCCGCCAGCAGACCACCGAGCATCACCGTGTCGGCGCCGGCAGCGATTGCCTTGGCGATATCCCCGGAGTACTGAATGCCACCGTCAGCGATCAACGGAATCCCGTGCCGCCGGGTTACCTTCGCCACGTTCATCACCGCAGTAATCTGAGGAGCGCCGATCCCGGTGACGACCCGAGTCGTGCAGATCGAACCAGGGCCTACGCCAACCTTCACCGCATCCGCACCGGCCTGGATCAGTGACTCGGCAGCTTCTGCGGTGGCGATATTTCCGGCAACGACATCGACTTCCCAGCGCGTCTTGATTGCCTGGACCATCTCGGCAACCGAGCGGGCGTGGCCGTGCGCCGTATCGACGACGATGACATCGACTCCGGCCTCGACTAGCGCCTCGGTGCGATCCAGTGCATCGGATCCAACACCGACCGCGGCGGCAACGCGGAGCCGGCCCTGATCATCCTTGGTTGCATCCGGATACTGGATACGCTTCTGAATATCCTTGACCGTGATGAGGCCCTTGAGATAGCCGTTCTCATCAACAACGGGGAGTTTCTCTACCTTGTGACGATGCAGCATCTCACTGGCTTCGTCCAGCGTGGTACCGACCGGAACGGTAATCAGGTTCTCGCCAGTCATTAGCGCACTGATCGGCTTGGTGCCATCTTCACCGAAACGGAGGTCCCGGTTGGTCAGAATACCGACCAGCTTGCCCACCTCATCGGTAATCGGCACGCCAGAGATGTGGTAGTGCGACATCACCTCTTCGGCCTGGGCCACTTTGTCGTGCGGGCGCAGCGTCACCGGCTCGACAATCATGCCGGACTCACTGCGTTTGACTTTATCGACCTCGGAGATCTGCTCTTCGATGGAGAGGTTCCGATGCAGGACACCGATACCACCCTCGCGAGCCATAGCAATCGCCATGCGCGCTTCGGTTACGGTATCCATCGCCGCGGAGACGATCGGGATATTGATCTTGATGTTCCGGCTGAATGACGTCTCGGTCACCGCATCACGGGGCAGGATGTCGGACTCTGCCGGAACCAGCAACACATCGTCGAACGTCAATCCAACGCCAACGATCTTGCCGCCATAGGTCTCGTCTGAGGCTCCGTTCGTTGCATCGGTCATCCTGCTGAAGCTCTGATTCTCCACAACGGACACTGAGGCCACCCTTTCTAGCATATTGGGAACTGCTCACGGTAAAAGCGACGAACAACTCGGAGATGATCGACGGTGGCTCGCGAACCGGCCGTGTGGTCGGGTACGCAATGTCATCAGATGATCGCGCATCTCCTGAAGCGATCACCCACTTGAGTTGGCGGTCCATCCAGCACAACGCCAGTCCGCAGACCGATGCGTGCTGCAGTGGACCAGATAGAGAGGCCTGCAGGGATCACGTCTGAGGTATCCCCATACTTCGTCACGCTGTGGCCTCCGTCGCAACGTAATCTGCCGGATCGGGCAGATCCAGACGCTGGCAGATCTCCTCTGCCACCCGCCGGTACGCCTGCGACGCAGCGGACGATCGGTCATATTCAAAAATCGGCTGCCCGAAACTGGGCGCCTCAGCGAGTCGAACGGCTCGTGGAATCACGGTCTCGAAAATCCGACTCGGGAAGAAACGCCGCACATCGCTGACCACCTGGCCGGCCAGTCGGGTACGGGCATCGAACATCGTCATCAAAACCCCGAGAACATCGAGTCTCGGGTTGAGACGTTGCTTGACCAGATCGATGGTACTGATCAACTGCATCAGACCTTCCAGCGCAAGATACTCGCACTGAATCGGGATAATCACTCCTCGGGCAACGCTCAGCGCATTCAAGGTCAGAAGTCCGAGCGAGGGCGGGCAGTCGATCACGATAACGGTGTACTCTGTCTGGCTCTGTTCGATTGCTTTGCGGAGCTGGAATTCTCGTCGATCAGTGTCCACGAGTTCGATCTCGGCTCCGGCAAGTACTCCGTTGGAGGGAAGCAGATCAAGCCTTGGCCGGATCTCTCGAACCAGACAATCATCCAGTGATTCCTGCTGAATGAGTGCGTCGTAGGTGGTCAGCTCCAGCGAATTCTTGTCCACGCCGATGCTGCTGGTGGCGTTACCCTGGGGGTCGATATCAATCAGAAGAACACGGTGTCCCAGCTCAGCCAGATAGGCCGAGGTGTTAACCGCGGTGGTAGTCTTTCCAACGCCTCCCTTTTGGTTCGCCAGTGCCAGAATTCGGGTCACTCATTACTCCCGTCACCCGAGCAAGTTAATTGCACCATTTTAGCACCGGCCTGAAAACAGCACAACGCATAGATGGCGTTTCGGCTAGCTGGCACGATAAATGCTTGTGAGGGAGGTAATGATCGTCGTCCACCACGGCGGTCGGGAGTCTGAACACCAGGCTTCACCTGCCCAGCGAGAACAGGCGGCCGCCCGGCTGTTCCTGTTCTCGCAATTTAACGGCGCTTTATCCCTCAGAACTCGAAGCTGTTGCCGCAGAACCTGACTGATCATCCGGCGTCGCTCTAGCACTGGTTCGGCCATAGAGCGTTTTCGCTGCCTCGTGATCGCCGTCTTCTGAACGGACCAGCGTCACCTGATGCGGGAATGGGATCGTGATGCCATTTCGGTCCAGCGCCTGCTTGATGCGCTTCAGCAGTTCCCGCTGCACACCCCAATGCTCCATCGGTTTCGTTTTGACCCAGGCACGAATCGTCACCTGATAGGCGCCGAGAGCGGTGACTCCAAGGACCTCGGCCGGTGCGATGACAACATGGCCAATCTTCTCGTCGTTTTCGATGCCTTCGAGTTCGTCAGCGATGACCTCCATGGCATGATCGATGTCATCGCCGTAGGAGATGTCAATATCCATAATAGCTCGTGCCCAGTCCTTGGTCAGGTTCGACACCTGGAGAATCTCGCCATTCGGGATGGTCACGAACGTTCCGTCCAGCATTCGCATGGAAGTTCGTCGCAGGCTAAAATACTCGACAGTCCCAGTGGCTTCATTGACGGTAATGACATCGCCAACCCCAAATTGATCTTCCAGTAGAATGAAAAAACCACTGATGAAATCACGTATGAGGCTCTGGGCACCGAAACCAATCGCCAGACCAACTACACCAGCACTGGCAAGCAGTGGGCCGATATTCAACCCGACGTTGCTCAGTACCATCATCGTGCTAATCAGCACGATCACCATTCGACCCGCGTTCTCCAGAACGCTTGCTAACGTGTCCGCTTTGAGCTTGACCTCTCGTGCAGGACGATCATGGCGATCCAGGACTCGCTGCGAGGCACGATTGACCATCGACCGGAGAATCCGGAGGGCAACTAAAGTGAGCAGAATGATAACGGCGATTATGATGATCGAACCGAGTGCAGCCGAAACAAATCGAGCGAACCACGAAGCTGCTTCTACAATGGCTTCGCCGGGGTCCTCTGCGATTGTATCTACCGCATTGAGAAGTTCGAAAGTTGATGAAGGCTGCACGAGTACTCCCAGTGAGGTGAGGGTCCAACGAATATCAGCCGTCTAGCCTACCGGATCAGTCTGACTCATTACAATCAAGAGAACCCTAAAAAGTGAACACTGGCACTCTGACTGCGACTACTCTTCGGGAGACGACCTGAGTTTGCATTTTCGAAGATTGGAGACCGTCATGAGTCAGTACATTGTCCTCACCAGAGTCTCGCCAGACGCACTGCAGACGCCGGAAGGATTGCTGGACCTGGAGAAGCAGGTCAAAGATCGCGTCTCGAAAGAATGTCCCGACGTTCGCTGGAAGAACAACCTCGCGGTGATGGGTCCATACGATTACCTGGACATCTTCGAGGCGCCGGACAATGACACCGCAATGCGTGTGTCAGCGATCATCCGGTCGGTCGGCAACGCATCGACTGAGCTCTGGCCGGCTACTGATTGGTCGAACTTCCGCGATCAGGTTCTGAAGTAGCACCTGATCGCGAGTGACACTTATTCCCGGATGGTGATCCACCGGTCCGGATCGATCTCCTGATCATGTTCCGGATCGGTGATCACGCCGAAGAGTTCATCGTCACCCAGAACGGCCTGGTCCAGTGCAATCACGAATACGCGAGGCGTCCAGTCCATCGTGCACATCGTATCCGGTGGCTCGTCCTGAGACGCCTGCACTTCGACCAGGCGATCATCTTCGTGAAACAGCACATCTACCAGCTCGCGCGGGCATGAGCCGGACTCTCCCGTGCCCGCGAAGAGCACCCCCTGAGTCTCCCAGTCGATGTGGTCCACGTCCGGGATTTCATCGAGCTGGAATCGCTGCCGCCATTCATCGAACACTTCCTGCGACTCGGCCAGGGCGAGGATCTCGTCGCCGGTTTCGTCCTCTGGATAAGTCTTGTCGGTCTCCAGCAGGTGGAACCATTCGCCGTTGTGCTCATCCGGTGTTGGAGCCGGAGTTGGCGATGGCTGGTCATCTACCCCGTCATCAGCAGCATCGTCGATCGGTTCGGTTGGGACGGGGGTCGGCACGGGGCGATCGCCGGCGGCACTATCATCATCCTCTGCAACACGATCCACACAGGCAGCCAGACTCATCGCCAGAAGCGACGCCAGAACCAGGGACAGCAATCTCGATCGAACCATCAGAATGTATCCAATCTTCGTCAACTGAAATGAACATCAGCCGATTCCTGCACTGGAGACGCCGCCAGCCTGACTTGAGTTCCCTTCATCACGGGTGGCTGGTTGCTCAGGCGGTTTTCCAGCGCTGAACACTCTCCCGGAGCAGATCGCTGGCTGCCTTGATCGCGATCTCTCCACCATCTCCGTTCGGATAGACAGAAACCATCCCGATGGCGGCAACTTTTCCAGTATCGAGCACGACGTTCATTGCGGCCTGCGTGGTTTCGACGTCCGGCCCATCCGGTTCTTTCGTCCGATGCGTCGGAACATACGATTCGTCCAGGATATCGAGGTCGATGTGCAGGTAGATGGTATCGACGCGTTCGGCCAGCGCGTTGACGGCTTCGGCCAATTCCTGACCGGCTACCGGAACTACGGCGACATCGGTGGCGCTGATCAGTTTGTCTTCGTCAGCATCCAGATTCCGGACATCGACCATGACAATCCGATCAGTCGGCAGTGGGACATCCTGTCGCGATGCCATCCGCCAGTCGCCATAGCAGAGTCCGGCACTCACGGCCACCGGCATCCCGCCGAGCATTCCGCTCAGCGTGGTCTTCGGAGTGTTGAAATCGCCATGAGCGTCGAACCAGACCAGCCCAATGCGCTCCGTCTGACCCAGCCCGGTCTGCAGTCCGCCGATCATCGCCGGCAGGCTATTGCAGTTGCCGCCAGCCAGAACGACTCGCTTGCCCTGCTTCAACCCCTTGGCAACTTCGTCGGCAATCTGACCGCCGATCGTTCCCAGCGTTCCAACAGGGTCAGTTGCATAGGTATCATCGCGGAGCACTGGCGCGGCATAGCTCACCGGCTCTCCGGCGGACTCGAAAACCCCCGCCTCACGATAGGCATCGGCCTCATGGACTGGTCCTCGAACCAGGTCATCGTGTCGATAGCGCACCTCAACGACATGAATGCTCATGGCAGACCCTTTCCGGGACATTATTAATGGATGACAGTAAGAATTCGCCGATCGTTTCCGTGTCCCCAGTCTGTTGCGTCGGAATGTACCGGCACCGCAAACTGTTAGAGGCATTCGGAAATCAGAAACTGATGGTAGCATAGTGCGGTCCGGCGTCCGGACGTCGGGCATGGGATCGTTGGGAACTCAGGAGGCGGCGTGCAACTGTATAACACCCTGTCCGGCACCAAGGAGCCGTTTGCTCCTGCCGATGGCAACACCGTGCGGATGTATGTCTGCGGGATTACCCCGTATGACACCACGCACATGGGTCACGCGATGACCTACCTCACATTCGATGTGATCAACCGGCTCTGCCAGCATCTTGGCTGGCGGGTCAAGTACGTGCAGAACGTGACCGACATCGACGACGATATTCTCCGCAAAGCGAACGAGCTCAACGAACGCTGGGACCTGCTGGGGGACCGCAACATCAGACAGTTCCATGAAGATCTCAATGCCCTGAACATTCTGCCGATGGATGTCTTTCCTCGTGCTTCAGAAGAGGCCGAGACCATCGTCGAGATGTGCCAGAAGCTGATCGCCAGTGGAAACGCCTATGAAGTCGATGGCACCGTCTACTATCGCGTCGCAAGCTACCCGGATTACGGCAAGCTCTCGAAGTATGAGACGGACGTAATGCACGAACTGCTGGGCGAGCGAGGTGGAGATCCGTCAGACACCCGCAAGGAGGCCCCGCTCGACTTCGTTCTCTGGCAGGCCGCTCAGCCAGGTGAACCGACCTGGGACAGCCCGTGGGGCAAAGGACGACCCGGCTGGCACATCGAGTGCAGCGCCATGGCCTACCGATATCTCGGGCCACAGATCGACATTCACGGTGGTGGCGGCGACCTCATGTATCCCCATCACGAAAGCGAGATCGCCCAGTCCGAGTGTTTTACCGGCCTGAATCCGTTCTCGCAATTCTGGGTACATGTTGCGATGGTTCGTTATGAGAACGAGAAGATGAGCAAATCGCTCGGCAACATGGTCTTCGTTCGTGAAGTGCTCCGCACCCAGACCCCAGACGCCCTCCGTCTCTATCTCCACAGCAACCATTACCGGGACGAATTCGACTATCTGGACGATGGGCCATCTCGTTTCGAACAGCTGGCCAAAGATCTGAAGAATGCATCGCGTATTGACTCTGACGACGAGGGAACGCTCGATCTGCAGCCGATTTCCGATGAGTTCTTCGATGCGCTGAAAGATGATCTCAACACGCCGGTCGCGGTTCAGATCCTCGGCAAGATGGCCAGTGAGGTCATCGAGGCAGCCGTCGCCGGAGATTCGGTTGGCAAGGCCCAGGATCAGCTGCGTGTAGCGGCGTCGATGTTCGGGTTGCAGGGAACGCGCTAGCCATCGCTCCACGAGAATTCAAACCGAAGCGTATCTGCCCGGATCGTTGTGATCCGGGCAGATGTCGTCAGAATCGGTGCTACAATGCCGACCAGAGTGCAATGTGCATAGTTTTTCGCCACCTGCAGAAGGGACACACGCGTATGGCTCACAACAAACTTGTCGAGATGGACAAACACATTCTGGGAGAGGTCTGGACCTCACAGACCGCCTACGACAATCTCCAGTACATGTGCGATGACATCGGACACCGCTTTGCCGGTAGTCCGCTGGAGCACCAGGCAGCCGAGTTCCTCGCCAGCAAGATGCGGGAATACGGTCTGGAGAACGTCCGGCTCGAAGAGTTCCCGATGGCAAGCTGGGAACGCGGCGACTGCAGTCTGACGCTGACCGCCCCGGTCGAGAAAGAGATCTCCGCGATCGCCCTGCCATATTGCCCGTCGGCAGATTTCGAGGCCGAGGTGATCGACGTTGGCGAAGGTGAACTTCCCGATTTCGAGCGCCTCGCCGACAAGATCAAGGGCAAGATCGTCTTCACCGACGCGGAGACCAACAAGCCAGGCGAGCGCAAGAGCCACCGGATCGACAAGTTCAACTGGGCGGTCGAACGCGGAGCAAAGGCGATCGTCTACATGAACCAGAACCCGGGACTGTTGCGGATTACCGGCAGCATTCCGGGAACGATGGCCAAATCACAGGTCGCCGAAGGCCGGGAAGCTCCGATTCCAGGTCTCGGCATCAGCTTCGAAGCTGGCAAGGCACTGCGTCGACTGGCGCAAAAGGGCCAGCCAAAGATGAAGATCAAGACCACCAACAAGACCTACGATTCGAAGTCCTACAACGTCATCGGCGAGATCGTCGGCACCGAGAAGCCGGACGAAGTCATCCTTCTGGGTGGCCACTATGATGGTCACGACGTTGCCCAGGGTGCTGGCGACGATGGCGCGGGAACAATCGTCGGCGTTGAAGCCGGACGGGCACTGGCCGGGCTCAAGGGTCAGCTGAAGCGAACCGTTCGCGTTATCTGCTTCGGTGCCGAAGAAGTCGGCCTGCTCGGCGCCTGGTATCACGCTGACCAGAACAAGGACACCAACTTCCGTTATGTGATGAATCTCGACGGTGCCGGCCGCGGCAGTGGCGGCTCCGAGCAGATGACCGTCTCCTTGATGCCGGAGATCGCCAATTACTTCGAGAACATCGGCAAAGAGATGCCGTACAACTTCGGCATCCGCGACGAGCTCAACTCACACTCGGACCACTTCCCGTTCGCGGTGCGTGGATTCCCCAACGGAACGCTGAACAGTAGCGATTCCACCGCCGGAATGATCGGGCGTGGCTGGGGCCACACCGAGGCCGATACCTTCGACAAGATCGACCCACGCGGCCTGCAGATGTCCGCCATCCTCTGTGCCCGGCTGACGGTGCGACTGTCCGAGGACGAAGACTTCCCGAGCCGGAAATACACGGTTGCGGAAGTCGAACGACAGCTCGACAGCGCAGGAATCCTGGACCGCCAGAAGCAGTCCGGCAACTTCCCGCCGAACTAGACCTGTTACCTGCGTGTACCGAGACGCCCCTCTCATAGTGAGAGGGGCGTCGTTCTGTCTATCTGCCCGGCACCTTAGCCCGGCAGACCGAGGGCTCCAAGAATCCAGTACCCCGCCATACCGACTCCCAGCGTTAGCCAGAGTTTCTTCCATCGCCAGGCCACCAGCGCAGCAGGGATCGCCGCAATGAACCGCACATCCGCACCGGACGATTCCACATCCATGCCGATGATGATCAGCGCGGCAAACGCGGCGATCGGCACATTCTTGAGAAATCGCTCGACACGAGGCGGCATTGTGCGGCCTCGGAAGGCAAATCCGGCGATCCGGGTGCTGTAGGCGGTCATCACAAGGGTGACGATCAGAACGACCGGGTTCACTGATCATCCTCCCAGAGCATGCCAACCAGTGCTCCGCCGGCCATCGCCAGCAGAATCGCCAGCCCGCTATCGATGAATCGGGGCAGTAGTAGAACCAGACCCCCAGAGACGAGCGCAATGGCCACTCGCTGGACGTTGATCAGCATCGGAGCTATGAACGAGATGAACGCCAGCGGGAAGATGTACTCCAGTCCGAACCGCTCGATGTCCGGGATCGCTGCGGCGAAACCAGCACCGACCGCGGTGAATAGCACGAACGGGATATAGATCCCCAGCGCCACACCAACGAAGTAGGCATCCGGTCGCTGAATCCGGTGGATCCGGCTCGCGGTGAATCCGAACGCTTCGTCGATCAGCAGAAACGCCAGCACCGGCCGTGAGGGTTGCGTTCGCTTCGGCAGCACGCGATCGAGCGACAGTCCATAGATGATGTGCCGCAGATTGATCAGCAACGTGGTCAGTCCGATCGCCACCACACCGGCCCCGCCAGCGTAGAGTGAGATCGCCGCCATCTGGGCTGCACCGGCAAAGACAAAGATCGACATCGCCACCGTCTCCACAGCCCGAAGCCCCGCCGAATGAGCAGCCACAGCCATCGCCGTGGCAAACGGTGCAATCGCCAGCATTAGTGGCGCCGCATCGACCACTCCTTCACGGAGAACTGCTCGGTAGCCTGATGTAGATTCCATTTCTGTCACGAATCTGAAGCCCTGTATCCCTCTGCGACCGCCTCACGCTGAACCCGTCGCGTGCCTCCAGGGTGTCGACACCAGAACAACCGGCTATCCGGAAACGTGAGATGCTCGAACGGCCTGTTCCCGGGCAAGCCCGGGGTCTCCCGGGAACAGTCTGATCACCTACAGATACTTCTTGATCCAGCGAAGCGTGTGCTGGCGGCGTGAAAGGCGAGACTCGGGCTTGCCACTACGCAGGGCACCGTGGCTCTCTCCAGGGAATCGGACCATCTCCGTATCGACTCCACAGTGATGCAACGCCTGATAGAACTGCTCGCCCTGCTCGATCGGGCAACGCCAGTCGGTCTCGGATTGCAGCAGGAGCGTCGGCGTCTTGACCTGATGAACATAGCTGATCGGCGACGCCTGCATGTACCAGTCCAGATTCTCCCAGAACGGCTTCTGCATCTCGTTCTCCAGCCACGGCCAGCCGATATCGGACGTGAACATGAAGGAGACGAAGTTCGTTACCGGATTCTCACTGACTGCCACGCGGTACCGATCGGTCTTCCCGACGATCCAGCAGGCCATGAAGCCGCCATAGCTGAGGCCGGTAACCGCCAGCCGGTCGGGATCGACTCCGCCACGTTCGATCGCGAGATCGAGCGCCTGTTCCTGCTCTTTCCAGTCCGCGCCACCCCAGTCACCCAGACAGGCGGTCGCGAAATCTTCTCCGTAGGATTGCGTGGCTCGCGGATTGATGAACAGCACGTTCCAGCCATGGCTGGCCCATTGCTGCATATCGAAGAAGAAGACATGCCCGAAGACAGAGTGCGGGCCGCCATGAATCAACTGCACCAGCGGGTATTGCTTCTCTGGATCGTAGCCGGCTGGCCGAATCAACCAGGCATCGACATCGAACCGATCATCGAAGCTCCGGAACGGCATATGTTCCGGCTCCTGGATCGGCAGTTCGTCCAGCAGGTCACGGTTGAGATCAGTGAGCTGCGTTTCGCTCGATCCGTCGGCACTGGCCACGAAGACGTTTCCGGGGCTGGTGAATGTCGCCGAGGCGAATCCGATCCGGCTGCCGTCCGAGGACTGGCTGAACACCGTGGCGGTGCGATCTCCCGTGACGATCTCACTCACCTTGCCGTCGGTATCGACACTGAACAACCCGGTCCGACCACGAACATTGCCCCCGAACCGGATCGCCTTCCCGTCCGGCGACCAGAAGAGCGACGACGTTCCGCTATCGAAGGTATCGCTGTAGATACCGACTCCGACCGCGTGATCCCAGTCGCTGGTGAGGCAGGAATCGCTTTCGGAACCATTCGCTGACACGAGGTAGACATCAGTGTTGGCCCCAGCCCGGGCACCGGCTCTCCGGCCGATGAAGGCGATCTGTTTCCCATCCGGAGACCACGCCGGGGCGGCGTGGAGCTCGGAGCTCGTCTCGATCTTCTGCGCATCATCCGTCTCCCCGATGGCGGTTCCCGGGGACGGCACATCGAGCAGATAAAGCTGTGAAATCTGACCTTCGGTGATCTCGTTCTCCCGGTTAGATGAAAACGCGATCCGGGTGCCATCGGGAGACCACGCTGGGGAGGTATCCGGCCACGGGCCGGCCGTCACCTGCTGCACGTCTCCGGACTGCACATCGACGTACCAGACATGCGGGAAGCGGTCATCGATATAGCCGATCACATCGAACCGGTACTTCTTGCGGGTGATGTGCCGGATCATTCCACCGGGCTTGTTGCGCTCTTCATCGTCGATGCCGTTGCCCTGGCTACTCATAAAGGCAATCCGGGAGCCATCTGGCGACCATATCGGGCCTCCAGCACCGCGCTCGATCGTCGTCAGTTGTCGGGATTCGCCGCCAGCGCGATCGATGAGGTGGATCTGCGGTTTTCCAGATCGGTCCGAAACGAAAGCAAGCGTAGAGCCATCCGGCGACCAGCGCGGATCGGTATCCTGCGTGGCTCCGCTGGTAAACCGGCGTTGCTGACCAGAGACGGTATCGGCCAGCCAGATGGCGGACCGATAGCGGTTCTCATCCAGCACCGCTTCCTGACTAGCGAATGCAATCTGCCCACCGTCCGGTGAGATCTCGGCATGGGTAACAACCTGCAGCTTCAGCAGGTCTTCGGGTTCGATCTGTCGAGTCGATGGCTGGGTCACTGGCCCTCCCGTGGTGCTCAGAAATAATCCCGGAACGTCGTTGTCGTTCCCCGGCAACATACCACGATACGGTCCGAGCGTAACCGGCCCAGGAGCCTCCGGCAGCTCTTTTGGGAACATTCCCCATGCAATCAACGAAACCACGACCTGCGTATCAGGCTGGCACCTCGATTGCGTTATCAGTCATTGTCGGTCACATGAGTGGCCCAAAACGTCGGAGTTTGTCTGTAGCATCAATCGACGAGCGTCGTCATTGCAATCGACAAACTCCAGAATCCCGGAATTCGTGTGAAGGAGTACTCATGAAACTTACGAGCCTCGAGAAGCTTTTCGTTCACGAACTCAAGGATCTTTACAGCGCAGAGAACCAGCTGTTGGAGGCCCTTCCGCAGATGGCGAAGGCTTCCTCGTCGAACGAACTCCGAGAGGGCTTCAAGAGCCACCTCATGGAAACTGAAGAGCACGTCCGCCGGCTGGATCAGATTTTTGAAGAACTCAACTACAGCGCAACCGGCGAAACCTGCGACGCCATGAAGGGCCTTGTCGCAGAAGGTGAAGAGATCATCGAGATGGAAGGCGAGCCAGCGGTAAAGGATGCAGCACTGATCGCTGCGGCCCAGCGTGTCGAGCACTATGAGATCGCTGCCTATGGCACAGCCCGAACCATCGCCAAGCACCTTGGGAACGAGAAGGCCGCATCACTGCTTGAAAAGACGCTTGACGAAGAAGCGGCCACCGACAAAAAACTGACACATCTTGCTGAGAGTGGCGCCCACATCAACAAGATGGCAATGCGCTAACTACTTGAACGGGAGCTGCTTAAGCAGCTCAGAGGGCACCAGATCGAATGTCCGGATTGGGTATATTCCGGACATTCGATCATTTAACGTCTCAGGATATTTTCAATCAGCAATTGATGACCCCGGCTTCATCGATCGATGATCGGCAGTATCAGGTGGGATGGCCGAACTCGATCATGGAAGACCCGGTTTACCGCCTGTATCAGATCGTCCGGGCCATCCTCAGCGATCGTGTTGCCGGTGTTCGTGTTGCGATCGAACCGCGGGAAGTTGCTACTGGAGACTTCAAGACGGACACGGTGACCGGCCTTAAACAGGTTCGCCGTCGCCCAGAGATCGAGCCGCAATTCATAGACGTTTCCCGGTTCGAGAAGAGACGGCTCCGACATCGACTCCCGATAGCGCGCCCGAAGGATACCGTCGGTCAGAATCGTCGCCTCACCGTCGGGCGATACGTCTATAAGTTTCCCGGTGAAATCGGTATCCAGTGCCGATGAGGATGCGAACAACACCAGCTCGATGTGTCCGATAACCTCGAGCGGCTCGACCAGTGGCTCGGACGTGTAGCAGAGAACATCAGCCCGTTCTTCGACCTGCCGTTGATCGCGCGGACCAGCGTTGGCGCCAACCTGTAGCCCGGGCAGGAACGTTGCCCCACCGCACGTTGGAACCGGATCTCGCGGATCGTAGAGGTAGACATCCTCCGGCTCATCGGCTGGCTGATCGGTGGAGAGCGTTCCATCGCCGAACCGGGTATTCGCTTTTCCATGAGAATGCAGATAGAACGGCGCGTAGCGAGTGTCCGGCAGCGGCCAGTCATCTTCGTGGCGCCAGGTATTGGCACCCATCACGAAGATCTGCACCGGCTTGTCGTCCGGCAATCCATTCTCTTCAGATTTCAGCCAGTAGTCGTACCAGCGAAGCTGGGTACCAGTCAGATCGAACCCGTCCGAACTGGCCCGTATCCCGAACTGCCGATCGGCGTAGTTCCCGCCGAACACCCCGTGCGCCCAGGGACCGACGATCAAGCGCTGGAACCGACGCGCCTCTTCAGAGCCACCCTGCTGTCGCATGTCCCGGTAGTTGGCCAGCGTTCCACCGATGAACAGGTCGTACCAGCCGCCGACGTTCAACGCCGGGACGGTGATCTCGCGGTAGTGTTCCTTTGGAGCGATCTGGCGCCAGTAGTCGTCGTAAGCTGGATGCTTCAACCAGTCGAAGTAGTACGGGGCGATTCCGTGCAGGACCGGCATATCAGAGAGTGGCAGCCGCCAGTAGAGGTCGTTGCAGGCGTCGGCCGAGGCGATCAGCGCCATCAGGTCATCGATCGACGCCTTGCCGGCACCCAGTCGACGATTCATCTCTCCCAGCGCCAGGGTCGAGAGTGTCCAGATCAGGTTGAAGCCGAGCTCGAAGGCTCCGCCCTGATAAGCCCACCCTTCGTGGTAGTCGGCGGCGGTCACTACCGGGGCAATCGCCTTGAGGGCATCCGGGGACTTCGTGGCTGGCAGCCACTGGGTCGCCCCGAAGTACGAACCGCCGATCATACCGACCTTGCCGGTCGACCACGGCTGAGCTGCAGCCCATTCGATGGCATCGACGCCATCTTCAGCCTCATCGAAGAATGGGTTGAACTCTCCGCCAGACTGGAACCGACCCCGAGTGTCCTGAACTACCACCACATAGCCAGAGCGCACTGCCCGCT
>REEK01000101.1 GCA_007695115.1 Sphaerobacteraceae bacterium
GTGGTGGGTCGAACGGCCCTCACCCCGGCCCTCTCCCAATACTGGGAGAGGGAGAAAACTATGCGCGCCGCGCGTTCGGCATTGCACATGCGAGCAATGGCCCACACACCGTTCGCACACCGGAAAGGAGATCCCAACATCATGAACAGCAAAGGTTTCCGGATGCGGCGAGACCACGAAGCACAGCAGGAACTCGGCATGCCGGATGAACGGCTCCAATCCAGCGCGAGTCGACCCGAGCAGCGACTGGCCGATCAGGAAGGTCCTTCGGCAGGAAGACGACGGTACGGCACCGATCGACCATCGCTCCTGACCCGTCTCTGGCGCTCGATCAAGAATTAACGAATCCCCGCCCTCAGGCGTTATAGTGGCAGAGACACCCTGTCCGGTATCACCCTCACCGGAGGAATGGCGCCATGACGGAGAAGGCTCAGCAGCACGAACCTGGGACACATGATCGACACCAGGCATTGCTGGAAGAACTCGAATCCACCAGACGTCTATACATGGAACTGGTGGCGCTGACCAGCGATGCCAACTGGCACAGCACCAGCGGCAATCCGGCGTGGACGGTTGGTCAGGTCATGGGGCATATCGTCATGGTGTTTGACGCCATTCCGTGGAAGATGGAGCGCCTGCGTAAGGGCAAAGGGGCGCCCGGACTGCCTGCCTTCCTCTTCAATCCGCTCAACGTCCTCAGCACCAGACTGGCGACCCGGAAATACAGTCCGGAGAATATCGCTGCCGCCTATGAAGAGGCCCATACAAAGGCACTGGGCACGCTGTCAGGGATTCAGGAACACGAGTGGCACCTGGCAGCAACCTTCTTTGGTGAACATCAGGATACCGCCGAACTGTTTCACTACCATGCGAAGCACGTCCGCGAACACGAGCCAGATGTCCGGGCAGGCGTCTGAATCAAAACAGTACACTAAACAGTAACGCAAACTGGTCATCATTCAGGGAAGCTCGAACACACCTTGACCACAGACACCACAACGTCGCAGCAGCGGGTACCGGCGGAATCATCCCGGCCAGTGCCACTTTCCCTTCGTTCGATCGGCCTGAAAACGCTACGCGATCAACGTCAGAGCCTGTTCTGGTGGACCTCTGGCACGTTCATCCTGTCCGCTATCATGATCATGCTCTATCCGTCGATCGATGGCGGTGCCGAGATAGAAGCACTCTTTGAACAGCTACCCGGGCCGATTCAGGCAATGATCGGCGAAGAGATCGATCTCTCGTCGGCAGCCGGGTACCTCGACATCCGGATGTTCGGGACCATTGCTCCGCTGCTGTTTCTGGTCTATGCAATCGGTCGCGGTAATGCCGCCGTTGCCGGGGAAGAGAGCCGGGGAACGCTCGATCTCCTGCTGGCGCATCCGGTCAAACGCTGGCGAATCATCATCGAACACGCGCTGGCGATCGGAGTTGGCCTGTCGGTGATCTCGCTGGCGCTCTGGGGCGGACTGGTTGCCGGGGCCGGCGTCGTTGATGTGGAGTTCGACTGGTCTGCCGCGGCACTGGCAACCGCGATGAGTGGATTGCTCGGCATGGCCTACGGGGCACTGGCGCTAGCGCTCGGAAGCCAGACCGGGAATCCAGGTATCGCCATCGGAGTGAGCGCCGCCGCCGGGATCGGACTCTTCTTCCTGCATTCGCTGGCACCGCTGGTGGACTGGCTGGAGCCAGCCCGGGTGCTGTCACCCTTCTACTACGCCGTTGGACATAGCGTGATGCTGGATGGATTCAACCTGCCCTACGCTCTGATCCTGATCGGACTCTCGATCGGGCTCATCGGCATCGCCACGATCGCCTTCTCCCGCCGGGATATTCGAATCTGACAGACACCTTTCACGGAAACGAGCGACTATGCCCGATCCCGTTCTTCAGACACACGACCTGTCCAAGAGTTACGGCCCGGATCGCGGGATCATGAACGTCAGCCTCCGGGTGGAGGCGGCGGAGATCTTCGGCTTTCTCGGACCCAATGGTGCTGGCAAGACCACCGCAATCCGTGTTCTTCTCGATCTGATCCGGCCGACCACTGGTCACGCCGAAGTGTTCGGTCTGGAAACCGTCGCCAACAGCGTCGAGATCCGGCAACGAACTGGCTATCTCCCCGGCGAGATGAGCCTCTACGAGAACATGACCGGCCTGGAGCTACTGCAATACTTCGCCTCACTGAGAGAGAGCGTCGACTGGTCACTCGTGGATCAGATGGCGCAGCGGCTCAGTTGCGATCTGAGCCGGCGGATCGGCGCACTCTCCCAGGGCAACAAGCGAAAGGTCGGACTGATCCAGGCCTTCATGCATCGACCAGAGCTGTTGATTCTGGACGAACCGACTGCGGGGCTCGATCCGCTGATTCAGCACGAATTCCTGAGCCTGATCAGTGAAGCCAGTCAGAGTGGGCAGACCGTCTTTCTCTCCTCCCATAATCTGACCGAGGTCGAGCGCATCTGCGATCGGGTCGGGATGATTCGTGGCGGGCGGCTGATTGCCGTGGAACACATTGACGATCTGAAGAAACGAGCTGTCCGGAAGCTGGAGATCCAGTTCGCCGGGCCAGTCCCCACCGAGCCATTCCAGAACCTGACAGGTATCCATGATCTGATGATCGAGGGTGATCGCCTCACCTGCACACTGAGCGGCTCGGCCGACGCGATCGTCAAGCAGGCGTCTAGCTACGAGGTGGTCGATCTGGTCAGCCAGCAACCGAGTCTGGAAGAGATTTTCATGGCACTCTACAGCGACGCTGAGGTGCCGAATCGTGCCTAGTATTCTGCTTCGCAGTCTCCGGGACCAGCAAACGAGCCTGCTCTGGTGGTTCCTGGGTATCGCCTCCCTGATGCTGATCACGGTGCTGCTCTATCCATCGATCGGTGCCGCTCCAGAGATGGAAGCGCTCTTCGAGGACATGCCCCCTGCGTTTCAGGTCTTCGTGGGCGAAATCGGGGACATTACGTCGCCGGAGGGATACCTCAACAGCCAGTTGTTCGCGCTGATGATCCCGCTGCTCTTCATGTTCTACTGTATCGGTCAGGGCTCGGGAGCGATCGCTGGTGAGGAGGCCGCCGGGACGATGGATCTCCTGCTGGCAAATCCGATCACTCGTGCCCGGGTGGTGCTGGAGAAATTCGGAGCAATGCTGGCTGGCGGGACGGTTCTCGGATTCGCAACTGTCTTCGGACTGGTGGTCGGCGCGTTGATCGTGGACATGGATATCACGATGAGTCGGTTGAGCGAGGCAACGCTCGTCTCACTGCTGATCGGATACCTCTTTGGGGGACTGGCGCTACTGCTCGGATGCTGGACCGGTCGGCGATCGCTGAGCATCGGGGTGAGCGTCGGGGTCGGCGTGGCGACATACCTGCTGAACGGCTTCGCCGTGATTATTTCCTGGCTGGAGCCGTACCGGTTCCTCTCCCCGTTTCATTACGCCACCAGCAACGACCCACTCAGCAATGGACTCGATCTGACCGATACGCTGGTGCTGGTTGTGGCGACCGCCGTCCTGCTCGTCGGGGCAGTCCGCACGTTCGATCGTCGGGACGTCCAGAAATAGGGCCGCCGGATTGGCGGCCCTGAGCAAAACTACCTGTCTCTACAACGGCTTGAGGTTGGATTCGATCTCGGCGCGATTTGGTTCCAGGAATGGAGGCAGGGCGAGCTTTTCACCCAGTGCCTCGAGTGGCTCGTCCGCGGCGAAGCCGGGCTGGTCCGTGGCGATCTCGAACAGGATGCCGCCCGGAACCTGGAAATAGATCGAGCGGAAGTAGAAGCGATCGATCACATCCGTAGAGCGGAGCCCGAACTGCCGTGTCTGCTGGGTCCAGTCCGGATGTTCGCTATCGTCTTCCACCCGGAACGCCACGTGATGCACACCCCCGCGGCCCGGTCGGCCACGTTCCAGTTCCGGACGCACCTCGATGTGTACTTCATTGCCAGCGCCACCATCGATCATGGAGTAAACCAGCGTGTCGATCTTCTCAGGACCGTACTCGTAGCTGCCAGCTTCGGTCATCCCCAGGATCTGCGTCAGGACCATCCCAAGCGGGTCCTTCTCCTCAACCGTCAGGCGAACCGAGTGCAGGCCCTTGATTTGATGCTCGGCCGGGACCGGGCTCTGCTCCCACGGCTCGCCACCGTCTTTACCATGATCGACCACCAGTTCCAGCGGCTGCCCCTCGGTATCCATGAAGGCAATCGCCTGTGAGCCAAACCGGTCGAACGGGCCAGTGAACTCGATGCCATGCTCCCCAAGGCGCCCAGTCCAGTAGGCCAGAGAGGCGTCAGAATCGATACGCAGCGCCGTACTGGAGATCAGTCCGTGCCCATGACGGGCCTTGGCGGCATATGGCCAGTCGAAAAATGTCACATCGGTCCCGGCAGTGCCGAGTTTGTCGGCGTAGAAGAGATGATAGGCCGTCACATCATCCTGATTGACCGTCTTCTTGACCATCCGCATTCCCAGCGTCTCGGTATAGAACCGGACATTTTCCGGCGCGTTGGCCGTGATAGCGGTCAGATGATGCAGCCCTGCGAGTCGTCGCATGAGTTCTCAATTCCTCTCGTACAGGTCAAATCGTTTGTCATCGATCAGGCCGAACGAGTTCAGCCTTTTCCAATACTATCATTGCAATAGTAATGCCGCCGAATAACGGTTTCGGCAACTGCTGGCATGATCGTTGCATCGAGCAGGTGGTATCAGGAACCACAGTTTCTGGATCATTCTGACATCTCGTACTGCGGAAGGCCGGGGGATAAACATGAGCGGATTGCTCCATGACAAACACGTCGCTGCCAGCGATCATTGTGTCTGGCGGGTGATAGCCAGTTGATGCAGCGCAGATTTTCCGTCAAACATCTCCGCACCCAATGGCAATCCATTCAGACAAGTCTCTGGTTCGTGCCGACTGTTATGGTGATAGCCGCCGGCATCAGTGCGTTCATCATGGTCGAAGTTGATCATGGCATTCAGGATGATGACTTCTCGGTCCCCGACTGGATCTTCGGAGGCAGCGCGGACGGCGCCCGATCCCTCCTCTCGACCATCGCCGGGTCACTGGTGACGATCGTCGGTGTGCTCTTCTCGATCACCATCGTCGTCCTGCAACAGGCGGCATCCCAGTTCACACCCCGTGTGATGGGTAACTTCATCCGCCAGACCGGCACACAGCTCACCCTCGGCATCTACCTGGCCACATTCCTGTACGCCTTGCTGGTACTCCGTACCGTGCGTGGAGAAGATGCCCAGGCCGAAGAGTTCATCCCACGGCTCGCGATTGCGATGGCCCTCATTATGGCTACTGCCTGCCTCGGGTTCCTGGTCTATTTCATTCACCATATGGCCACATCGCTCCAGGCATCATCGGTTCTGGCCAGCGTAAATCGAGAGTTCCGCGCAGACGTCGGACCGCTCTACCCCGAACAGGTAGGGAAATCCGCCAGCGATACCGACCGATCACTGGAATCGTTCCGCGAAGAATACATGCCGGTTCCCACGTACCGGGTCATCGCGGAGAACTCTGGTTACATGCTGAGTGTTGATGACGACATGCTCATGGCCTGGGTTCCGGAGACTACCGGAGTTGCGGTTCTGCCGCAGATTGGTGATTTCGTGGTACGTGGCTCTCCGATCATCGAGATCGCCGGCATTCGGGATCTTCCAGATGACAAACGCCACGCAATCGCTGGATGCGTCGAGCTCGGCTCCGAGCGCTCCCGCTATCAGGATCCACTGTTCAGCATCAGGCAGCTGGTCGATATCGCGCTGAAGGCGCTCTCACCGGGAATCAATGACCCGACGACGGCCAACAACGCGATCTCCGTCCTCGGTGACTGTATTGCCATGCTTTCGAGCAAGCAGTTCCCCGACCGTGTCCGGAGATTGGCGCGCGAGGATGACGATGATCAGCGGGGAGATGTTCACGTCTGGACGAACCGTCCACCCTATGCCGAGTACGTGGATTCGGCATTTGCGGAAATCCGGCGAGCCGGATTGAGCCACGTTGCGGTAACGGAACATCTGGCGACAACCATCGGCGCGGTGGGAGATTCGATCACAACCCGGGAACGAGCTGAACCGCTCCACCAGGTGCTCACCGATATACTGCGCGACCTCGAATCGGCAAACTTCGACGAACGCGATGAGCAGCGCGTCCGGGACGCGGTCGATGTTGCCCGGAGGCGGCTGCTCTCGCAAGGATCGTCAGGGCAGTTCGGCCCTGCGTGATGCGGCGAACGAGGCTGCCCGAGCCGCCGATGGCTCAGGCACAGGTTCGGGCTGTTCCTCGAATTCCTGCTCTGGCTGACCGGAGAGAATCTCGATGATCTGATCCCGGGAGAGGGTTTCCTCTTCCATCAGCCGATCAACGAGCCTGTCCATTTCGGGTCGGTATCTGGTCACCAGTTCGGTGGCGGCATCCACCGCCTCGCGCAGTATCTGTCGAGACGCCGCTTCAGCCTGAGCCAGGAGATCGTCGCTGAGCGATCGCTCCTGGCGCATCTCCCGACCCAGGAACACGTGCTCTTCACCGAGCCCGAGATAGTACGGCCCGATCGGCTCGCTCATCCCCCACAGGCCAACCATCCGGCGGGCGATGTGGGTTGCTTCCTTCAGGTCGTTCTGCGCGCCGGTCGTCATCTCGTCGAAAATCAGCCCTTCGGCCGCCCGGCCACCCATCAGAATTGCCAGCTTGCCCTTCAGGTAGCCACGGGAGTAGTTGAACCGATCTTCGCTCGGTGCCTGCATAGTCACGCCCAGCGATTGCCCGCGCGGGATGATCGACACCATCCGAAGCGGATCGGCTTCCGGGATGAAATGCGCCACCACGGCATGTCCGGCCTCGTGATAGGCAATCACACGCTTGTCGTGCTCGGTCAGCACCAGCGGGCGCTCCGCCCCGAGGATGATCCGATCCAGCGCATCGTGGAACTCCTGCTGCTCGACGACCTTCTTGTTCTTGCGGGCGGCGATCAGCGCCGCCTCGTTGACCAGGTTCGCCAGATCCGCCCCGGAAAAGCCGGGCGTGGAACGGGCCAGCACTTCGGGGTCGACATTTTCACCCAGCGGTACTCGCTTCAGGTGGATTCCGAGAATCGCCACTCGGGCACGACGATCTGGCAAGCCGAGCGCAACCTGCCGATCGAACCGGCCAGGTCGCAACAGCGCTGGATCGAGCACGTCTGGCCGGTTGGTAGCCGCCATGACGATGACCTCGTCCTGAACTTCGAAGCCATCCATCTCGACCAGCACCTGGTTCAGGGTCTGTTCTCGCTCGTCATTTCCCGACCCGACGCCCGCAAAACGCTGGCGCCCGACAGCATCCAGCTCGTCGATAAAGACGATCGCTGGTGCCGCTTTCTTCGCTTTCTCGAACAGATCCCGCACCCGGCCAGCCCCGACCCCGACGAACATCTCGACGAACTCGGACGCACTGACCGAGTAAAACGGCACGCCGGCTTCTCCAGCTACTGCCCGCGCCAGCAAGGTTTTCCCGGTGCCCGGTGGGCCAACCAGCAGGACGCCGCGTGGCAGTTTGGCGCCGATTTCGTGGAACTTCTTCGGGTTCTTGAGGAAATCAACGACCTGCATCAACTCGGACTTCGACTGATCTTCACCAGCCACATCAGCGAATGTGATCTTTGGCTTTGTCGTGTCGTAGAGCCTAGCTTTCGATTTGGTGAAGTTCATGAACTCCGAAGTGCCGCGCCCGGCGCCTCCACTCCGGCTCATGAAGATGATCAACCCGAGGATGATCAGAATTGGCAGCCCGAGCAGCAGGATCAGCGGAATGTTCCAGCCCTCGCTCGGAGTGGCGGCGCTGATCTCCACATTCTGACGATCGAGCATCGCCAGAAAGTCAGTTTGTGCGGCCTCCGGGATAGTCGACTCGAAGGCTGGCACTGGCTCGATCTCGGACGCAGTCACTCCGTCGTCCGTCGGTTGCTCGCCAGGCTGCAGCACACGGCCGTCATGGATGCGGACCTCATCGACGAAGGTGCCAGTGGCTTCCAGTCCGGTCAGTTCGATCTGCTCGACGTTTCCAGACTGAACCTCACGCTGAAGGGCCGAGTAGGTAATCTCGGCCGAGTCAGTCCCAGAAGGAAACATGATGAACGTGCCGAAGATCACCATACCAATCAGCATGGCCCAGATTACCCAGCCGATGGTCGGTGGTTTCTGCTGGCCGTTCTCTTTCGGTGTTCGGGGGCGTTGTTCCTCAGGTGTTCTGCTCATGGTGCGCTCCCACATCCGTGGCAACTGTCCAGATTCCATGATGCCTCGAAACAGGAGACACAGACGTAGCGCACAGAAGAGCGGCGTTGCAATCTGATTACAGAGTTGGGCAGGAAGTGGAAGAGTCGATCACTCAATGAGATTCTGGCAAACTATTCGAACAAAACTCCCCGGGGGCTCTATCCCCGGATGAGCGACCTGTATGGTCGCTCCTTCTCTCTCGATGACCAGATCCATTCCGACCAGCGAAAGGACATCATTATGACCACGCGACAGACCGTGCTGACCGGCACGGTATGGGAAGAACGCGCCGGGTACTCCCGGGCGGTACGTGTCGGAGATCAGATCTTCGTCTCCGGCACAACGGCCACAGACCCGGATGGCAATACCGTCGGGGTCAACGATCCGGCCGAACAGGCCCGCTACATCATGGAGTTGATCCGGGCAGCGCTGGAAGAGCTCCATTCCAGCATAGAAGATGTCGTCCGCTGGCGCTGTTATCTGGTGAATGCCGATCACTGGATGGAAGTTGCCGATGTCATGGGAAGCTACTTCCGGGATGTCCGACCGGTCAGTACGCTGTACGAAGTAAGCCGGCTGGTTGGCGATGACTATCTGGTGGAGATCGAAGTCGACGCCATTGCCGGAAGTGGGGAGCGCACGTGAGATTCAGTATTCGGCTGAACAACGACTGGCCGGTTTCGGCCTATCCGGAGATGGCGAAGATCGCCGAGGATGCCGGCTTCGATCAGTTCTGGGTCAGTCACGATCTCTTCTTCCGCAGCTCACCGGTCATTCTGGCGGCGGTCGCTCAGGCAACCAGCCGAATCGAGATCGGTACCTGCATCGTGAATCCATACACGGTGCATCCGTCCGAGATCGCGATGATGGCCGCCACGCTGGATGAACTCAGCGGGGGTCGCTTCAATCTGGGAATCGGGGCCGGAGCCGGCGAGTTCCTGAAATGGCTCGGTATGCCGCAGGAACGGCCGCTGGCAACAACTCGACACGCCATCGAGGCCATCAACGCAACCCTGACCGGTCAGCCGGTAGAGGGATGGGAGTCCGAAGCGTACCTGCGGTTCGATGCACCACGACGGGTGCCGATCTACCTCGCCGCATTCAGTCCCAACATGCTACGGCTCATCGGCGAAGTGGCCGACGGCGCGCTGCCGCTCCTCTTTCCGCCAGAGCACTACGACACCGTCTATCCACTGGTTCAGGAAGGCGCGAAAACGGCCGGGCGCTCAATGGAAGAGATCGATTTCGCAGCCTGTATCTGGTGCTCGATCAGTGATGATCGCCAGGCAGCAGAGGACGTCCTCAAGGACAAGATCGCCTATTACGGTCACGCACTCAGCCCGTTGATCTGGGATCGACTCGGGGTCACCCAGGACGATTTCCGCCCGATCGAGCACGCTCTGATGACCGAACGTGACCCGATCAAGGCTCGATCACTGGTGGATGAGCGGATGCTGCGGATCGGCATTGCCGGAAGCCCGGATGTGGTGATCGAGCGACTGGAGAGCCTGGTAGATCGCGGCGCAAAGCATCTCAGTTTCGGCCCACCGCTGGGACCAGACCCGGCCGAAGCAATCCGGACGCTCGGGCGAGAGATCCTGCCGCACTTCGCCTGATCAGGGGCGCGGATCGCCCGGCAGATCAAGTTTTGAGCCAGGAGCACGCTCTGGTTCGATATCGAAGTCATCCCATACATCGACCATCGGGCGCGGTGCCAGTTGTCGGGGCAGACGAGGGGTATCGAGCCGCGTCCGGCTACGCCCCGTCCAGGAAAAGAGCTGGTCGGCGACACCTTTATCCAGGTGCATGACGGTAAAAGTTGCGCCGGACACTCCAGAGGCGACCGTTGCCTGAATGTTTCCGAGGCTCGCCCGCCGTTGCAGGATATTCTGCGTCACATCGCTGGACTGAATACGCCGCTTCGGGATGATTGCCGTAGAACGGGCCAGCGAGCGATAGCGCAGCACCATCATCCCGTTGCTGAGTGCCCATCCGGCATCCCGATAGCAGAGGTAGCCGAAGATCGCAAACAACGGGAGCGTGGCCAGCGCCCAGAGTCCAATCGGGTAGAAGATCGCGATCACGATCGCGGAGATCAGCAGGCCGATCAGCGTCATCCGGGTGATGTAGCGACGAATCGCCCGCCGGGGTGGCCGCTCGATCTGCTCTGGATCCCAGGCAAACTCCGGCACGGTAGCTTCCAGAAATTCGCGGACATCCTGTCTCGGGAGCATCGGAAACAGCACTGACGACTCGGCCGCATCCTCACCGTAACCGGCACTCTCGACTTTCACCATCGCATAGCCGAACGGCTGACGGAGTACGCCATCGATCACCCGGATCGCCTGAATCCGGTTCAGCGGCACCGTGGCCCGGCGTTTTTCGATCAGGCCACGTTCGATGAGCAGATTGTCTTCAGACCGTCGAATGGTGAAACCGGTGTGCGCCAGGATCGTCCCGAAGAAGCTCATGATCCAGGCGGCGATCAGCACGAAGAGCGCGATCGACCACCACGACACCCCACCAAAGAGCATAGTGCCGAGCTCGAACAGGTCGACGTTCGGCATCATGTTGTTGAGCAGCGAGACGCCCGAGGCGACGATCGGCAGGGCAATACCGATACTACCCGATGTGGCCGCCGCCAGAAGAAGTTGCGGAAAGCTCAGCTGGCGGATCGGAGCTGGTTCGGTCTCGGCGAGTGCCGGGGCGACCTGCTCCGCCGGTTCGGCATCAGGGTCGAGATCGATTTCGTCCGCGGCCACTGAGCGCACCTGTGCCGGGCTCAGTGCCAGTTCCTGTCGGAGCGCGTCGGCTTCTAACCGGGAGATGCCGAGCAGCGAGAAACCGGGCCCAATCCCGCCGGCGGTCTGCACCCGCACAGAAACCAGGCCGAACACGCGATGCATCACACCTTCTACCAGATCGATCGCCTGAATCCGCTCTCGCGGAATGGAGCGTTGTTTCCGGAAGATGATGCCCTGCTTCAGGATCAGCTCGTTATCGATGATCTGGTACGTGTAGCGTTGCCAGTAGAGAAAGCCCCAGCCAGCGCTGAGCACCACCAGCAGCGTCAGCGCGCCAAGCAGCAACAGGAGAAACCCATAGCTGATCGCGTCCAGCCCCTGATTGATCAAGCTGAAGACCGCCGGAGCCATCACCGGCAGTGCCAGTTGACGGCTGACTCGGATAGCCAGAATGATGATCGCCGCCGGATGCAGGCGCTGGGGATCAGACATCGTCAGCCACTCCGGCAAGTGCAGCAATGCGATCTCGAACGTCCGCCGCAACGTCTTCGGAGAGTCCCGGAATCTCGTGCCCGCCACCTGCAGTGGTGATTGTGACGGCCGAGAGGCCGTAATACCGCAACAACGGCCCCTGCTGCGTATCAACGTGTTGCACCCGGGACATCGGCACCAGCGTGCGCGTCATCACGAAGACACCCCGCTGCAGATCGATCTCTCGTTCGGAAACCTCATAGCGCCAGCGGCGCCACTCCAGCGGCGGAATCACGAACACCTGCAGAACCGTGATGAGCAGCGGAAACAGCAGAATCAATAGCGCCCACGGCCAGAGCCAGTCGCCAAAGTACATACCGATGACCGCGCCCGCTGACGGGATCCAGATGAACAGTGTTCCGAGTGCTGCGCCGATCCGCCAGACCCGCAAGGCCTTGGGATCGAGCATCTGAGACGGTTCCTGCCTGGGCTGGGGGAGCGCTGTGTCGTAGGACGGTTTCTGGCTACTCCCCTGATGAAAAATATCTGTCAGATCAGAATCAACCACGCGTTGCTGCCTCTGTCTCGCTCGGCTCCGGAAAAACGGATTGTCTCGTCGTTCGGTGTGGACACCATCGGAGCATCATGTATTCTCACAGCCTGACATAGACGGGTTCACACTGGTGAGCCCGATCGTAATGATTCCAATTACACCACTCCGGAGGTATGCATGATCAGACACGAAAGCCAGTTGCCGGTGCCGTCCAGCGCGATGGTGATATTCGCGCATCCCGATGATGCCGAGTTCGTCACAGCTGGAACCGCGGCGGTCTGGGCCGAGCAGGGCTGCGAGGTTACCTACCTCGCCGGCACTAGTGGTGATAAGGGCACCAGTGACCCTGATATTCCCACCGAAACACTGATCGAAATGCGCGAGCAGGAACAACGCAACGCGGCGGAGATCCTCGGGGTGAAGCATGTCGAGTTCCTGCGCTATGCAGACGCGACGCTCGTAGCTGATCTCGATCTGCGGTTGGCGATCACCCGGATGATTCGCAAGCACAAGCCGGAAGCGGTGATCTGCCAGGATCCGACCAGCCGGTTCGTCGCGCAGGAGTACATTCAGCACCCGGACCATATCGCGATGGGCGAAGCCGCACTGGCCGCGGTCTTCCCATCCGCTCGGGATCACCTGACGTTCCCGCAACTGATCGAGGAAGGCTACGAACCGCACAAAGCGAAATACATCTTCCTGGCTGGCAGCAATACCCCGGACGTCTGGGTCAACACCACGCATGTCTTCGAGAAGAAGCTGGCATCGCTGAAGGCACACGTCAGCCAGGTCGGAGAGTTCGATCCCACAGAGCTCTTGCGAACATGGGGCCGGGATACCGCAGCCGAGGCACGCCGGTCCGGGTTCAGCACCTCCTGGGACATGGAGCTGGCCGAGGGGTACAAATTCTTCCAGCTGGATTAGCGGCCCTCATCGCCCTCACCCCGGCCCTCTCCCAATGCTGGGAGAGGGGGAAACCCGTTACCGATTCTGTGCAGGGGTGGACGCCCCTGCCCATCCCTGGTGAACCCGGGCCGGCGCTACAAACGGCTCAGTGCCTCTTGACATACCCGGCAAATGTCATATGCTATGACATATCAGGATTCGACGACAGTCCCATGATGGAGATCGCCTGTGACGCCTGCTGGTGCCCCACGCCGCAAAGACTGGTACGAGACGCGTGAGCTGATTCTCGGAACATTCGCCCGCATGGTCGTCGAGGATGGTCTGCGCGATGTCTCGATTCAGCAGGTTGCCGATCGAGCTGGTATCACCCACCGCACGGTCTACCGGCATTTCGCAACCCGGCAGGATCTGATAGATAACCTGGCGATCTGGCTCCAGGAGCGGGGACGCAACCGGGGCGAAGTATCCATCCCCGAGCATGCCGACGATATTCCCGAGGCGATCATCCGGAACGCCAGGGCGTTCGATCAGGATGCAGACCTCATGAAAGCACTGGTTCTGACCACCTGGGAGTCGGGAACCATCTCCCAGCTCCAGCAACAACGATCGTCCGAAGTCGAAAAGGCGATGGCCCCACTGGTCAGTCATCTGGGCGATGAGGACGCCCGGGCGATCATCGCGCTGATTCGCTATCTGGCGAGCTCGCGAACCTGGCTGGCATTTCGTGATGAATACGGCCTGAACGGTGATCGGGGCGGACCGGTTATCGCCTGGACCATTCAACTGGTTCTGGATGCACTCCGTGATCCAGCCAATCCCGGGCCTTCAAGGCTCGCAAGAGAGGACACGCACGATGACGATTGAGGCGCCCGCTCCACGCAGTGCGGCAAGCCGGCGGATCTCCCTGCAACTCGCTGATTCGGCCGGAGTTGGCCCATCGGTTATTGGCTCGAAAGCAGCGAACCTGGCCGACCTCATTCAGGCAGGGTTTCCGGTGCCTCACGGCGTGGTTCTCCCGGTTGATCTGTTCTTCCAGTACGTGGAAGCCAACCAGATCATCGATTCAGGATCGCTCCCGGTCGAGCCGATCCTCTCCGACGACGTACGCGACGAGATTGCCAGGATCGCTGCCAAATTCGGAGACACTCCCCTGGCGGTGCGTTCATCTGCCAGTGATGAGGATCTGCCCGACGCATCCTATGCCGGGCTCTACGATACGGTCCTCGGTGTTGTGGGACCTGAGGCGCTTCAGCGAGCGATTGTCCAGTGTTGGGGCTCTGCGTTCAACGACCGCGTGGTCAGCTATCGGCAGCGACAGGGCGATCAGGGAGTGCCGCCCGTTGCGGTGCTGATTCAACCGCTAGTCCCAGCTGATGCCGCGGGAGTGGCCTTTACAATGAACCCGATTACGGGCAACCGGGATGAGACGGTGGTCAGCGCCGTCCGTGGTCTCGGAGAGCGGCTGGTCTCCGGCGAGGCATCACCTGATGAATGGATCGTCACCAGCCACGAAGCGCTGGCCCACCGGACACCGGAATCCGCGCTCACGGCACCTCAAGCCCGGCAGGTAGCTGAACTGGCGAGACAGGTAGAAGCCCACTACGGCACCCCACAGGATATCGAGTGGGCGATCTCGGGGGACGAATTGAAGCTGCTTCAGGCACGCCCGATCACCACCACAAACCTGATCGAACCAATCAAGCCGGAGTTCGAGATACCCGAAGGCTTCTGGCGGCGCGATGCCGGCCACTATCCGCGCCCGCTGTCACCGGTCACCAGTTCGTTCTACCTGGCGGAACTGGCGGAAGCGATCACCGACGGCCTGCAACAGTTCGGTGCCTTGATCGATCGTATCGAAGCCCGGACGATCGGCGGCTACGCCTATCTTCGAATGGTCCCGCCTGGTGGCAAGGAAGGCCCGCCGCCGCCCTGGTATATCCTCGGCGCCGTTGTGCGCCTGATGCCCTCGGCCAGAGCGATGGTGAAACGGGCCAGTGCCGCACGCGAGCAGGATCTCAGCGGTCAACTGATCGAGCGCTGGTGGAAGCAGTGGCGTGGGGAGTTGTTTGCCCGGATCGACGCATTCCAGCAGGTCGATCTCGCCAGCCTGACCGACGCGGAGCTGGTAAAGCAGCTCGAGGCGAGGCTCACCCTCCTGCGTGACGGCAACCGGATTCATTTCCAGCTCGTCGTGCCGTTCATGATCAGTGTCTCGGAGTTCGCGATCTTCTGTCGCGATGAACTGGGCTGGACTCCACGTCAGGCGATGGATCTTCTGAGCGGGGTATCGACGATGTCCACTGAGCCGGGCCGTGAACTGGCCGAACTTGCCCGGCTAGTCAGCGAGAGCCCGGACGCGCTCGGGCTCTTTGCAACGGATCAGGTGCCCTCGTTGTCAGAACTCGAGGCGGTTGCCCCGAACGTGGCGATGACGATTTCGCGGTACCAGCAGCGGTTCGGTCCACGCTCTCTCGGTGAAGACCTTATCGAGCCAACCCTCGGCGAACACCCGGAGTTCACAATGGGATTGCTTCGCAGCCAGCTGGGTCAGGAGTACAACGCAGAGCGTGTGACCGAAGAGCTGGAACGCACGCGGGCTGAACGTCTCGACCATGCCCGTCGGATGCTCCGGGATCGGCCGGTGAAACTGGCGCGATTCGACAAGCTCGTCTCACAGGCGCTGCGGGCCTACCCGGTGCGCGAAGACAACAGCTTCCCCACCTATCAGGCACCGATCGGGCTGGTTCGGTACGCCTTGCTGGAGATCGGCCGCCGGCTCACCGAGGAAGAGCGTCTCGATCGAGCAGACGACATCATGTTCCTGAAGATCGAAGAAGTCCGTCGGGCGTTCAGCGAAACCGACGATATGGCAACGACCGTCAAACAGCGCCGTGGTGAGCATGCCTGGGCACTGGCGAACCCCGGCCCGGGCACCTACGGTCCCGACCCGGGCGATCCACCGGACCTGCGAGCAGTTCCGTCCGATCTCCGTTCACTGATGGACGCAATTCTCTGGTTCATCGACCACGATCTGGATACGCCTGTTCCGGCCCAGGGCGATGGGCTCAGCGGGGTCTCCGCATCACCGGGGGTCTATCGCGGACCAGTCCGGATCATCCGGAGCGTCGCTGAGTTCCACAAACTCCAGCCTGGAGATGTGCTGGTCTGCCCGATCACCTCGCCGGTCTGGTCCGTCCTCTTCTCCAGTGTTGGGGCACTGGTGACGGACACCGGTGGCGTCCTCTCCCACTCGGCGATCATCGCCCGGGAGTACGGTATTCCTGCGGTGGTGGCAACGGGAACGGCAACATCGACGCTCACCGATGGGCAGATGGTGACGGTTGACGGAACCCGGGGAGTCATCGAGGTGGAGCAGTAGCCAGTTGGAGAGACGTCTGACCCTCCCTGCGGTTCAGGGAGGGTCGATGCTGATCAGACCGCCCCGGCCTCGCGGAGCTTGCCGATCGCATCATCGTCGTAGCCGAGTTCCTGCAGCACATCCCCGGTATGCTGGCCAAGCACCGGCGGTGCCATCCGGATCTCGCAGGGGGTCTCACTAAGCAGATACGGGAAGCCGGTCTGATCGACTTCACCGAGCGTAGGATGCGGCACCTTCTGGCGCAGGTTATAGTGCTCCACCTGCGGCGAATTGAACACCTCTGGAAGCTCGGCAATCGGCCCGCAGGGGACCGAAGCATTCTCTAGCAGGGTGATGACTTCGGCCGTGTCGTACTTCGTGAGCGTCTTTTCGATCTCCTCGGCCAGAACAGTCCGCTGCGTGATGCGTCCGGCGTTATCGGTGAAGCGCTCATCCTCCAGCAAATGCTCCATACCCATCGCCGTGCAGAACCGGTTCCAGATGCCGTCGTTGCCGGACGCGACATTGACGTAGCCATCCTTTGTCTGGAAGGTTTGATACGGAGCCACGATCGGGTGAGCATTGCCGGTTCGCGCGGGTTGCTGGTTGGTCGCAAAGTAGATTGCCGCCTGATAGCTGAGCAGGGCAATTCCGCCCCCGAGCATCGAGGTATCCACGTGCTGACCCTCACCGGTGCGTTCCCGGTGGAAGAGGGCAGAGACCGTGGCGTAGGCGCCAAACATCCCGGCAGCCAGATCGGCAATCGGCACCCCGAAGCGGGTCGGCTGGCCATCTTCAAACCCGGTGACGCTCATCAGGCCAGACATTCCCTGCAGGATCAGGTCGTAGGCAGTCTGGTTCTTCCACGGGCCGGTCTGGCCGAAGCCAGAGATCGAGGTGTAGACGATATCCGGCTTGATCTTCTTCACCGAGGCGTAATCGAGCCCGAGTCGTTCGGTGGCCCCCGGGGCAAAGTTCTCGACCACCACATCGGCATCGGCGATCAACTTGTGGATGATCTCCTTGCCTTCATCCGACTTGAGATTCAGGGTCAGGCTGCGCTTGTTGCGATTGATGCTGAGGTAGTAGGCGCTCTCCCCATCGATGAATGGTGGCCCCCATGCCCGGGTATCGTCCCCTTTTCCCGGCTGTTCGATCTTGATGACGTCGGCCCCCATATCGCCGAGCATCATGGTGCAGTATGGACCGGTCAGCACCCGGGTGAGATCAACAACTTTGATCCCTGTGAGTGTCTGCTGTGCCATGAACTCTCCTCCTGTATGTCCCCAAAATCAGCTGGTCTCATGTTGCTGGCAGTCTACACGAGGTCGCGAAGATCCGGGGATTGCGCTCCACCTGAAGTCAGCAAACAGGCCGGCACGAGTGCCGACCTGTCGTTCGATCAATTGAACCGGGGACCTCTATTTGTGGTCGGATGGTCGAGGAACCAGGCCCTGCGAGATTGCGTAGAGCACTGCCTGGGTTCGATCGCGGACACCGATCTTGTGGAAGAGCGCCGAGAGATTGTTCTTGACCGTGCTCTCGGCGAGCGAGAGATTATCTGCGATCTGCTTGTTGCTGTAGCCCTGGGCCAGATGCTTGAGCAGCGTCATCTCACGGTCGCTCAGCAGCTGCTCTTTCTCGTTTGGTGCCCGGGTGAGCAATCGCTGGTACTCCCGCATGAGGATCGGGGCCATGGTGGCGTCGATTGTCGCTCCCCCGCTGGCTGCGACCTTGATCGCTTCGACCACGTCATCAGATCTCGTGTTCTTCAGCAGGTAGCTCTTGGCTCCTGCCCGAACCGCATGAATGGCGTATTCATCGTCCTGATACATCGTCAGGACCACCACATTGGTTCCGGGGAAGTTCTTGACGATGTACTCCGTGGCCCGGATGCCGTCCATACGCGGCATATTGATATCCATCAGCACAACGTCTGGCTGATGGTTCATCACGAGCTGAATCGCCTCCTGGCCATCGCACGCTTCACCAACGACCTCGATCGCCGGAACGTTTTCCAGAAGTTGCCGCAATCCTTCACGAAACAGATCGTGATCGTCTGCAACTATCACTCGGATCGTTTCGATTCCCACAGCTCCTCCTGGCTAAGAACGTTTCTCGGTCGGGGCAAGCGGAATACTGGCGAGGACTCGCGTGCCTCGTCCTCCGGCACCTTCGATACTGAGTGAGCCGCCCATATCTTCGGCAAGCTCTTTCATCTGCTGAATCCCGAAATGCAGCCCCTGTGTTCCCTGTCCCTGTCCTTCCGGCACCTCGACGCCGCGACCATCGTCGCGAACTTCGACGTCGAGCATGTTGTCCCGGCGCTGGACCTCTACATGAACACTGGACGCATCGGCGTGTTTGCGAATATTCTGCATTGCTTCGCGGACAATACCAACCACGGCCCGCTCTACCTCGGGCTCCAGCCGGACCCCGCTGATTTCGGAGATGTCGAGCTCGATCTCCGGATCACGCTCGGAAATTGGCTGTTCGGCCATCCGGCCAGCAATATCGCGCAGCCGGCCAGTGATACCGCCCGCCTGTTGCTTCGGTTTCCGCAGATCGTTAACCATGTTCCGCAGCCGGTCGATTGCATCGTTGAACTGTTCCCGGATTTGTTCCGCTTCCTGCGGCACTTTCTCCGGTTCGCTCGCTGCTACCCGCTGCAGCATCTCAAGGCGCAGACGCATATAGGCCATGTCCTGCACCACACCATCATGCAGTTCATGCGCCACGTAGCGATTGACTTCGTTAACGATCTCCTGCCGGGTTTCCTGCTGATCGGTTTGATCGCCAACACGCTGCCGCAGCACGGTCAACTGCAGCTGCTGAGCGGTGAGTCCGGCAATCGTCGCCAGCGTGACGATATCCTCCGGCAGATAGGGAAATGTATCACCCTCGCGCCGGTGAACTGCCAGGGCTCCAACCAGCTCTTCGCCGATCATCATCGGGACCACCAGCAGATCCGAGCGCCCTGATGGCGAGAATGGACGAGCGAACTCGGCTGACGACTGTCCCAGTCGATGTGCGGCAATCCACCGCTGGTGAATCAGTTTGCCGAGCTGGTCACTGGATGGCGGGTTATCGGCGCTATGTGACGCTTTCCAGCTCTGAACCAGCAGCAGGTGGCCGCCGGCATCCCGCTGGAAGATCCAGGCCCCGACCGTCCCGGGGACCTGGGCCAGCATCGATGATGCAGTACCCAGCACTTCGGGAAGCGTCTCGGCCTCCAGGAGTTTGCATTGCAGCTCGAAGGGATAGTTTCCACCGGAGATCCTGGTCCCGGTGCGCTGATCCATGGTGACCACGTTGCTGGAAACCCGTTTTCCTTTACCCTGTGCGCTGCTTTCTTGCTGTGCCATCACTCACCGCCCCTGTATGGAAGCACAACCTGTATCAACGAACCCCCGCTCGTCCGGCGTGTCAGCCGTAACGTGCCACCGGCCAGCTCGGCTCGTTCACGCAATGTAACGAGTCGACGCTCGTCATCACTGTATTCTGGTTCGTCTGGACGGATAGTATCGTCCAGCACATCGTTACTGACACCATGTCCATCATCAGCGATCGTCACCAGAATATCGTGCTCACGCTGCCTGACCCGGAATCCGATCCGGGTGACTTCTTCCCGATGCCGAATCGTATCGACCGCTTCCTGTACAAGCCGATAAACGCGGGTCTCGGCGACGGTATCGAACCGGTCCGGAAGATCGATCTCCAGCTCAGCCCGGATACCAGTGTCGTCTTCAAAGTGGTTGAAATACTCCCGCAATGCAGACTCGAGCCCGAGAATATCGAGGGTTGATGGCCGGAGCTGGAAGATTGTCGTGCGGAGTCGATCGACATTCTCGGCAAGTGTATCCCGAACCCGGCTGATCTCGGCACGGGCCTCGGCAACCGAGAGCTCGCCAGTCCGCTGGTGTGTCATGTCCAGCTGAAACAGACAGTGAGCCAGCGTCTGCAACGTGTGATTATGTATATCATCAACCAGCCGCTTGCGTTCGGCTTCCTGCTGGCTCATCACCTGATCGAGCAAATAGCCGCGCCGCTCACCCCTGGCTCGCATAATGGCATACAACCGGGCATTCTGGATAGCCACTCCGAGCTGCATTCCAATGATTTCCAGCAGGCTCAGCGCCTCTGAATCGTAGGATCCGGGGGTGTCACTCTGGGCGGTCAACACTCCGATCGCTTCATGACCAACCACGATCGGCACGGCCACCGCCGATTGCAGGCTATCGTCCATATCCAGGATCGGGAACCAGTTGGCCTGCTGGATCGTTTGGGCGTCCCGGGCGATCTGGGGCTGACGAGTGCTGATTACCCGGGAGAGCGCATCATTTCCGAGCGGCAGCCGAACCGGGTCTGCAATCACCCGGTTCTCGATGGCATACCGATACTCGACCTGCTCCCGGTTCGTCGACGTGAGCCCGACCGCGAAACAGGTCGTTTCCATCACGGATCGAACGTGGGAAAACACGAGCCGGAACAGGCTATCCACATCGCTGAGCGTGGAGAGTTCGATGCCGATCTCGTTGACGATGGTGAGGTTCTCCGAGCTTCGCTGAACCGCACCATAGAGCAACGAGTTCTCAAGCATGATCGCGGCATAGTTTCTGGCCTCGGTTACCACGTCCAGAAACGAATCACTCAGTTCATGCTGGTCAGGGTAGTCCAGCAGCACGCTTCCGATCAGCTGTCCGGTACTTCCACGCAGTGAAACGATCACCACCCGTTGCAGATCGAGTGCTGCGCTCATCTCTGGTGGAAAGAGCGACGTCTCACGAGCGTTCGGCACAAAGTACGGTGCATCGCTATGCATCGATTCCCGGAGCGCCGGCACTGCCTCGGGACGAAGCAGGATCTCCTTCAGCGCCTGCACCGATTCGGAATCTCCGCCGGAGACCGCCACCGGCACAAAGCTCTCCTGCGGCTCGCTCCAGATAAATCCATAACATTGCCGGCCACCCAGCGTGTCGTGTATCCACTGCACAAGGTACTGAAACATCTCCCGAACGCCAGAGACATCCTCGAACGATGGTGGGTTCAACCGGGCGCTGGCGACACGACTGTCGGTCCCCATTGAGTGCGCAATCTCATCGGCCAGCGTGCCAGCGATCACCGCTCCGATCGCCTCAGCAACAACTTGCTGCTCATAGCTGAAGAGCTCACCGGATGCTGTCATCAGATCGAGCCGACCAATCAACTGGCCATGATGGAGCAGCGGCACCGTCAATACATGACCGACACGGCGTTGACGCAGCAGATCGATCTCGCCCTGGGTAAATCCGCCTGGCTGATGCCCGCTCAGCTCATACAGTGACGAGCGCGGGCTGGCCAGTAGAGACTGGCAGTCATACAGCGAAATGACGATTCCGTACAGCGCATCGCGCACCTGCTGATCTAACCCGTGGGTGACGCGCGTCTCCAGTGTGCGGGTGCTGAGATCCGCAATCCGGATCAGCGCCAGATCAGCACCGATCGCCTGAGCCGCGCCGGCAGCCAGCGCCGCCGGAAGCTCACGCGTTTCGGTTCGATCACGCACCACCTCGGCAATCATCCCCAGCGCATCAACGATCCGGTGCCACTGCTGCGCTTCGGACGGTGTCGAACGGCCGGTCTGCGACTCTGGAAGATCACCCGGCACAGCATCAGACGACGGTACGGGCCCAGTGAACTGGCCCCCCCGCGCAGGCACACGGCTCTGATTACTGCTGGAGCGATGCTTACCGGACATTTGTTGCCTCGCGCTGCACCAGAAAATGTGAAAGTCACGACGATTGCAGACCAGGGTGTGAACGATCCACACCGACATACCGGAAAATCGTTCACGGCTGCACATAGCTATAATTACCGTAGCACGCAGGTCCCGCAGGACATCACGCCAATAGGTACTGACTTACCCATGACCCCCGGTGCGACCGGCTGTGACTGGCGACACGGTTATACTTGCACCGATAACCCGATTCAACGGGACGATACCAACGTTTCACTGATCGATCTACTGACATGGGAGTGTGAACAAACCGCATGCGTTTGACGTTTCTTGGGACCGGTACCTCGAACGGCATCCCGATCATCGGCTGTCACTGCCCGGTCTGCACCTCGGACGATCCCCGTGATCGCCGCAGCCGCACATCGGCCGTCATTCATCACAATAATCGGAACATTCTTATCGATACGGCCACCGAGCTCCGGATACAGGCGATCAATGCCGGTCTGGACCAGGTCGATGCCGTGCTCTTTACGCACGCTCATGCTGACCACGTTGGTGGGTTCGACGATCTCCGCCGGTTCAACGAGATCGGCCAGCAGCATCTCCCGGTCTATGCGGGCCCCGAGACGGCTCGCAATCTCAGCGAGCGGTTCGGCTACGCCTTCGAGCACCACTTTCCCTTCTACGGGGGGAAACCAGATCTGGATCTGATCGAGTTCGATGGCCCGTTCGATCTGTTTGGCGACATCGTAACGCCGATTCCGGTAACACACGGCAACTGGACCGTCCACGGGTTCCGGATCGGCCCGCTCGCCTATCTGACCGACGCCAAACACATCCCGGACAGCTCCATCGATCTGCTGCGCAACGCGGATGTTCTGGTTCTCAATGCACTGCGAGAGCGATCCCACCCTACCCACCTCAGTCTTGCCGAAGCTCTGGAGGTCATCGCTGAGGTCAAGCCGAAGCGAGCCTATCTGGTTCACCTTGCCCACGAGCTGTCTCATAAGGCCGCAACCGATCAACTCCCCGGTCATGTATCAGTTGCCTGGGACGGCCTCTCGATAGATGTCACCGCATCCGGCGAATGACCATCCGGTCATGGGAATCCTCTGCTAGGATAGGGAAAAGTGAGACACACGTTGGGAAATGACTGGCTCTGAAGGGAATCGCATGACCGACACGACTGTGTGGCGAATCGAACAGGGACTGTATCTGATCGATCAGCAGTTCCTTGGTGTTCCGGGTGTCATCGGTTCCTATCTGCTCAGTGCTGAGAACGACGACGACCTCGCGCTGATCGAAACCGGCCCGACCCCGACAATCGAAAACCTGCTCAGTGGCATCCGATCACTGGACTATGATCCGGCACAGATCCGGACGATCATCGTGACGCATATCCATCTGGATCACTCCGGTGCGGCCGGCCAGTTGCTCCGGCACCTGCCGAACGCAAAAGTGCTGGTTCACCCGAACGGGGCAGCGCACCTGATCGATCCCTCCCGCCTGCTCACCAGCGCCCGCCGAATCTACGGCGATGATATGGACCGACTCTGGGGCGAAGTGATCCCCGTTCCGGAAGATCAGGTTCAGATTGTCCAGGATCGGGAGCGTATCCATGTGGCCGGGCGAACGCTGATGGCGGTCTCCACACCGGGACATGCTGGTCACCACCACGCATGGTTCGATATCGACCGGAGAGACCTCTTTACCGGTGATGCGGCCGCGGTCCGGCTGGAGCGGGTTCCCTACGTGCGCCCCCCAACGGTTCCCCCGGAGTTCGATATCGAGCTCTGGCGGCAGACCGTCAGCACTATGCGGTCACTGGCACCGGAGAGGCTGCACCTGACCCACTTCGGGAGCTTCGATGATCCTGACTGGCACTTCGATGATCTGCTCAGTCGGCTGCACTACTGGTATGGATGGGTCACGGCACGGCTTCAGCAGGATACCGATGAAGAGACGCTGGTGAGCGAGCTCCGGGCGTTCGGCGATGATGAACTGGTGAAGATTACCGGCAGTGAAGATCTGGTGGAGTCATACGAACTGGCCACGGCCTACTACATGACCATCCAGGGGATGTCCCGCTACTGGAGACGGTCGCAGCGAACCTGATACTGACGCCGTATCCAGCGACGAGGTTCAGAAGAGATCGGGCGACGGGTGGACCGTCGCCCGTGAACGTGTCAGCTAATCGCGCGAGTGGCCAATGCGCTCCATGAATTCTGGAATGAAGCTGGTGGTCACGTTGCCCTCGCCGAACTCGGGATCCCGCATCAGCAACTGATAGAACGGCACCGTAGTCGGGATATCGTCCACGATCGTCTCGGCCAAAGCCCGCTGCATCCGGGCAATTGCTGCAGTCCGGGTTTCGCCCCAGACGATGATCTTGCCGAGCAGCGAATCGTAGTTCGTCGGCACCCGGTAGCCCTGATAGAGGTGGGTATCAATCCGGACACCCGGACCACCCGGCAGCACCAGCTTGTCGATGGTTCCGCCGCTCGGTGCGAAGTTGTTCATCGCATCTTCTGCGTTGATCCGAACTTCGATGGCGTGGCCTTCGTACTCGACATCCTTCTGGTTGAAATCGAGCTTCTCGCCAGCCGCGATCCGGATCTGCCACTGCACCAGATCGACGCCGGTGACCATCTCCGTCACCGGATGCTCCACCTGAATCCGGGTGTTCATCTCGGTGAAGTAGAACCGGCCCTGATCATCGACCAGAAACTCGACCGTGCCCGCGCCGGTATAGTGGATCGCTTTCGCCCCTTTGACGGCGGCCTTGGCCAGATTGTCCCGCAGCTTCTTCGTAATGTTGGGCGCTGGCGACTCTTCCACCAGCTTCTGATAGCGCCGCTGGAGTGAGCAATCACGCTCGCCGAGCGAGACCACGCGTTCGTGCTCGTCTCCAAGCACCTGGACCTCGATATGACGCGGCCGGTTGAGGTAGCGCTCCAGATAGACCCCTCGATCACCAAAGGCAGACTGTGCCTCGGCCTGCGCCAGGGGAAGCATCCGCAGGAGCTCGCGCTCACCTTCTGCGACACGCATTCCCCGGCCACCGCCACCGGCCACCGCTTTGATAACGATCGGGTAGCCGATACGCTCGGCTTCTTCAGCCGCCTTCTGGGCATCATGAACCGGTTCCTGGGTTCCGGGCACGATCGGCAGCCCGTTCCGGTGCATGATCCGGCGGGCCGTTGCCTTGTCACTCATCTCCTGCATGACTTCTGGCCGGGGCCCGATAAAGGTAATGCCGCAATCCCGGCAGATCTCCGCCAGCGAAGCGTTCTCGGCAAGGAAGCCATAGCCCGGGTGCAGCGCATCACAACCGGTAACGGTTGCCGCACTGATCACCGCCGAGATGCTGTTGTAACTGCGAACCGATGGGGCCGGTCCAATACAGACGGCCTCATCTGCCAGCAGCACCGGCAAGGAGGTCCGGTCTGCCTCGGAGTAGGCAATGACCGACCGGATGCCGAGCTCCCGACAGGCTCGCAAGATTCTGAGCGCAATTTCGCCACGGTTGGCAATGAGAATTTTCCGGAACACTGATTACCCTAGCTCGCCATGAAGAGGCCGCCATCGACTGGCAGCACTGCTCCGGTAATGTACGAGGCACCCGGAGACGCCAGAAAGGCAATTGCCTCGGCGATGTCTTCCGGATTACCAAATCGACCGGTAGGAATCTGCTCCAGGATCGCTCCCTGCATGTTCTCTGGAATCGCCTCGGTCAACCGGGTCTGAACAAAACCGGGGGCAACCGCATTGACGGTAATCCCGCGGGAGCCGACCTCTTTGGCCATCGACTTGGTAATACCGATGATCCCGGCCTTGGATGCCGCGTAGTTGACCTGCCCGGCATTACCGACCTGACCAACCACCGATGAGAGATTGACGATCCGGCCGTACCGCTGGCGCATCATCGGGCGCATGGCGGCCTTGGAGCAAATGAACACGCTCCGCAGGTTGGCCTGGATAACGGCATCGAAATCTTCTTCCTTCATGCGCATCATCAGCGTGTCCCGGGTGATGCCGGCATTGTTGACCAGCACATCGAGCCGCCCGAACTGGTTGATCGTCTCTTCGATCATCGTTCCGGCTTCGTCGCTATCGGTCACATCCGCCTTGATGGCGAAGGCCGTACCGCCGGCCGCTTCGATCTCCTTGACCAGCTCGTTGGCCGGACCTTCATCAGAGCGATAGTTGACCGCCACCTGATAGCCGTCCTGCGCCAGCCTCAGCGCTGTCGCCCGGCCGATACCGCGAACAGCTCCAGTGACGATTGCCGATCGTTTTTCATCAGAGCCTGACATCAGCAACTCCCTTCCCTCGTCTCGGTCAGTATTGAAGAGCCTACCAGCGTGGTGCCTGATCAGGAAGCCAGCATCTGTTGCGATTGATGTGTCTGACACCCCCTGGAAATACGCGGTGCCAGCCCGCTCAGCACTTTACCGGGGCCGATTTCGTAGAACGTATCGACACCCATGCTGGTGGCTTGCTCGACAATGCCGATCCATTGCACCGACGCAGTAATGTGATCACGCAACTCAGCACGCAGGTCGTCCGGATCAGTCAGCGGCCGGGCATCAACGTTTGCCAGAAGCGGCACCTTCGGAGCCGCCACCGAGACCTGCTGAATATCTTCCCAGAGCGCATCGGCAACGGGCTGCATCAATGAAGAGTGGAACGCGCCGTTGACCGGCAACGGAATAACCCGTCGAGCTCCCTGCTCTTTCGCCATCTCACTGGCGGCTTCGAGCGCGTCGGATCGTCCACTCAGGGTAATCTGTCCGGGAGCATTGAAGTTGGCGATCTCCACACCGGTCTGCCCGGCAATCTCGATCAGCTTGTCGGTATCGAGTCCGATCACGGCAACCATGCCGCCCAGGCCGTGTTCTTCCATGAGCTGACCACGGCGACGGACCAGCCGGACGGCGTCTTCGACATCCAGCGAGCCAGCCGCAACCAGCGCGCTGTACTCACCGAGGCTGTGCCCGGCAACGCAGACCGGATCGGGGAACTGTCCAGCTTCACTGAGTGCCACGAAATGGGCCACACTGGCCGCAACGATCGCCGGCTGCTGGATACTGGTCTTGACGAGTTCCTCTTGCGGGCCGTTGAAAATAATCTCGCTCAACGCAAAACCGAGCGCATCATCGACACGCTCGAACACTCGCTTTGCATCATCGGACTGCTCTGCCGCATCCCACCCCATGCCAACGCTCTGTGAGCCCTGACCGGGAAACGTCCAGGCTATATTACCCATCCCGTTCAGTTCCCTTTCCCCTGACACCGGTCGCCCCCCAGCGAACGACACTCGACGCCCAGCTGAGCCCGGCACCAAATGCCACCAGAACCAGATTCATGCCCGGCTGGAGCTTTCCAGAGTCAGCCGCCTCGGCCAGACAGATCGGCACTGATGCCGCCGACGTGTTGCCATAGCGATCCAGATTGACCCAGACCCGGTCTCGCGGCAGATCGAGCCGCTTTGCCGCCGCATCGATAATTCGCAGATTTGCCTGGTGCGGGATGAGCCAGTCGATATCGCCCAGACGAAGCCCGGCCCGGTTGACCGCCTCGATGGCGGTCTCGCCCATCACCCGGACTGAAAAGCGATAGACCTCGTTGCCGTTCATCTTCATGTAGGTACGCTGGAGCTCATCGACGGCCGCATTGCCGGTGCCGTTCCCGTTACTGCTGATGGTTCGACCATAGAGACCATTGCTGTCGAACCCATCGATATACAGATGCTGGGCTCCACGACCATCCGAGCCGAGCACATTAGAGAGCACACCCTCTTCGGCGTCACTCGCCTGTAGCACCACCGCGCCGGAGCCATCTCCAAAGAGAATGCAGGTACCCCGGTCGGTGAAATCAATGAACCGGGTCAGCGCGTCGGTGCCCACCACGAGAACCGTCTTGTGAACGCCTGTCTGGATAAATTGTGATCCAACGGCGAGGGCGTAGACGAATCCGGAACAGGCGGCCGCCAGATCGAATGCGGCAGCCCGGTGTGCCCCCAGCTCCGTCTGGAGCAGCGAAGAGGTGGAGGGCATGAACTTGTCCGGTGTAACGGTTGCCAGCACAATGAGATCGATCTCTGATGGATCGATCCCGGCAACCTCGATTGCCTGTCGTGAAGCACGCGCAGACATCGCCAGCGTGGTGTCAGCTGGCGCTGCAAGTCGTCGTTCGCGAATACCGGTACGCGACACGATCCACTCGTCAGAGGTCTCCACCATCTGCTCGAGCTCCGCGTTCGTCAGAATCTGCTCGGGAACGTACATGCCCCAGCCAGTAATCGCCGCGTTCCGCACCGCTAACGGTACCCTTCACTCGCGTCTGTTCTGCCCACCACAGGCTACGCCTGTGGGTCATCCGCGTCGAGAGGACTCGATTACTGCTGCTCTGCGTCGAGTTCTGCGGCGCGCTGTCGACGGACCTGACGGTCCATATCGATAACCTGTCGGCCCTTGTAAGTGCCACAGTTCTGGCAAACAAAGTGTGTTCGCTTCTTCTCACCACACATCGGGCAAGACATCAGCTGTGGCGTCTTCAGATAATGATGCCGGCGGCGGTTTCCCTGCCGTGAACGGCTAATTCTCTGTTTTGGATGTGCACCCATCGGTCGTCTATCCTCTCCTCAGTTCGCTGACTGATCATTTCCAGATTAATCATCAGTTCGCCGACCAGGCGGCGAACATCGCAATGAACCCGCTCCGGCTAGGAATTCCCCCGGGAATCGTCCAGGAGTTTCTCCAGCACGGCCAGGCGTTCATCACCTGCTTCTTCAGTTGGCGGCTCTTCACCACCACGAAATTCACTGGTGAATCCCGGGCAGTCATCCCCGCAAACAGGCCGAATGGGCAACGTGAGAATCGACACCTGTCTCAACATCTCGGCGAGGTCGAGGCAATGATTGTCATCGATCTCGAACGACTCACCGTCGTCGTCAACCTCCACCAGCATTCCGCTGGCGATGTCGATCGTCGGGCGAAACTCCGCTTCCACGTCACCGCCGAAGTCGGTGTCGAACTCTTCCAGGCAGCGGACGCACTCAAGTCGGGTACGTCCGGCCAGTGAGCCGGTCACCAGAATACCATCTGCGATGCGGGTCAGTTTAAGCTGCGCCGTGACATCACGCGCCATCATCGGATCGTCGAGCGGCAAAGCATCCAGCGTCAATGCATAGACACGCTTGCCACCGACCTGTTCCTTGAGAAGCTGGGCGACGTTCAGAACGGTGTCGTTGTTAATTGGTGTGGGTTCTGTAGCCACAGTTCGCCCCTCTCCATTGTTTACGTGCTGCCATCGCGAGCACATAAACCCGCCAAGTATAGCATCATAGACAACGCTCAAGGCAAGGCTGACTCCGGTCGTTCATGCGGATAAATCGTTCACGCCAAGCCACACAGGCTCTATATGATTGCATATGGGCACCTTTGTTGATATGTTAATCTGAGTTATCCATTGAATTGAGAAAGTGAGACCGGAGATGAACGCATTCAGAAGCTTCCTCTACGCACTTGCCAGATTGCTGGGTGATGCCAATGCCGTGAAACGTGGTCGTGTCGGCCGCCGGATTGGTCGGCGGGTCGCGGGCCGGGCAACCGGGCGCGGGCTGGGTCGGCTCTTCCGGTAATCAGCCAGCCCAGTGGCCGTTCACGAACAGGTAGGTGGTTATCGACAGCCCGAACAGCGAGCAGATAACCAGCGCGTAGCGTACTGGCTCGGACTTGATCTTCCCTGCCACGAGAAAGACCGGGAACAGGATCGCCATGTATCGGGCCAACGCCAGCGGCGTTCCAGATAAAGCGGGAATCATCGCCCCGGCAAGCACCAGCGCCCCATATGCTGGTTGCACCCGCAGCCAGAGATACACCCCGGCAATCAGAAACGCGATCAGCAATCCCATATCCATCAGAAAATAGTAGGTGTGCAGCGGGACCACATCACCGGGGTACGGCAAGTACCCCAGTTCCTGACCGGTGAGGAATCGTCCAAGCTGCTGAAACGGTAGTGGATCGAAGCTCTGCCGGTTCCAGTGTTCCTGGTTCCAGAAATACACCCGGAAATCACCCAGTCGCAACTGAAGAAACGCCAGATAGGCGAATCCACCCGCCAGCGTCAGCGCGCCACCAGCCCAGGCCTGCAGGTTATCCCGGCGTAGCGCTTGCTGCCGGAGTAGCTCGATACCAACCGGAATGACCAGCACCACGCCGATGAGCTTGGTCAGTCCAGTAAACGCCCCGAATAACCCGGCCATCAACCACTGGCCACGGCGGGCATGGTAGAGGGTGGCCGCCATCCCGAAAACCAGGAGCGCCTCTGCATAGAAGACCGAGAAGAAGAACGCGGCCGGAAAGACCAGCAGAAACAGCAGTGTCCGCCAGGCGATGACATCGGTATAGTCGATCCGCACCAGCTGAAAGATATAGAGCATTGCCCCGAACAGGGCCAGATGTACGACGATCAGACCGGCAACGACGTCACCCCACGGGATCACGTATTCGACAATCCGGGCAAGGTAGGGAAACATCGGGAAGAAGGCGATGTTGGACTGGGCATCCGGGTTATAGGCGTAACCCTCCCGGACAACCGAGAGATACCAGCCGCTATCCCAGTGAACGGAATGCCGCAGCAGCGTGTGCAGCGATTCGTCACCCTCCCAGGGATTACTCACCCCGAGCCGGGTCCAGACAACTGAGACCGCCAGCAGCGCCCCACGCCAGACAATCAGCAGCAAGCCGATCATCAGGACATTGAGGAGCGTCAGCGATGGGGGAGCCGGAGCTGGCTGGCCAGTTGGCTGGATAACCTGGCGGTAGAGTCGTTGCCAGGGCGATTCTGTCTTGTCTGCCCCGGGCTGACCCGTATTTCGTCCAACCTCGTCAGTCTGCATGCCAGTCCTTGCGCCAGTGCCAACTCGAAGTCATCAACGAATAATTCCTGACCCGCATGGAACCAGAAGCCGCGCCAGGCATCAGAATCGCAAATGTTACCTGATTCAACCAGTTGTTCTAACTGTATGGAAGGATGCTACTCGTTTACCGAGGGGGATCTGGAGGGGGATAGCCCAGGCTACGACAGGTGGCGGTCAATCAAAGCCAGCATATCAGCCACATCGAACGGCTTTCCCAGTGTTTCGCTGTTCAAGGACTGGATGATTTCTGCGTTCGCGCTGAGGAATGCAGAATCGGCTGAACAGATAATCACGGGTGTTTCACGAATATCGGAGTCAGCCCGGATCGACTGCAGAATCTGAACTCCAAGCGGCTCGCTTCCCAGAATAATGTCCAGAACAATGAGGTCCGGGGATGAAGATTTAATGACGCGAAGTGCGTCATCCCCCTGCTGGCCGACAACAACCTCACAATCGCGTTCTTCCTTGAGCAGATACTCCATCATCTCGAGGAAGCCAGGATCATCATTGATAACTGCGATTAACGGCTTGTCCAATATTTGTCCCCCGATCGCTGGTCTTACGCCATCATATTCTCAAACCATTGTAGCCTCTCTGTAAAGCACAAACCCTGGGCTTTACAGAAAGGCGGGTTCAGAAGGCATCTGCCAATTCAGCGATCCGGGCACGGATCAATGCTGCCAGAAACTGTTCTGCGGCTCGAAGCCACCATCTATCTCCGGAGGCTGTTCATTCGATCGAACCGGTGAGGTTCTCATCCCGCTGAGGTTCGAATCGGGTTGAATCCGGAAGTTGACGGTATGCTCTTCAATTGAGTAGGTAAACGCTGGCTGATCCAGTGACCAGTGTTGCCGGCCTGGCCTCGGCTGGCTCCAGGCCGCGGGGCTCTCACCGAACTGCTGCTGCACGTAGATCCGGGCATCCAGCGACGTGTGAAAGACTCCCAGAACCAGTGAGTTCATCCCGTCGTGTCGGAACAATACATAAACATTCATCACAGACACACCGTTCCTTTTGCGCTACCTTTATTCTTGGGAATGGCGCAAGATGCATCCCTGAAATCAGCGCAGACGTAGCCAAAACGGCCCGGGGAAAGATGGCCTATTCCGGCCACGACAGAAAGGTCTCGCGAACTTCCCTGCATGCACTGAAGCGTGCGATGGGTATAAAAACCACGCAGGAATGTTGTTCAGACACCCGGATTTCATCAGCTTCGACATGGTATCCATTGCACGCGAAAAGCATCAGCCGCGATCGGTCAACTGAACGGCTGACAGACTGATATGCTAACGAAAGCTTAATGCTGTTCAACACATTCGAACGGCGCAGGAAGTACGATCACATCGGGGCGCTGCCATCGGCGGCAACCTGTCGGAGTTCAGGGTTGGCAAACATATTACTGGTTGAGGATGAGGCCGTCCTTCGGGAAACAATCTCCTATAACCTGACTCGCGCCGGGCACGAAGTGCAGGCAGTTGGTGACGGTGAAGCCGCGCTTGGAGCCGTGGATAAGCACCACCCGGATCTGGTTGTGCTCGACGTCATGTTGCCGACGATCGACGGCTTCGAAGTCTGCCAGCAGATCCGGCGCACGAGCTCGATCCCGATCCTGATTCTGACCGCCCGTGACGATGAGATCGACCGGATCGTTGGTCTGGAGATCGGTGCCGACGACTACCTGACCAAGCCGTTCTCTATGCGGGAACTGGTTGCCCGGGTGAAGGCACTCCTGCGAAGGCGAGTTCTCCTCCAGGACGAGCTCTCGGCTGGAGATGTACACGCATCGGACATCATCAGTGTCGGTGATCTGGAGATTGATCTCGGCGCGCATCGGGTGAGCGTCGGGGGCACTGAAGTCAGCCTCAAGCCGCGAGAGTGGGATCTACTCGTGTTTCTGGCGAGGCATCCCGGACAGGTCTGTAGCAGTAATCAGATTCTCCACAACGTCTGGGGCGAGGATTTCTTTGGAGACACCCGTACCGTTGCCGTTCATGTTCATGGGCTGCGCGAGAAGCTGGAGATCGGACCGGATGGACGGCGCCACATCGAAACGGTCCGTGGTGTTGGCTACCGATTCGCGATCTGATGAGGTGATTTCACCGTGAACCGCGCCTACATCCGTCTGGCTAGCGGGTATGTGCTACTGATCGGCGTGGTCTTCCTGATTCTCGGCATCTATCTGGTGCAGCGCATCAGCGACGCCCAGCACGATGCCTGGATCGATGAGCAACGATCCAGCACGGAAATGCTCGGCTCTGCGCTGGCGCCAGCGACACGGGCTGGCGATTTCGAACTCTTACAGGATCAGATCGATCAGCTCGGCAACAGCGGTCAGGTCGCGGTAGTCGCACCAGATGGCTCGCTGCTGGCTGGCGAGCCAGTCCGGAATCCAGACAATCTCTCGAGTGAGCCAGATATCGATACCGCCCTCGCCGGTCAGTCCGGCACGGCCACGTTTACCGATCCATCACAGGGACAGACCGCACAGAGTTTCACCGAACCGATCGTGGCAGGCTCCACCCTGTACGGGGCGGTGGTGCGAACGATTCCGGCCAGCGACGCTCCGGGAACCTGGACGCCTCTGGTCCAGCTCACCGTATTGCTGCTGGTCGTCTGTGCGGCCGGCATTGCCGCTGTCTCCGCATTCATGCCCAGAATCATCACCCATCCGATGGCCGAGCTCACAAGCGTTGCCCGCCGGGTGGCCCATGGCGATCTCGACGCCCGTGCAGACACGGATACCTGGGACGAGCTCGCCGAGCTCGCCGCCGCATTCAACGAGATGACCGGAGAACTGCGCGATCAGGTCCAGGCAATCGATTTCGAGCGGGCCCGGCTGGAAGCGATCCTCGAACACCTGAACGACGGTATTCTGATCGTCAACCCGCGGGGGGCCGTGACGCTGATCAACCGTGCGGCCGAAGGGTTGCTCGCAGTCGATCGCCAGCGAGCGCTGATCCGGACCTACGCCGAGGTGGTCCGGGACCACGAGCTGGTCGGGCTGATTCGCAACTGTCACCGGATCTATGATCCAGAGCTGCCACTACCCAGCCGGTTCATCGAGCTCGGCCGGCCCCGTCGTGCAGTTCAGGCCTTCGCCTACCCGATCTCCCAGGGAGATAACCAGCTGGTGATCGTCATCCTCCGGGACATCACCGAGCTCCGCAAAACCGAGACAGTTCGGCGAGACTTCGTGGCCAACGTATCCCACGATCTGCGGACGCCGATCGCATCGCTCAAAGCACTGGTGGATACCTTGCTGGCTGGTGCGCTGGAAGACGAGACCGTGGCCCGGGACTTCCTCTCCCGCATGGAAGTCGAAGTCGATGATCTGGCAAGACTGGTGGAAGAGTTGCTGGAGCTCTCACGTGCTGAATCCCGCCGGATCGAACTGCATCAGATACCGGCAGATATCGGCAACCTGCTTCGCCGGGTGGCTGCCCGCCTGCGACCGCACGCGGAGCCGAAAACGATCACACTGCAGATTTCAGTGCCGGACGATCTACCACGCGGCTTTATTGATCCGGAACGGATCGAACAGGTACTGGTGAACCTGCTGCACAACGCGATCAAGTTCAGTCCGGAATCGAGCGAGATCCGGCTGGGTGCCCGTCTGGATGAGGATGATATCGAGATCTCCGTGAGTGATTCCGGTCCCGGAATTCCTCCGGATGAGCTCGATCGTGTCTTCGAGCGCTTCTACAAGACCGAGAAATCACGATCAGACACCGGTAGCGGGCTCGGACTGGCGATCGCCCGGCATCTGGTCCAGCTCCATGGTGGACGGATCTGGGCCGAGAGCGAGCCACGCGGGGGAACTTCGTTCCGCCTCACCATTCCGATCACACCGGACGACTACCAGAGCCCGGAATAACCGTCGCAACATTCCTCTGACAAAGCCGCAACAGGACGTTAATCTTCACCGGCAATTCACGATTCATACTGGATTCAGCGCGCGGGCGTTCCCTGCCCATCCGGCCCGCGACACCCGAATGTCGGTCAATGGCGATCGGCACGACACCCTGCCAGAGAGTCAGCGCACCCCCTGCCTGTACTCTTCCTCTTCTGACAGCGGGAACCAGAACCGGTTCCCGCTGAGCCTCACTTTTCACCTGTCTGGAAATCGTCACTCGTCCGCCCGTGGGCCGAGTTCATCGACCTCGTTGAGGAACTCCACCAGCAAATCGACCTCTTCAGTGGTCAGGATGTCCTGATAGGCCGGCATGTTGCCAATACCCTGAACAATGCGGACGGCAATCTGCTCAGAGCCCATCCGGGTCGAGACCTCGGTCAGATCCGGCCCCCACTCGCCACCTTCACGGTGTACCTGATGGCAATACTGGCAGCCACGCTCGTGGAACACCCGGGCCCCTTCCAGAATGCGTTCATCCTGGGTTCCCAGTTGCTCGGCCTGCAGGGGTTCGGTTTCATAGTCCGGCACCCACGGTGCTCGCAGGCCGACCACGGTGAGCATGATGAACAGCCCTGCCACCACACTGAGTCCCAGAATGGCGAACGGGCGCTTGCTCGGGTGACGCTCGCCCTTGCCGGCAATCAGCGGCAGGATCAGCAGGAAGAGGAAGAATCCCAGTGGCAGATAGACGAGGAAGACTTCCTCATAGCCGTGCGGTTTGATCGAGATCAATGCGTAGTACCAGACAATGAACCAGTCTGGCTGCGGCTGGGAATCGAGATCGGTCAGATCCGGGGAAGCAGCCAGATCCCTCGGCCCGAGAAAGAACGCCAGACTGACGATGATCGTGACTACCAGCCCGCCAAAGAAGAGCTCGTTCCAGATGCCTTGAGGCCAGTATGGGCGCTGATGCTTCTCGACGTACTCTTCATACTCCTGCTTGTAGGTTTCCGGGTTGACCGGTTTCCCGGCCTTCGGCAGCTCGGAGATCCCGTGGTAGGTGACCAGAAACAGGTGCAGACCGATTAGCAGGACCATCGCGATCGGCAGGATGAAGACGTGCAGCGCGTAGGTCTGGGTAAGCGTAGAGCCGCTGACCGTCTCACCGGCCAGCACAAACTGAGCGATATGCTCACCGACAAACGGCACGCGCCCGGCGAAATTCGCCGCCACCATCACGGTCCAGACGCCGTCCTGATCCCAGCGCAGGAGCTGGCCACTGAGCGCCATTCCGAAGGTGAGATAGAGCAGCACCACCCCGGAAATCCAGTTGAACTCCCGCGGATACTTGTAAGACGCGGTAAGGAACACCCGCATGGCATGAATCAGCACCAGAATGACCATCGCCGAGGCGCCGATCCAGTGCATCGCCCGGATGGTATCGCCGAACCGCACTTCGTAGGTGATGAACTCGACGCTCTCGTAGGCACTCTCCGGAGAGGGAACGTAGTTGGTTGCCAGCACGATCCCGGTGGTGATCTGCAGCAGAAACGAGAAGAGAATCCCGAACCCGAAGATATAGGCCCACTGCGATTTCCCCTCCGTCGTCTCCGGAGGGGCATTGTGATCGAGCGGCTTGATCAGCGTCTCGAAGCCGAGCCGGTCCTTCACAAATTCAATTGGCCGTCGTAGCTGGTTCATCCGGGTTCCTTCCGGTTCCGATCTCCGCCGGATTCGATCAACTCGGCCGCTCTCCAGTCACCGGTACCGGAGACGCCAGAATCTGAACATCGCCATCCTGAACGCGGACATCGAGCCGCACCAGTGGCGACTGCGGTGGGCCAGCAACCACCTCTCCCTCGCGATCGAACACCCCACCGTGACACGGGCAGATAAACAGGCTCGCTCCGGCCCGCCAGGACACCGGACAGCCAACGTGAGTGCAGTAGACAGAGAAGGCGATGAACGATTCCTCGTCAGTTCGCCGCAGCCAGGCGGCATTTCTCGCCGCCGGACCAGACCAGGGAACGGCCTCGACATCTACGAACTCCACCTTCACGGTCTCATCGACCGGGAAATCATCCACCTCACCCACCACATGCCAGATCTGCTCACTCCGGGCAGGCGTGCTGAAGAGTGCGCCGATGATCGGGATACCGGCCAGCGTTGCGGCAAATCCGGCCATGCCGACCCCCACGAAGCCGAGAAAGTTGCGACGGAGGAAGTTGCGACGCGTGGTCGTCTGCTGGATTCCACTTCCGCCGGCAACTGCCCTGGCACAGCCACAACCACCCGGGCAACCGGTCTCCGGCTTCGCTGGAGGCCGACCAAACCGGCCCCCGCTGATGCGGTAGAGCATCGATGGCTTGCTCGTCATACGGTCTCCCTCACTCTATGTGCACCTGCCTGTGTATGTGCGTGGCCAGATGCGGTCGCCAGCCCGGCAAGTTCGTCATCACGATCTACTGAGCGCTCGATTGCCCGGAACCAGCCAGCAAACAGCACCACTCCGATGATCAGGTAAATGAAGCCCCCGGGCCCCATCAGCACGGCCCCAGCCAGCTGCTGGTCTTCGATCGGCGTAATACCGAAGGGGGCAGTCGTGGTTGCGTATTCGGAGTACCACGGATTCGGGCTGAAGGAGATCAGCGCACCGAGTGCCGTCTTCTGTAGCACCAGTCCGAAGATCATCAGAATCCCGATGCCGTAGTTCATTCCGGCCTGTCGTCCCCGCTGAAGCACCACCCACCAGAACAGGGCCGCGGTGAGGAACATCGTCAGGTGCTCCACTGCGTGGATGAGTTCGTTGCGGACGGCGGCATCGTAGAACGCGGGAACATGCCAGATCCAGATCACCAGGCTGTGCAGCCCCAGTGCGATCAATGGCAGCACCAGCACGGCCCACAATTTTCCGAGCAGGCCTGCCCGCTTCCAGAATCGTGGGATCGATTTCCGCCAGGATGCCGGCAATCCCCAGATCGATGCCGAGCTGACATCACCGACGATCAACAGCAACGGCGCGATCGTGATCAGAAACAGATGCTGGCCCATATGAGCCGAGAAGAGCGCCGAGCTCAGCGGATCGAGCGGTGAGATCAACGCAATCGCGATCGACAGATAGCCACCCAGCACCGAGGCGACCTGCCAGGTCTTCACACCACGTCCCCGGCCAGCCCGTGCCCAGATCGCTCGTACCCCACGGAGATAGACCGTAACCGCCAGCGTCAGCACCAGCAGGACGAGCGGGTCGAAGTTCCAGGTTCTCCAGAGCGTCTCCGGCACCGGTGGTGGCCCCGAGTGCGCTAAAGCGGTCAACGGGAGCAACGCCAGGAAGGCACCAGCGAGCAGGCCAATCGGAACCGGCCAGCGCCCTCGCCATTTAGCTGTCACCTGATACCGCTTCATCAGATCGCCTCGCTAGATCCGGATACTGCCTGCGGCTTCGCACGGATCCTGCACGATAATCGGCACACTCTGGGCAATGATCACCATAAAGAAAAAGGCAGACATCACCAGGCCAGACAGCGCCATAAAGCGCAATCGCTTCATCGCCTCGATCTCATCATCACTCGGTTCGCCGTCTGGACCCTGCGACGCCTCGTAGACACGCCACGAGAGATAACCGGCGCCGCCCGCCAGCAACAGAAATACCGGAATCCCGAGATACATCAGCGGCCCCATCCCGGCAGTACAGGCAGCCGGAACGAGCGAATAGCTGTAAACCAGATGGAGTGCCCAGGCCCCGGCTGCGCCGAGCAGGCCGACCCAGATGGTGAACTGACTGACTGGTGTCTGCTGATCGATCGACTGTCGGGTACTCATCGCCTGATTCTCCGGCTTCTAGAACATGTTCGGCGTGATGTAGACCGTCACGAAATACACCACCCAGGCAGCGACCACGAAATACCAGTACATCGAGAGCGCCTGCACCCCGATGAAGCGCTTCTCGTCGTAGTAACCACGCCAGGCGAGCAACGTCATCGGGACCGCGATCAGAATCAGCGCCGCAACGTGCAGGACGTGAAATCCACCGAGCGTGGTGACGATCGAGGTATAGGCGTTCTCGGTCCAGATGAATGGCCGGTCGGTGTAATGAATCGTCGACACGATCAGACTGCCGATCGCCAGCCCGATGCCGCCAAGAAGGCTATAGAAAAGCATCGAACGATTCCCCTGGCTGACGGAACGAACACCCCACCAGATCGGCACCACGCTGAGGAGCATGAGTCCGCCCGCAATCGCTGGAAGCATCAGCGGCGGGTCCGGGATACCTTCCGGCGGCCATCCTGGGAGGACAGCATCATCAACTGGCCAGGAGGGAACGCTGATCCGCAAGTAGAAGTAGGCAAAGGTCAGACAGCCGAGCACCACCGCTTCGATCACGATCAACCAGATCATCCCCCACCAGATCGTGGAGAATCGTCCGGTCGTGATGTGCGGCAGTGAGCCTGGAGACTCACGGTCGGTGACTTCAGACCGGGCAAACGGCTCCTCTGGCCAGTTCCAGATGATCGCGCAGATGTAGAGGAGAATCAGCCCCACGGGAATCAGAATCAGCTCGGTATCGAACCCGACAAGCGGCAGGAACGCGGCGAAAATCACCGTAACGGCAACGGCCATCCAGAACGGAAGCAACGTCGGAGCGGGCAGGAAGGCTCGGCCTTCCGGTTTTGCCTCGAGCAACGTCGTCTGGTAGGTCGTCCGCTCCCCGTTCAGGGAATCGGAGAAACTTCGCCAGCCCTCGGGAACGCGATCGGCCGCCGGTTCGGTCGACTCCTGCTGCCACAGTGGATAGCGGGAGCGAACAATCGGAATCGTCGCGAAGTTGTAATCGGGTGGTGGTGAGGGAATCGCCCACTCCAGCGTGCCGCCGTTCCACGGGTCCAGTCCGGCTGGCTTGCCCTTCCAGAACATGCGAGCCGCATCGACGAAGAAGACGAGCGCCCCGGCACCCATCATGAAGGCACCGACGGTCGCGATGAAGTTGAGATCACCCAGTCCCTGCTCCGGCAGGTAGGTGTAAACCCGACGCGGCATGCCATCGAAGCCGAGCTGGTGCATCGGGAAGAAGGTCACGTTGGCCCCGATGAACGTCAGCCAGAAACACAAGCGTCCGAGCGATTCACTGAGCAGCTTCCCGGTAATTTTGGGAAGCCAGTGATACAGCCCCGCGAAGATCGGCAGAATCACCCCGCCGATGATCACATAATGGAAATGGGCCACCACGAAGTAGGTATCGTGGACCTGCCAGTCAAACACCGGCGAGGCAACCATCACCCCGGTAATACCACCCAGCACGAAGACTACGATCGTCCCGGCACAGAACAGAAACGCCGTGTTGATCTTCAACGTGCCTCGCCAGATCGTTGAGATCCAGGCGAAGATCGTGATCCCGCTCGGGATAGTGATCATCATGCTGGCGGCGGCGAAAAAGCTCAGCCCCATCAGCGCGATACCGACTGCATACATATGATGCACCCAGAGACCGAAGCTCAGAATGCCGATCGCCACGGTGGCCATCGCCACCAGCAGGTAGCCGCTCATCGGCCTGGCCGCGGCAACGGCGATAACTGTGGAAACCGCGCCGAAGGCCGGCAAAAGCATGATGTAGACGTCAGGGTGACCGAAGAACCAGAAGAGATGTTGCCAGAGTAATGCAGAACCCCCGGCAGCATGATCGAAGAACGTCGTGCCGAATTTTCGGTCCAACTCCAGCATCACGCTAACCGTCATCAGAGCCGGCATGGCGATGATGATCATGAATGCGGTCACCAGCGAGGACCAGCAGAACAGCGGCATCCGGTTGAGAGACATCCCCGGCGCCCGGAACTTGAACATGGTGACGATCAGCTCGACTGCGGCCACCAGAGCGGCAACTTCGAGCATCGTCACGGCGATCAGATAGAAATCGATTCCCCGGCCGACCTGGAACTCACCCAGTCCCGTCATCGAGACATCGGTCGCCGATGGACTGTAACCAGCCCCACTCAATGGTGGGTAGTTGAACCAGCCCGCATCCGGACCCCGTCCGGAGAAGAAGGCAAGGAAGAGGATCGTCCCCCCGATGGCGTAGATCCAGTAACCGAACGCGTTGAGCCGCGGAAACGCCATATCGCGGGCGCCGATCATCAGCGGCACGAAGTAGATACCGAGGCCTTCCAGGAACGGGATGGCGAAGAGGAACATCATCACCGCGCCGTGCATGGTGAAGAACTGGTTGAACGCTTCGGCCGGGACGATGTCCAGACCGGGCTGGGCCAGCTGAATGCGCATTAGCAGCGCCAGAATACCGGCCAGCACGAAGAACACGAGCGAGGTCGCGATGTAGCGAACCCCAACCGCACGGTGGTTGGTGGCTGACATCCACCCGACGAATCCGGGCGGACGTTTCCATGCTTCTGTCAAGCGTTCAGTCGGCGTTGACATGCGCCCCTTCTCGCACTACTCCAGGCTGAGCAGAAACTCCACCAGCGCGTCGAGATCATCCGGATCGAGCTCGGTTGGCGGCATACGCACGCCAGGTTTGAGCTGGTGCGGATCGACGATCCAGGCAGCCAGATTCCCGTAATTGTTGTCCTCGATTGCCGATGCGATGGTCAGTCTGCTGCCGAAATGTGTGAGATCGGGTCCGGGAGCGCCGGCAGCGGGGTCGGGTTCAGTAATTCCATCGATACCGTGGCACATGGCACAGCCAGCATCGAAATAGACATCCATACCAGCGCGCAGGAATTCATCGTCCGGCTCGCTGGCAGGCTCCTGACGATCTGCGATCCACTGATCGAATTCATCTTCTGATTGAGCAATCACCAGCTTGCCCATAAGAGCGTGCTGCACGCCGCAGAACTCGGCACACTGCCCCCAGTAGATGTCCTCTTCGTCTGCCTCGATCCAGAGGACGTTCTCTTTGCCGGGATTGAGATCCCGCTTTCCGGCGAGTTCTGGAACCCAGAAACTGTGGATGACATCAGCAGAGGTAAGTCTGAGTTCAACCGGAACGCCAACCGGGATGGGAATCTCGTTGGCAGTGACCACGTCGAGATCCGGATAGCGGACTTCCCACCAGAACATGTGGCCGATCACCTCGATCGTCACCGCAGCTTCGTCCTCAGGCGGCTCGATCACCGACTGACCAGTCCGGATAGAATCACCGAGAACCAGAGCGAGAATGAGGATGGGAATCACCAGACCACCAACGGTGAAGAATGCGCGGTCAGAGATGGGTGGGTTGGAGTCAGGGTCCGCATTGCGACGGCCACGCATGATCGCGTAGAGCAACAGGCCCATCACCACGATATAGACGGCCAGCCCGAGCCAGAACATCAGCCACCAGTGCGTGGCTGTCTCCGCGGCACCCGGGCCTCTGGGATCGAGCGCCCCGCCGTCTGTACTGCACCCTGCCAGGGTCAGCAGCAGCACCAGAAATATTGGAAAATGCCGTTTCCAGCCCACCTGCACCAACCCCGCTACGCGCTCGGGCCGGTGACACCATGATCACCGTGCAAGGATGATGGTCGCGCAGCCATCAGCAGTGCCGCTATGCATCGTATTAGCGTCACCTGTCCCGCCCCCACTACCAGTTGAGAATCCCGTAACTATGGTTGAAAGGCAATACGCAAGTTGTGGGCCGCGAGCGGGAATAGCGTGCGGTAGCGGGATTGAAGCGACAGAGGATCACACTGGTGGAGCCAGGCTCCGGTCTAGCGACCGGATCGGCTGCTCTGTCTGGCCTCTGAGAGATTGTGAGAATCTTCCATCCAGGCTTCGTACCCGGCTGCTCGCCCTGGACCACGGCGCTTCGCAGCGTACATCGCCAGATCGGCCCGTCGCAGAAGCTCGGTCGGGCTGGCGATCGAGGAATCGGCAACCGCCACACCAACACTCGGAGACACAGTCAGTACGGCGTCGTCGATCCGAATCGGTGTTTCGAGCGATTCCAGCACCCGATGCGCAGCCGCCATTGCATCATCGGTGGAGTTCACCCTGTTCAGGAGAATCGTGAACTCATCACCGGCCAGCCGGCTCAGCACATCATCGCCGCGAACTACCGTCTGCAGCCGGTTGGCGATCTGCCGGAGTACCTCATCGCCGCTCTCATGGCCGAACGTATCGTTGACCTGTTTGAATTCGTCGACATCTACGAAGAGCAGCGCCGGGACTACCCGTGTCTCGGTGGGATTGATCGGCAGTACCTGACGGAGCATGTCGAAGAACATCGCCCGGTTCGGCAAGCCGGTAAGTGGATCGTGATACGCCTGATGGGTCAGGCGGGCTTCCAGGCTCTTGCGCTCGGTAACATCTCGAGAGTTGAGCACGATTCCGGACACCGCGGGGTTCTCCAGTTCACTGGAAACGATGCTCTCCAGGTTGATAATCCGGCCATCGGGAAGCTGCATTCGCCACTCAACGATCTCCCGCCCGGACCCGGTGTTGATGACCCACTGCAACGCCTCCAGCACCGAATCACGATCCTCTTCGTGAACCCAGTCGACCAGGGATGTACCCATGAATTCATCCGGTGACCGCTGAATGACCTCTTCAGAAGCTGGCGATTGAAACGTACAGCGCAGATCAGTATCGAGGACCGTGATCATGTCGGTCGAATTCTCGACCAGCGCCCTGAACCGCTCTTCCGTCCGCCGCACCGCCTGACGCAATCGCAGCTCACCATTCTCCCGGATGGTGACCACCTGTCGTGCCACAATGAGTGTCACCAGCGCAGTCAGGAATACCACCGCGATTCCAAACCGGTTCAGCATCTCTGGCAGCGCGGTGTAGCTGATAATCAGGATACCGATCGCAGCGGCGGAGTATGGAATCAGCACACGGACTCGTTCGGCAACCCTGCCCGGCTCGGACGTCGGACGATTTCGATCGATCACATCGTAGTGCCACTGCGGACTGGCGACGAGTAACGCCTGCGCCACGATCCAGGTGGTGTAGGTCACCGTCTCCGGAACGTAGAGTTCACGGAACTCGAGATACGTCCACCAGAAGTCCGTACCCGCGTAGATGACCAGACCAGCTCCAAGGAGCATGAGGACACCTACTGACCCTGCCTCGGGCCGGCGAACGAGAATGCTGAATACCGCGATCAGCACCAACATATGAGACAGGGGGTAAAGCACCAGGACCAGCGCGCCGAGGGTCGACGTCAGTGATTGAAGGTTGCCAGGGTCGACAATGATGTAGGCAGTCAGCGCGGCCAGGCCAGTCATAATGATCCCGCAGTCGATCCAGAATCGGGTTCGATCCCGTCCGATCAATCTCGCGGCAGGAAACATCAGTACGCCGATTGCCAGGGCGACCGAGCTCCCCAGATAGGCTGGATCAAACAGAGAAACGCTCGGGACTGACATTCCGGTGAGATGGTAGTAGGCCCAGATCGAATCAGCCACGCCCCAGAGCAGAAACGCACCGCCGATAACCGCCCACGCTTGACGAGTTCGCTTTGGCACCGAACTGACACGTGCCATCCGCCAGGCCAGGATGACCCCAAGCAGCATCACCGGCGGAAAGCCAAGTTCCCGGACGGTGTCTGCCGTACCAGGGCCGCCCCACTCGAAAATCATCCAGAGAAGGAACAGGACGATGTACGGCACCAGCGCCAGAACAGCCAGATTCCCCCAGTCAGCGTACCAGGGCCGAACTGATTGATCGGCGCTCGTCAGTGTCTTTGACTGTTGCAGACTCTGGCTGTATGACATCTGGGGTCTTTTCGAACTACCGGGGACCAGGAAGTTTGTCTCATTGCCTGGAACCACGAGGTCCCAACGCGTCAATCAACTCGTGCCATTACCCTAACTGGGGCTACGGAGATCGACAATGGACTGAAAGTCCCGGAGCGCAGAGCAGAAGGCACCGCGGCAATCAGTCATCGTCGGCCGGAACCTGCTCGGCGAGCATCTCCGGCTCAAACAGCATGGTCTGATCACGGCCATTGTGCTTGGCCATATACATGGCGACATCTGCATCGTGGATCAGGCTCTCGGCCTTCCGATCCGAGATGCTGGTGGTCGTCACGCCGATGCTGGACGAAACCAACACCTCTTTTCCCATCACAACGAACGGCTGATCGATCGTCCGGCGAATCCGCTCGGCAATGGCCATCAGCCCGTCAGTCGAATCGATGTCCGGGAGCAGGACGGTGAACTCATCCCCGGCAAACCGGGAGATGATGTCCTGACTCCGCACCGAGGCTTGCATTCGCTCAGCCACCTGGATCAGCAGGTCGTCGCCGGCATCGTGGCCGAGGGTGTCGTTCACCGCCTTGAAGCGATCCAGATCAATGAACATCACGCCCAGATTACCCCGCGTTCCGACAGAGTTGAGGTGGTACTCCAGTAGACTCACGAACGCCGCCCGGTTCGGCAATCCGGTGAGGGAATCGTGATTGGCCCGGAAGTCCAGCTCTCGCTCATGTTGCTTGCGTTCGCTCATGTCCCGTGAGTTGAGCACAATTCCTCGCACCTCTGGAGTAGACAGCTCATTCGAGGCAACGGTCTCCAGTTCAGCGATCTCCCCGTTCGGGCCAGCCAGTCGCCACTCGAACCGGGACTGAGCATTCTCGTTCATGACCATGCCCTGGATCGCATCGACGACCCGTGGCCGATCATCTTCATGAACCCAGTCAAAGATCGATGTGCCGACGAACGTTTCCGGGACGGCTCCAGTCAACTCTCGCGAGGACGGAGACTGAAACCGAATCCGGAAATCCTTATCGAGCACGGTGATCAGATCCGACGAGTGTTCCACTAGCGCCTGGATCCGGGTTTCGCTTGCCTGCCGGACCTGCTCGATTTGATACTGCGTGTTCTCCCGCAGCGTCAGGATCAAACGACCCGCAACAAATACCGCCAGGACCACGAAAACGACGACCAGAAGGCCGAACTCGGCCAGCAATCGTGGTGTTGCTGCCAGAATAAAGACAAAGAGGGCAGTAGCAGCAGCAATATACGGCAGCAGCATCTCGACTCGGCCAGCCCGCTCACCCGGGTAGGTGAGCGGCAATTGTCGGCGAATGATATCGACCTGGCGTTGCGGGCTGGTCGCAATCAGCGCGTAGCCGATCATCCAGAGGGCGTAGGTTGGCACGTGGAACTCGAAGCCCCCGCGAGATTCGAAATAGACCCACCAGAGATTGCCGGCAAAGAGGGCGATAATGCCAGCCGCCAGAAGCAGGAGCATGCCAACCTTGCCGGGTCGGGGTCGGCGAAGCATCATGAAGAGAACCGCAATCACCAACATCAGGTCGGTAAACGGATAGGCGAACAGCAGCGCACTCTGAAGGCCCAGGTTCGCGCTGTCAAGGAGACCCACCCCGATGATGAAGTAGCCGATTATGACCATCCCACCCAGCAGGATGATCGCCCCGTCGAACAGGTATCGAAGATACTGCGGCATGGTGATCGAAGGAGTGGGAAAACGTGTGACACCGACGATCAAGCAAAGAACACTCAGGATATAGAACACATCGGCACTAGATGGAAACGGCTCTGCCGAGCTCCCGAGCGTATACCACGCCCAGATTCCGTCGGCGATAAACAGGCCTGCAAGACCGGCGCCGATCAACCCCCATGCCGTCTGCGATTGCCTGTCGTCAGGAAGATGTCGGATTGCACGAATGGCAAAGATCACCCCGAACATCAAGATCGGTACGAAGCCGAGTTCGGCCACGAAGGCATACAGGTTGTCGCTACCCCAGCCGAGAATAAGCCAGAGCAGATAGACCAGCACGTAGACGCCAAGTCCGGCCACGACACGGTTGCCCCAGTCACTCCACCACAGCAGTGCGTCGCCCCGGGAGGAGAACGACCATTCTTCTGATGCCACGTTCGAGTGTGTTCGTCGGATCACGATCAGCCACTAACTTGTCGAATTGAACGCCTTCGTGAGAGCCGTGTCGCGACGTTTGTCACAACCGTAGCGTAAACTGTAGCCCCTCGTGTTTACGTACCATACCCCGCCGGAGCGTTACATGTGCATGTACCTCCGGGAATATCGCCGAGAGCAGGACTGTTGGCTGATTGTGAGCGGAGTACTGCCGAATGATACATGTTAACCAGATTGACGTTTGTCATGATTGGTAGTTAGCTGAGCTATGAGGCTTTCCAGACTGGCACCAAAATGTCGTATCGGAAACAGAGGATCAGGCCGATCGTGAGCGATTCTACAAGGCATATCTCAATCGATCAGCAGCAAGGACGGCTCGATCTTCCCTGCTGTGAGCCAACGATCCAGGTGCTGGCATTCTGGCCCCGTATCTGTGATTGTATGAACTCTCGGATACGATCCTGACGACGTGTCAGGTTGGACCGGGAGCAACACCACCGATCAGCCACTACTTTTTCAGGTCGAAAGGAAACAGATACAGTCATGTCGAAACCACTAGCAATCTTTTACGAACACCCCGAATGGTTCAAGCCACTCTTCAAGAAGCTCGAAGAACGTGGGATCCCCCACGAGCACGTGCTAGCCCACGAACATCACTACGAACCAGATGACCGGGATGTTCCGTACAGCCTTGTCGTTAACCGGGTCAGTCCGTCCTCGTACCTGCGGGGGCACACCAGCGCAATTTTCTATGCACTCCAGTACCTGCAGCACCTGGATACGCTCGGTGTGCCAACGGTAAACGGATACAAGGCTCATCTGCTCGAGGTTTCCAAAGCCCGGCAGCTCGGGTTGCTGAAACGGCTGGGCATTCCGCACCCGCGGAGTCTCGTCGTCAACGCCGCCAGCCAGATCACTGCGGCCGCGGCAGAGCTGGAGTTTCCGATCATCGTGAAGCCGAACATCGGCGGTAGCGGTGCTCATATGCAGCGATTTGATTCGATCGACGACGTACGTGCGGCAATCAATGACAGCCTGCTCGATGATGTCTTCGTTCTCGATTCCACCGCAATCGTGCAGGAGTTCCACCCGGCTGTGGACGACACGATTACCCGGGTCGAAGCCCTGAACGGTGAGATCCTCTACGGAATCAACATCCAGAACGATCCATCGCTCGGCTTCAACCTCTGCCCGGCATCACTGGATGAGCGGCGACAGCCGGCAGCCACCGAGAACGGCGAAGCCTGCGTTACCCAGACCCGGAGCGCTGAGAAGGCGAACCCGCCGGACGAAGTGCTGGAAGCAACACTGGCGATCTTCCACGAAGCGCAGATCGATATCGGGGGACTGGAGTATCTGGTCAGCCAGCGAGATGGCCTGATCTACTTCTACGATATCAATGCGGTCTCGAACTTCGTGGCCAACGCTCCGAGCGTTGTTGGGTTCGATCCGTTCGACAACTTCGCCGATTACCTGCAGACACGCTACGAATCGATCGTGCGTGAACCAGCTGCCGTACCCGGCGACGACTAGCCTTGCTATAATTGCGCGGCGCCTGGGTCACCATGGAGCCGCGCACGATCCTCATAGTTTCCAGATTGCGTGGACAAACCGTGGTTTGCTATGGTCTTTTGGCTCAGACCACGTAGGATACCTTGATGACGAATTTGATTCCTGCATGGGCATGCGACGTATTTTCATCACACACAGTAATGGTTGACGGTCAGCCGGTACCGGCCCTGACGGGCGGTAGCGGACCCGACCTGGTGCTGGTGCATGGGGTTTCTGGCTCCCTGAACATGTGGAGATGGAACGCACCGGAGCTGGCCCGCCATTTCCGGGTAACCATGGTCGGTCTACCCGGACCTCGAGCACTCCAGCAGCTCCGGCATATCACCCGGATGCAGAACTATGCACGGTGGCTTATGGAGTTCACCCAGGCAGCCGGGCTGGCCCCGGCCAGCATCGCGGGACTGTCGATGGGTGGCGAAGTCGCACTCAGACTGGCTTCCGAGTACGCCTCATGCGTCAACAGACTGATCCTGATCACGCCAGCTGCACTGGTTCCGGGCATCTCACTCTTCGGCTGGGTGGCTGTCGGCCTCCGCGTCCTGTTCGAGATTCCGCCGGCACTGATCCCACCTGTCCTCTGGTACACCCGCTGGAGTGACATCTATACGATGGTGAACGCCAACGTGCGAATGATCGACCCGGAGTTGAGCACTGGGCTGGCATCGATCAAGGCCGAGACCCTGGTCTTCGCCAGCAACAACGATCCACTCCTGCCTCTGGATCTGGCTGAAACGTACCTGGATCGAATCCCGTCCGCCAGACTCGCCGTGATGCCGGACGCCGGTCATCTGGTTATGATGTCCCGCCCAGAGCTGTTCAATCAGCGGGTGAGGGAATTTCTGTCCGAGCCAGCACGAGTTCAGACTGACCTGCCCAGCGCCACCAGCGTGTCGCCAGTGTGAACCGGCAAACAGGTCATGTAGAAGACCACCTCGCCAGCCTCTGGCGCCACGATGTCAGCGATCTCATCACCATAGAGATCAGTCAGCGTTCCGAGACGTTCACCGGCATAGACTTGCTGATTCAGCCCCACCGCTGGCCGCCAGAGACCCGCCGCCGGGGCATCAGCCGAGTTCACCGGCTCGTAGATGGCCTGCGGGACGGTGCGAGCCGGTTCATCGAGACTGTTGACTGCACGCAATGCATTGATCAACCCATCGAAGACCATCGCTTCATCTTCACTGGACAACAACCCATTGCCCCCGACTTCGACGATGGCGCTCGCCACGCCAGCACGTGCGGCCGCCGATGTCAGGCTGCCCGGGAATGGCTCGGGATAGGCGTTGACGATGGGAAGCATGAACGCGTGTGCAACCGTGGCGGAGCGTTCTTGCAGGGACTCGTCTGACATTTTGTAGTAGCCGGAGAACGGTGTCAGCGACTCGAAGATGTCACCGCTGTGCAGGTCGATCAATATATCGGCTGGCTCTACTAATGCATCGAACAGCCGGCGTGCCAGAACCTCACTGAAGGTGCCGTTCAGATCCCCGGGGAACACACGATTGAGATTGATCCCATCGTCCGGAGTGACGAACGCGGTTCGCTGCCAGAATGCAGTCTGGTTGACGACCGGCACGATCACCAGACTTCCCGAGAGTCCGGCTGGATCGATCTCACGGGCGAGCCGGATTGCGGCCGCCGGACCCGGGTACTCGCCGCCATGAACGCCAGAGATCACCGCAATGCGCGGCCCATCCGTCTGGCCACGTATCACCGTCGCCGGGATGGCCACTCCATCCAGCACCGTATCCGGAAAGGTGAGTTCCAGGCGATGTTTCGATCCCGGAGCCAGGTCATCAGCGATCTTCCAGGGCGTCTGGTTCAGCATAGTCTCCACATTCCACAGAATAGTCCGACGGCTCAATCGCCATCAATTCTTGCAGGAACTACCTCGTCGGTCACGGATTCCGGCGCGATCGAGTTGTGTGGAAGCGGAAACTCGGGAACCGGGAATGCCGGGCGATAGGCATCGTGCTCCGGGCCATACATCTGTGTCATCCGCTGTGCGTACTGAGCCGCAAGCTGTGGATCAGTCCACCAGCGTACTCCGACATACTCAGCGGCCTTCACCACCCCGAGCACCGCATGGACGATCTCCTCATCCAGGAAATCCGGTCCACACGGGATCATCCCCTGCTGAACGAACCCCTGCAGATCGAGCGTCGCGCCCGCTTCGGTTCCCGGTTGCCGGAAGTATCGATACATCGGCGGCCGGAGCTCGCTGAGTAGCGAGAACGGGGTCAGCTCGCCGCGAACGTAGGTCGCAAAGATCGATGCCTCGACGATGTCGGGAATCTGGAGCCCGACTCCGACCGGCAGCGCCATCGGATGCGCCTCGATTGCCGGGAGCCCGGCAGCTTCGACAATGCCATCCCGCACCTGTGTCACCACCCGTTGCTGACGGTTGGCCAGTCCGCCTGAGCCCGCCAGGCGCGCCAGTTGAGACATCGCCCCATCCGGGACGGCACTCTCGCTGGCAAGCCCCTGCAGTCGCCGATACAGGGTCATGCTCTGCTGATTGCTCGAGTCGAACAGCAACAGGGCACCAGATCGTTCCGGATTTGCCGATAGATGCAGCCCGAAGATCGCCACGAGCGCGGTCTCGTCTGAAGACCAGGATGAACCCGGGGATGGCAGGGTATCGGCAAAATCGAGCACAGACGGCGTATCCGACGCCAGCGCAGCCGAATCGATCCCGCCGATCGGTTCCTGCCAGATCAGATCGACAGGACGTTCATCAGCCGCGAACCGCTGGCAGGCACCGGTTCGATCAAGCGTGTGCGCCAGATCACGGGTGATCGTGGCAGGAATCTGGATGACAGATCGCTGATCCAGATCGAGTCCCTGCGCCACCATGAGTCGCGCCTCTCGAACGCTGGAAGCGAGCAATACCGGCTGACCATCGAGCGCGCTCGACCATTCGGCCACCGGATCGCCAGGGCCATCAGATAGCTCTCCAGGTAGCAGGAGTTCGCTGGAAAGGGACGGATGTGCCGGGTAGTCTGCTCCCCGGACCGGAGAGCCGCTGATGCCCGGTGCTCAGAAGCCACCGATCCACATCTCGGGCCAGATTTTCGTCATGGGACCACTCTTCCTGTCATCAATAGTTGCCGTTCCATCATGCCAGGTGGCAGAGAACAGGGTCAGCATGGCAGTCTCAGACAGTATCTACTGTGGCAATTGCGACCGGGCCATCGGTGGAATCAACGACACGATCCGGTTCTCGGTCAATCAACCCGCCATACCAGACAGGAGCCGACAATGAGCATCGAACTCCCCAGCCTGCTGCCACCGGACGAGCTTCCGTTGAGTCGAATCGATCAGAGCCCGCCATTGACCGTGGGACGGTGCCAGCTTCTGGGTCACAATGTAGCAGCCGATGGCAAGGCTGATCCGGTCTCGTTCGATGATCCGTACTTCATCTACGTTTATCAGTACGCAGATGCGTTTTTCGTTGTCCGTGGATTGAACCCGGAGATGATGGAAGGTAAAGAGGTGCCGGCTCGTGAGGCCGAAGAGGTGCTGACCTCACTGCCGTACCGGGTAAGTTGATAGACACGCAACAGGGCACCTGATGAGGTGCCCTGTCCATCATGTTGAAATCATCACGTTACGCTAGGAATCTGCCGGGCCCAGCGCCCCTTCGTGGTAGCTGGATGCCGCGTTCCAGAGGATCCAGCCACTGGCGCCGAAGTCCTCGGTGGCCCGGATCTGTTCCCGCACTTCATGGTCACCATAGGCAACACCCGGTCCGTAGGTGAAATCCTGCAACCAGGGGCGGATCTTCGGCCTGAGTCGCTCGGGGAGCATGGTGGCTCCGTTGTTCAGACTCTGATAGATCACCTCGTAGGGATGATCGTTGGGAACATCGAATCCCATCGATCCCTCATAGAAATGCGAGGGGTAAATCATCGGCAACACATAGTCGAGATGTTCGGTGACGGTAACCAGGTCCTGGCCGATGCCACCTTCAGTTGGGTCCCAGAGCGTCATCCCGAAGATATCGCCGGTCAGGTAGGCCGAAGTCGGCGCGATCACCTCGTAGGATGCCCGCAGGAAGTCGGCGATTGCCTGGTCACGGGTTTCAGCCGTACTCTCCTGGCCATAATCGGCGCGATTGAGCGGGCCATCGCTGGGGAAGCGCATGTAATCGAGCTGGATCTCATCGAATCCAAGCTGGACGGCTTCTTCCATCAGCGCGATGTTGTATTCCCAGACTTCTTCACGGTAGGGATTGACCCAGGGAAGACCGCCGAAGGTCCGCCAGAGGCCACCTTCTTCGCTGTCCATGATGGCCAGATCCTGGCGAGCTTCAGCCAGAATCGGGTCTTCGAAGATCACGACGCGGGCAATCGCGTAGATACCGCGCTCGTCCAGCTGAGCCAGACGCTGTTCGACGTCGTACGTCGGCGCAACTGCACCGATTTCGTGAGCCATCTCGACGTCGGTGTTGTAGAAGACCAATCCAGCACTATCTTTGACATCGAGGACGATCGAGTTCAGCTCGGTGCGATCGATCATGTCCATCAGCTCATTGAAGCGCTCATCGTCGGCCGTGGCTCCGGCGGTGGCATAGATACCCTTGACCGATTTCGGCTCCATCGTCACCTCGTTGCCGAGTTCACCGATCGGTACTCGCTGGGCCGCGAACCCGGGGGCCTTGAAGATCACTTCGCCCTCATCAGGTGCGTCACCGAGCTGGAACGTACCGTCCTCTTCGGTCCAGGTCAGCGCGTCGCCACTGGCAACCGTTGCGTCCCAGATCGGCTGGCCTTCCTGATCGAGCACCTGCCCGGCAAGCGCCGACGATTGCAGCGCGACGGTCAGTTCCGAATCATCATCGACTGGTTGCTCAAAGGTGCGGTAGCCTTCAAGTGAGAACGACAGTGTTGCATCAGACGGAACATCTGCCAGTTCAAAGCGTCCGTCCTCGCCCGTGGTGGCTGACGCTGCGGATTCACCATCTCGCTCGGCGACAACCGTAACGCCAGCGAGCGGCTCTTCTGAACCAGAATCGGTCACCACACCAGCTACCGTCTGCTGGGGCTCTGGTTCGGGAGTTGGTTCGGATTCGGGCTCTTCGGTCGGAGCATCTTCGGGGGTAGGCGTTGTATCTGCGTTCCCGGTTACTGCATCATCTGCAGAATCATCTGCTGTCGGCGTGGATTGCGAACCGGCAAGTTCTGTATCCGTATCGTCGTCACTGCTCAATGGACCAATCAGTACAGCAGCAACGATAATTGCGCCGAGAATGACGGCTGCGCCAACGATCAGACTGTTGATTACGCGATAGCTCAAGTGATGGGGCCTTTCAGTCAAGTGTACATACACTGATTGTAGCGCACGCTATCGGTCAATGTTGCACCATCGATACCAGAAGAATCAAGGAGTTCGCGATAGTGTCTGCAGAAGAATCTTCGCCGGTCACGGGATCCAGTTACGAGCCTGAAAGCTCGATGCGTTCAAAATTGGTCATCGTGGGTGTCGCTCTGTTATTCGTGCTCGGTGCCTACGCCTACGTCGGCACCCGGGATCGATCTCTGGACATCGAAGCCTCGGCGTTGGTCTCCCAGCAACAGGAAGATGGTCTGATCTGCTGTTTCGAGTGGATCGAACACGAGGGAGAACCCCTCCTGCTGGTCATCACCCGGGAGTTGGAAGGCCAGTATCGAACCGTAGTGATCCGGGTGATGGAGGTCGAGGAAGACGGCTCGTTCAACGAGATCAACGCCATCGGCTCACCATTCCCGGGCATGCTTCCGACGAACTTCAGCGTCGTCGATGAGACGGCATACATTCCACTGGAAGGCGAAGAAGGCTCCGGGGTATGGGCCGTTGATCTGTCCGATCCCGCCTGGCCAGAGACCGTGGGATTTACCGAGACCGCTGACGGCATCACCAGACAACTGAGTGCCGATGGCGATTTGCTGGCGATCAACCACACCAGCCAGTTCGCCTTGGTCAATATCTCGAACCGCCATCAGCCCGAAGTCATCTCCCGGATCGAACAGCCGGAGTCCGGGGTGATCTCGCTCGAACTCATCGATCAGCGCCTGTTTGTCAATGACGCCGTGAACGACGAGTTCCGGATCTATCATCTCGATACGTCCGATGAACCAACGTCCGAGATGGTGCTGCGGAACCCGGATGGCACCGGAGAGGTCGTCTTCTCGTTCGGTGCCGAGGATGCCGAAGATCGACTGAATCTGACCGCGCCAGCCGGCAAATTTCTCAGCTTCCGGGTGGATGGGGATCTCGTCTATCTGGCATCCAGCGATCTCGGCGTGCAGATTCTCGATGTCTCGAACACCGAGAGCCCGGAAGTCATCGCGCGGCTGGAGCTCCCAGATCGTGCAGTGAGGCTGGCCCGGGATGGTGATCGTCTCTACGTGCTCGGAGCATCCGAAGGCACCTACGACGAGCTCACCTACACCATCCATACCGTAGATGTATCGAATCCGGAAGCGCCCGAGTTGCTGGACACTATCGATGGATTCCAGACCGAACCTGGCATTCAGACACTGACCGCCACCGGTGACGGTCGTGTGGTGCTCGGGCTTTTCGAATCGATTCTCGTATTCGATGTCAGCGAGTAAGCGCACATCATCCACGGCAGGAGCGCCCGTATGTCCGATCGAGCAAAGCTGGTGTTACTGCGAACAGCGATGCTCCTGCTCAGCATCATCGGCGCCGTGTATGTGTTCTCGGTGATTATGAGCGTGCGGGATGGGACCGCCACACTGCTCCAGATCATTCTCGGGGTGATTATCGCCGGAGCGCTGATCCAGATGAACCGCTGGTGGCTCCAGTATTCCGGGACCCGACTCTGAATCGTCAGCGCCGCCTCGGAGATGGTCTGGGGAGTTCGAGCACGAGGTCATCCGGATCCATGAACGTTTCGATCGGCAGGTGGAAATACCGGGCACAGCGAACGGCTTGCTTGACATCGAGCGGGCGGGTTCCTTTGAGGATCGCCATGGCCTTCTCCTTGCCGCCCAGCAGAGGAATGATCTCCACCTGACTCAACCGGTGCTCCTGTACCAGGGTCCGCACGATCTCGGCAGCCGAGACCGCCGGGATCTCCACCGTTCGTGCCTCGTAATCGGCCAGCAGCAGAGACAGGACATCGAGATAATCCTGCTCGTCCGGTGAGCGGTCTCGATACTGAAGCAATTGAGCGATCCGGCTGGCAGCGGCCATCTGCGAGCCTTCATCACGAATTGGCCTCAGCGGAACATCGGCAACCAGCTGGTCGTAGCTCGTTTCACTTGAGCCAGGCTTCGACGCCATCGCTTTCCAGGATTCGGTGCGGAACTCACTATGGTTCTGAATATCCCGCACCCAGATCCTCGCCTGGTCCAGATCAACCGTGGCGACAATGAACAGGCTGCTCCCCCGGATATCGAACGCCACGAGGTCTTCGTGCGCGGTAGAACCCGGAAAAGCTGCCTGCAGTGCGTCCACCGACGGCCAGTCATAACTCGATACCAACTGGCACCAGGCATGGAGCGCGGTAGCACTGCGTTGATGATCAGCGGCGTACTGCTGAACCAGTGATCGGTTGATGATCTGCACCGTTGATTGTCCGTTTCTCTAGAGACCGAGTATCTGGGCGATATTGGCCCCGGCATCGATGACTGGCTCGATAGCGCCAGATTTCGATGTTAACAGACCGGTAACTCCCGGACCGTGCCCGGACTGGAACGAATCACCATGGGCGATGATACCGATACTGATCGAACCCTTGTGATAGTAGCGCCCGAACGTCGAGTCGGCATCGAGAATCGCCACCAGATCGCCCAGTCGAAGCGATCCGAGATTGTACTCCTCCACCGTTTCCTCATCGAACATGGTGATGTCGTAGTCACCCCGGTTGACGTTATCCCGACCGAGGCCAGAGCCCATCACTTTCGCCGGAACGGTATGCGTCACCGGGACAACGAGCTTGCCATCTCGGGATTCAGTGACCCACTTCTCAAAAAAGTCCGGATCGAGGCTCGTCGGCAGAACATCCGGAAAGTCTGGCAATCGCAGACCGGTCCCGAACGATTTCACGAGCATCCGATCGCCGGGCTTCATCTTCTCCAGCACATCGAACGAAAAATCGACCATGACGTGCTCGATACCGCCGTGCTTGCCGGTAACCGTGCCGAACGCGCCTTTCGCGTTGCCGGTAACCACCTCGACCGGATTCCCGATACAGGAGAACGTGTTGAGGCCCCCGTTGGCGGTATCGTCCGGATTGCGCATCGAGACCGCTGGCTCGACGTGATCGCCCACGATGTCGCTGATCTTGTGCCCAACCCGGACGTTGTAGGCCACCCCACCCGTGGCTGGAACCACCAGCGGCTGGCCCTCATAGGACACACGATACGGTGATGCCGCCCGCACCCGCGGCTGACTCACATCACCGATCACCGACAGCTTCACCAGGTTTTGGCGGTTGGTCGTAATCTGACTCACTTCGACTTCCTTTCTCCATTTGAGGAGGGAGAACTAGTCTCTATCTCGTAGCCAATGTTTCAGCTCATAATCGTTCGGAGTTTATCCCCAGGCTTCTTCCCGCTCGATCTCCAGCTTTCCGGGGCGACCATGGTTTCGGCAGTTTGCACAGCGCCACGTGTATACCGGACGCCGGGCGGTTCTGGCCGCCTGACACTGCGGGCAACGGTGGTGCCAGAGGACGGTCTTGCGGGTGGCGCGCTGCCGCTCAGTGGAAAATATCGTGCCCTGCGGCAATCTGGTTCGGGCGGAAAATCCGGATGCGTTCAGCAGTGAAGCCCACTCCCGGCCGTGTGGCTGGGCGCCTCGGCCAAAGAGCCGGTAAACCGCGACATGCGCCAGCTCGTGACAGAGGATCTCGAGAAACAGCCGCTCTTCCAGCTCCCGAACCACCGGGTGCAACCGGATCAACGACCGCTCCGGATAGCAGAGCCCGATCGATGTCCGCATCCGGGAGCTGAATTCGATCGTCACCTGATCGAGCAGGTCTGGCAATCGCCAGGAATCGGTCCAGGCGTTCACCGTATTCCGGTATGGTTCGATAATTGGATCGAGCTGGGTACTGACTACCATTCGAGGCCCTGTCGCGCTCCCCTGCACTGGCGAATTCCCTCGGTGCCAGTCTACACGAGCGATCCTCGATTGTGTCTGGCCCGGTTGGTGCGAGACACTTGAGCACATAACGATCACGACTGCACGCAAACGATTCTCCGACCCCGCAACCAGATCCCGAAGGAGCACCGAATGGCAAACCGACTCCAGTACGAAACCAGCCCCTATCTTCTCCAGCACAAGGACAACCCGGTCGACTGGTACCCGTGGGGCGATGAAGCGTTCCAGCGCGCTAAAGACGAAGACATTCCGATTCTGCTCAGCGTTGGCTACTCGGCCTGCCACTGGTGTCACGTCATGGAGCATGAATCGTTCTCGTCAGAGCGAATCGCCAACGTGATGAACCGCCACTTCGTGAACATCAAGGTAGACCGTGAGGAGCGACCGGATGTGGACTCGGTCTATATGACCGCGGTTCAGATGATGACCGGGCAGGGTGGCTGGCCAATGACGGTCTTTCTGACTCCGGAAGGTGAACCGTTCTACGGCGGCACGTACTTCCCGCCCAATGATCGCCCACCACTGCCAGCTTTTCCCAAGGTCCTGCAGACGATCGCCCAGGCCTTCCAGGAGCGGCGTGAAGAGCTCGTCGATTCGGCCAACAAGGTCGGCGAGGCGCTCAATCAGCACTTCCAGCACGCACTGGAGGCAACCACGCTTGGTGAATCAGCCCTCGATGAAGCTGCCCGGAACCTGGCGCCGCAGTTCGATAGCTACAACGGCGGGTTCGGTGGAGCGCCGAAGTTCCCACCCTCGATGCTGATCGATTTCATGCTTCGCACCTTCCAGCGAACCGGGGCCAATCGATCGCTGGAGATGGCCGAGACGACCCTGCAGAAGATGGCCTACGGCGGCATTCACGATCAGATCGGCGGCGGTTTCCATCGCTATACCGTGGACGCCATCTGGCTGACCCCGCACTTCGAGAAGATGCTCTACGACAACGGACTCCTCGCCCGGGCATACGTCGATGCCTGGAAACTGACGGGGAACCCGCTCTATCGCGAGACGGCAGAAGGTGTCTTCCAGTATGTGCTACGGGAGATGACCTCGCCAGAAGGCGGGTTCTACTCGGCTCAGGATGCCGACAGCGAGGGCGAAGAGGGCAAGTTCTACGTCTGGGATATGGACGAGATCGATGCCGCGCTGGATGAACGGACCGCGGACATCGTCAAGCGCTTCTATGCCGTCAGCGCTACCGGAAACTTCGAGGGGCGGAACATCCTCAGCGTCCCGCGAGACCCGGCAGACCTGGCGGCCGAGCTCGATATCGACCAGCAGGAATTGCTGGAGACCGTCCGGCGAGCCAATGCAACGCTCTACGACATCCGGGCACAGAGAATCTGGCCCGCCCGGGACGACAAGGTCCTGACATCATGGAACGGGCTGATGCTGCGGGCGTTCGCGGAAGGTTCGGTGGCGTTCGATCGCCCGGATCTGCTGGAAGCTGCGGTGAAGAACGCAACGTTCCTGCGCGATAACCTCTGGCGAGACGGAACGCTGCTACGCACCTTCAAGGATGGCGAAGCGAAGGTGCATGGCTTCCTCGAAGACTATGCCTACCTGGCCAGCGCGCTCGTCTCGCTCTACGAGGCGACGTTCGATGTCTCATGGCTCCGATGGGCCGACGAGCTTGCCACGGCGATGATCGAGGAGTTCGCTGATGAGGACAACGCCGGGTTCTTCGACACCAGTGTCAACCACGGTGGACTGATTACCCGACCCAAGGAGTTCGTTGACAACGCGCAGCCGAGCGGTAACTCGATGGCTGCCGAGCTGTTGCAGCGGCTCTCGATTCTGACCGGCAATGTGGACTATCGACGAAGAGCGATCGAGATTCTGGAGCGCTACGGCACGCTGGCAGCCCAACAGCCAAACGGATTCGGCCACATGCTGGCGGCGTACGATTTCGCGATGTCGACACCGGTGGAAGTAGCAATCGTGGGTGATCCAGATGATCCGGCAACGCGGGCGCTCACCGAAGTCGTTCACCAGGCGTATCTCCCATCGAAAGTCATGGCGCTGGCGTCTTCGGAGGAGAGCGATGAGATCGCCGGGTTCATCCCGCTCATGGCGTATCGAACCATGCTGGATGATCGACCAACCGCCTATGTCTGTCAGAACTACACCTGCAAACAGCCGGTCAACAATCCCGGGGAACTGCGGGAACAACTCGGCCTGAGCTAGACAGCCGGGAGAGCGTAGCTGGCAAGCCCCGGGATGGGTTGATACGCGCTAGAGATCGAGCGCCATCTCGGGGATAGCCTGGCGAATGTCGATCTCCGCCCGCATCGGCAGGTCGCCCTCCAGATCGCTGAATTCAGTGCCGAACCGGAGCACGGCGGAGACCGGTACGAACTCGCTGGAGAACTGCAGGTCTTCGTTGTCTCCGTAGCGGTAGCGACCCTCGTCGTCGATCAGTCTTGCTTCACTGATCCAGCGGGTCCCCGCTGCCTGATACTCCATCTTCCAGCCGGGTGGTCGCTGACCGCGCTCGATATCGAGCACCGGGAAGGTGCCCCATTCCGTGACGATCTCATCGCTGGTGATTTCGGCATCTGTATCGGTTCCCACAAATCTGGTCACGTGGGAGAGATACACCCGCACCGGAACGAGCTCTTCGTCAGGATCACTGCGGCTGGTTTCGATGATGATGTTCGCCCCGGGCAATGGCAGCGCGGAGGTCGTCTCACCGTCGGACCACTCGACCCGGGCGGTATCGGCCAGGCGGATGTCGTCATTACTGCCAGCACCGATCGCAATCTCAACTGCTACCCGGCCAGCACGACGGTAGGTATCCAGGCTCAGCAGCCGGAGTTGCAGTTCATCGATCTCCGCCAGGTCATCCTCGGGGATCATTTCTATGTCGGCATCATCACCGCTGGATCCGCCAACGCGCTCGATGTCGCTCTCGGGAACGCAGGCAGCAATCGTCAGCATCGATGCAATCAGGACCATGCAGGAAAGAAGGCGGCGAGGGGTCATGCTCGGGACTCCAGAAGATCCAGCACCACGGGTGCGGTGAACCATAGTGACTCGGCTCAAACGTCTACCCGCGATGCGGGCCGCTCCGAATGCTATCAGGATTGAGCAGCCCGCGTGACTGGCCCCAGCACGACCGCATCATCCGCAGCCAGTTTGCCGATCTCTTCGCCAGAAAATCCAAGTTCCTCGAGCACTTCGGCGGTATGCTGTGCCAGCAGAGGTGGGGATCGATGAATGACCTGCGGCGTCGCCGTCATGGAAATCGCCGGGCCGATCAGATTGATCTGACCTGCCAGATCGTGCTCTACCTGCTGCACCATTCCCATGTTGGCAACCTGTTCGCTCTCCAGCGATTCACCAACCGTCCAGATCGGTCCGCAGGCAACGCCGGCCTCATTCAGACGGGTCACCCAGCTGTTGACGGTATCGGTCGAGAGCGCCTCAGTCACCAGTTCGTTGATCGCTGGTCGATTGTTGACGCGGTCGGCATTGCTGGCAAAGCGGGGGTCATCGACCCACTCCGGGTGTCCCAGCACCTCGGCCAGACGCCGCCACATGTTCTCATTGGCGATCGCTATGTTGATCTGCCCATCCTGCGTTGAGAAGGCGCCATACGGTGCGGCAACCGGATGATCGTTGCCCTCCCGCTGTGGTTCGGAGCCATCGGCCAGGTAGCGACCGGTCTGGTAGGTCAGAATCCCCAGAATTGCCCCGAGCAGCGAGGTATCCACTCGCTGTCCTTCGCCAGTGTTCTGCCGGTGTGCCCAGGCGCCGAGTACGCCAACGGTGGCATGTAGCGCCGCAAGTACGTCGCCGATAGCCACCCCGACCCGGATCGGGCCACTCTCGACCGTTCCGGTCACGCTCATCAGTCCGGACATCCCCTGGGCAACCTGATCGTAGGCTGGCTGACCCGCAAACGGGCCGTCCGGACCGTAACCAGTGACCTGACAGAAGATCAGCGACGGATTGACCTGCTTCAGGGATTCGTAGCCGATCCCTAGACGGTCCATGACGCCCGGTCGGAAATTGGTGACGATGATATCGGCCTCTTCGCACATCCGTCGGACGATCGCAGCACCTTGCTCGTGCTTGATGTTGAGCGCAGTGCTGCGCTTGTTACGGTTGCAAGACAGATAGTAGGGGCTCTCTCCAGAGACGAACGGCGGACCGTAGCCGCGGGCGGCATCGCCGTGGGGTGGTTCGATCTTCACCACATCGGCACCCAGATCACCCAGCAGCATAGTGCATAGCGGGCTCGAGACCGCCTGCCCGAACTCCAGCACACGCACACCGCTCAACGGCATCGGTTTATCGCCGGTTTGTTCGTCGGGACCTGCAGTCATCGGAGCCTCCCTGCTCAACATCGCTGGATATCTGGCCGGACAGGTTCGATAATACCAGCCTTCGGGGGCAGGTCCAGATCCCTAGAGCGGTTCTCAATAGAGTTGACGACCGGTAGTCGGCCACCTCCGTGTGGCCCTGAACAGCAACCGCATACCCGGCGAACGCTTCGGTGGATCCGGGGCAGACGGAGCTGCCCAGCTACCGACAGCAAAATGAAACCTGCTCTAACGCGGACATGACTGGCGTGCTGGTCCATAATTGGGAATCAGAATCTGAGAATCATACCCGTCCGGTCTTGCCTGGCGGGTCTTTGCTGTTTGCAGGAGTACTTCGCCAATGCCAGACCGCCTTACCCATCTGATATTCGGAATCGGCATGACCGCTGGTGCCCTGCTCGGCGCCTGGTTTCTCAACTTCGTCTTCGAGCGTACCTGGCAGGCAATCGCGCTGATTCTGCTGGCGATGCTCTTCGTGATCCTGCTTCGCCGCATGATCATCGGGGGGATTCCGATGGAGCCGGTCCCTCCAAAGAAAACCGAACACTCCACACGCCCTGATCTCTGGCAGGAGACCGCTCACCTGCCGGGAATCGATCACCGCTACGGCTGGATGGCGCTGCCGCCAGCGGTGACGTTCTGGGTAGTGGTGGTCTCCATTCTGATCTGACCTCTGGCCCGACATAGCCGTGCCATGAACATTCCTCATCGGCACACTACATGCGAGCAATCCACAAGAAGGCCTGAAGCTTGATATGTGACACATTTCCACTGGGAAAGATGTCGCGCAACGCTTCAGCGCGGGACATTGAACGCAAGGGACACTCTGGAGGTTCTATGACACGCCGGGACGGCAGTGCGAATCAGCAATCGGGAGTGCTGAACGTATCACTCTCACGCCGGAATCTGCTCCGTCGAGCGGCCGCATTCGGCGTTGCGGTTCCCGTCGGCGCGACGCTGATCGCAGCCTGTGATCCTGAAGATTCGGACAGCATTGAAGATCCGGATCCGGTTGATGATGAAGACCTGGACGATCCCGAAGACGACGTGATTGCTGATCCCGAAGAAGAGCCCGAAGAGGATCCGATCGACGATCCTGCCGACGACGGCGAGCTGCTGGATGATGAATTAGACGACACCGCACTGGCCGAAGACGACCGGCGGGGTGGATCACTCAACGTCGCCCTCATTGGTGACCCTCCAACGCTCGATATTCACCAGTCAACGGCCGACATCGTCAGCCTGATCACCTGGCACATCTACGAACCGCTGTTCACCTGGGATGAAGACTACGAGATCATGCCAGAGCTGGCATCCACACATGAAGTCAGCGACGATGGCCTCACCCAGACGATCGAGCTACGGGACGGAGTGACGTTCCACAATGGCGATGAACTGACCGCGGAAGACGTCATCGCCTCATTCGAGCGCTGGACCGAGATCAGCGGCCTCGGCGCAGATTTGAGCGAGGTAACCGACAGCGTCGATGATGAGGGAGACGGCACCATCGTCTTCAATCTCTCGGAGCCGTTCGGCGCCTTTGCCACACTGTTGTCACGACAGAGCCAGGGATGTGCGATCTATCCGGCATCGGTACTGGAAGCATCAGACCTGACCGGTCTGGATGAATACATCGGCACCGGCCCCTATCAATTCGTGGAATACGTGGCCGATCAGCACATCCATGTGGAGCGCTTCGACGATTACACCCAGCCGGACAGCGACGAGCCGAGCGGCTACGGTGGCTACAAGCATCAGTATCTGGATGAGATCTACTTTATCCCGGTGCCAGACGAGGCCGGGCGGGTGGCTGGCCTTCAGGCCGGAGATTTCCACTACCTGCAGGATGTCTCGCCGGACAACTTCGACACGCTCGACGATGACGAGAACATCGTGGCCGAGACTGTGGCTCCGGCAGCGTGGTCGATGCTGGTGCTGAACACGGCAGAGGGCATCATGGCTGATCAGACGTTGCGTCAGGCAGTCCTGGCGGCGCTCGATCATGAAGAGATCGCCCAGGCAGCCTATGGCGACGGCTTCTACATTATGGATCCGGCGATCATGCACGAGGAGACGGCCTGGCACACCACAGCCGGCGAAGAGTTCTACAACCAGAACGATCCAGACCGGGCCGCCGAGCTGATGGAAGAGGCTGGCTACGATGGCACGCCGATCCGGCTGGCGACCACGCAGGAGTACAGCTACATGTACTACACCGCGGTTGTGACCGAGCAACAGCTGGAAGATGCCGGGTTCGAGGTCGATCTGGAGGTGTACGACTGGGCCACACTGACCGAGGTCCGCGAAGATCCCGAGCAGTGGGACATCTTCACCACCGGCAACACCTTCCGGGTCGATCCCGTCATGCAGCCGTATGTCGCGGGTACGTCATGGCCCGGCTGGTGGGATAGCGAAGAAAAAGTCGAGCTGTCCAATCGCCTGCTGACCGAGAGCGATTTCGACACCCGGTTCGAGATCTTCGAGGAGTTTCAGGAGCTGTTCTACGAAGAGGTGCCGATCATCAAGATTGCTGACGAGGCAACGTTCAATGCCCGCTCAGCGTCGATCGGCGGATTCACCGGCCAGATTCAGCTGGCTCCGGCATTCTGGAACATGTGGCTCGAGGACTAAAGCAGATTTCATTGGCG
>REEK01000019.1 GCA_007695115.1 Sphaerobacteraceae bacterium
AAACGACCAGAATACCGGCGAATTCAGGCGATATCACGTAGGCGAAGGGGAGTGTGAGGAGGTACAGAACCACCATCGTCGCAACTGCGGTTCGCGCCGAGACACGGCCCGACGGAATCGGACGATGGCGCTTGGCTGGATGTTGTCGATCGGCCTCGAGATCGCGCAGATCGTTGAACAGATACCCCGCGCTACTCACCAGGCAGAAGAGCAGCGCGGCGACGAAGACGGTGTAGAGTGTCGCGGGTTCAAATAGACTACCGTCGAACACGATCGCCGCGAAGACAACCGCATTCTTGGTCCACTGGCGAGGTCGCATCGCCTCGACCAGCGACAATACCGATCCGCGAGCCTGCGTCACTAGAGGGTCATTCCATCCGTTTCAGCGGTCATCCCGTTGCCGGAGATCATTCCTCGTCCGCCGGCCTCAATGCGCCCTCAGTGTAGTTATTTCCGGCGCTCCAGAGTAACCAGCCAGTTGCACCGAAGTCGTCCGACGCATCGATCTGCTCCCGAACCTCTTCCGGGCCGTACTCACGCCCTTCGCCCCAGGAGAAGTCCTGCAGCCATGGCCGGAGCTTGTTGGTGTCGTCGGGGATTCGCTCGGCAGCATTCTGCAAACTGTAGAAAATCACCTCATACGGATGATCGTTTGGCACATCGAATCCCATCGATCCGGGGAAGAAGTGGGATGGATAGATCATCGGCTTGATGTAATCGAGGTGCGGGGTCATTGCTTCGAGATTCTGACCGATGCCGCCATCGCCCATCTCCCAGAGCGCCAGTCCGAAGATATCGCCCCCCAGGTATGCCTTCGTCGGCATGATCGCCTCGTGCGACCGACGCAGGTACTCGGCGATCGCCGCACTGCGAGACTCGCTGTTGTGTTCTTCGACGCCGTACTCCGCGCGATCCAGTGGGCCATCCGACGGGAACCGCATGTAGTCGAGCTGAATCTCATCGAAGCCTAGCTCAACCGCTTCCATCATCAGCTCTATGTTGTAGTCCCAGACCTCTTCTTCGTAGGCGCTCACCCAGGCGATCCCGTTGAAGGTCCGCCAGAGTCCGCCTTGACTATCCATGATTGCCAGATCATTGCGTGCTTCGGCCAGCGCCGGATCTTCGAAGATCACCTGACGAGCGATCGTGTAGATGCCCCGTTCCCGGAGATCATCCAGCACTTCGCGAACATCGTACTGCGGACGAACCACATCCAGTTCGTGGGCCATCTCGACTTCGGTCTCGTAGAACACGAACCCGGTGCTGTCCTTGACGTCGATCACCATCGCGTTGATCTCGGTACGTTCCGCGAGATCGAGCAGTTCATTCCACTTCGACTCGCTGCCGACCGCTCCGGCCGTGACATAGATCGCCCGGATGTGCTTGTCCTCCATCGTGACATCGAATTCCATCTGGTCATCGAGTTCACGAGAAAGCGCGTGGTAACCCGGCGCCTTGAAGATCAGTTCACCAGCTTCCGGCACGTTCTCCAGCCGGAATGAGCCATCGTCTTCCGTCATCACAAAGACGTCATCGATGGCCACCGAGGCACCCCGCACCGGCTCTCCAGCTTCATCCAGAACGCGTCCGGAGATAACACCCGGGCGCATCGAGACCGACATCTCGGCGCGTTCGCCGATCGGCTCGACCACCTCGGCGTAGTCCGCGTAGGAGAAGCGAATCTCCGCATCCTCCGGGATGCTGTTGAGCACGAATCCACCATCCTCGCCGGTTTCAGCCGAGGACACCGCTGATCCATCCTGAATCGCTTCCACCAGGACCCCCGCCATCGGCGATTCGTCGACACGGTTGGTCACCTGACCGGTCATCGTTGTCGGGCGTAATGCGATTTCAATGGATTCGGGGTCGATATCCTCGCTCGTCGCGGGGAGAACATATTCGGCGGAATCGTAGCCGTCCAGGGAGATGACGATCGTGCCGGTATCGTCGCCACGCAGGCTGAAGGTGCCATCGCTGCTCGTGGTGGTCTCCCGATCGCCAAGCTGAACCAGGGCGTTATCGACGCCTTCGCCGGTATAGGCATCGAAGACGCGACCGCCGTGGCCGGTTCCCGCCACGAACTGCGTCCAGATGAGCGTGATGATGATTAGGAGCAACGGAACGATGAGCAGCAGGCTGAACCACCAGCTGACTGCACCCCAGCGACGTGACGACGGAGGTGAGGCATATGGATGCTGACTCGAGATCACCAGGTCTCCTTCTCACCGTGTTGGACACGGTGTTCAGTGCTTCGCGTGAACCGCGCAAACAATCACGTGCAGCACGAAGAGCGTTCGAATAGCTCTGCGTTGTCGAACTGGTCCGAGAGGCGATTCGACGTCGCGCTGATTGCCAAATTATGCCACAGGAATCACGGTGTTGGGCGCGTGACGCAGAGTCAACATGCCGATTCAATCGCGCAACATCGCCCCGCACTTCGCACCCTTCGCGGACCAATCCGCAAACCAGTTTCCGCTATCGGGAGCTTCCCGGACAGCAAATCAGGAACTGCCTGACAGGGTGACAAGCTGACCAGTGGAGTCAGTCGTTCTCCGCTGAGCCAACGTCTTCCTGGGGCTTCACGAACACGGTAAGGAGGACAAGGATCCCAGTAACGATGAAGGCTGTCTCCATGCCAATCTGACCACCGAAGACCCCCATCACTGCCGGGCCACTGATCGTTCCGAGCGCGAGGAAGGTTTGCGTAGCACTGAAACCTGTCCCGGGCTGGTTCGGGAAGACGATCGAGTTCCAGGTCACGAGCAGAGAGCTCATCCCCATGAAGCTCACGCCGAACAATACGGCAGACACACCCAGCGCCAGCAGTGACATCGGCGCGGCGCCGAGCACCAGCGTGGCAATACCCAGTGCCATCAAGATCCCGACCAGCGAGCGGCGCAACCCTAGACGGTACATGACGTCGCCAGTTGCAACGCCAGCGATCCCGGCGGCTCCCACCACGGTCCAGAAGATCGGCCCGGCCGATTCGGCGAATCCACCTGCTTCGGAGATCAGGTCCACGGCATAAGTCCAGTACACAGTCCCGCCGAACCCAAACGAGGCTGCCACCGCGAAGAGGCGCGTCGAACTGGGTCCGATAAACCATCGGGGCTTGAGTTCAGGTTGCTCTTCCTCTTCGTCTTCATCGTCCTCATCGTGCTTGTGCGGCCCCGTCGGGAGCAGAAATGCGTCCCAGACCGTGACAGCGATTGCCACCACCGCGAAGGCAATCCAGGCCCCCCGCCACGCTCCACCAGCCACCAGCGCCGCCGGACCGGCCACCAGGATACCGAAGGTCGTTCCAGTCGTAATGATCGACAGGGTTCGGCTCTGGATGTCCGGACTGATCATCCGCGCCACGGCATCCGAGAACGGTGCCCATGCCCATCCAGGACTGGTGGCTGCCAGGATCACACCGATCACCAGAAGGATCGTGTTCTGAGCCAGTGCGATCATCAACATCCCGCCCGCCGCCGACAGACCCCCTATCACTACCAGAGGTCTGGGACCAATCCGGGCCACCAGCGCCCCTGTAGCGAGGAGAGCAGCCAGGTAGCTCGCGTAGGCCCCGGCGGCGATGAAACCCAGCGCTTCCGTGGAGAGGCCGAAGTCCTCCCGGAACTCGGGCACGAACAGCCCGTAGCCATAGCGAGCGAAACCGAAGGCCACCGCGATGGAGAGCAGCCCCGCAGGTGCAAGTTGTCTGGACGAGTTCATGAAATGCAATCTAAAGCTTGAAGATTCTCATTGGAGGCATGCTCGGCAGGAATCTCTGAATCAACGTGACGATACGGTGAACTCATAGCACGAGTTCGCCAGTATCACCTACGCATCTGAGATGCCGGGGAATTGGTCGGGGCTATAATGAAGCTGGCCTGTCTGTGAGGGGGTCATTGGATTAAATGAATCCAATGCGAACAAACGAAGTCTGGTGGACTCACTAGGTGCGCGGTTGAGTTTCCCGAAAAACCGCAACTGGCGAAATAGCTATCTCTGGGTAGCTAACCGACCCCATAAACTCAGTGAGTGAATTGAGGCCAGCGACCATTTGATCCATTCCGTCCTTTGGACTGTTGACGGGGGACGCCGAACCTCTGTGAAACGCTTGTTTGAGCCGATCCTCGCTGCGCGCCCCATCATCAGATGAGGGAATTCTCGTTATCTCGGCAAGAACAGTCCAATTCCCCTGGAAGTTTGAACCATATTTGAAAATGAGATGATTGATTG
>REEK01000049.1 GCA_007695115.1 Sphaerobacteraceae bacterium
GCGTGCGGCATCGGCTGGCCGGGCATCGCCGAGGATTCCGTTGTCGGTGAGCGCGGTCATGCCTTCGGCGAAGAGCTTCTTGGCGTGATCCTCGGTCATGACTTCCACGAACCCCGCCTCGGCCCGGGACATGTCGACGATCTCTGGCCGCTCGGCAAGCACCATCGAGGTCTCGGCTTCCCCGGCGTGGGCACCGGAGATCTCGGGGGCGATGCCGTCTGGCTCGGCGACCCGGTTCATGACAGCAACGAACTCCCAGAGATCGGTGTACGGCAGGTAGCGGGCGCCGTTGATCTGCCCGCCGGTCTCCTCTTCGATCTCCTTCAGTGGGCCGAAGTTCCCGCCGTGGCTCGGGATAATCACCACGTTCTTGAACCCGTGATGTGCCAGGCTCTGGATGTACTGCTTGACCACCGTTTTGAAGGTCTCTTTGTCCAGGGTGATGGTCCCTTTGAACGCCATGTGATGCTCGGAGACGCCGAACGGGATCGTCGGACCGCGCAGGACGTTGCCCATCCGGCCGGCGACACCATCGGCGATCGCCGTGCCGAGGAGTGTGTCGGTGATCATCGGCATGTGCGGGCCGTGCTGTTCGATCGAGCCAGCGGCGGCAACAACGGTATCGACACCGCTATTCAGTGCTTCCTGAACCTGGAACCAGGACATCTCTTCGAGTCGTTTGATCTCTGCCATTGGTTTTCCGTCCTTGAACTATGCGATTCGGATTCGCTGTCGACTCGGGCGGACACAGGGTCCGCCCCTACCTGAACTACGCCGATCTGGCCTGCTCTACTCCACGATCATCCGGACTCCGCCGGTTTCAGCTGGATTGAGCTCCCGGGTGATGATGCTTTCTTCTGCCGTGAACGTAACTTCGAACGGGCCGTCGCCACCCTGCTGAATACGCCGCACCAGCGGGCTGGAGGGCGTGGTCGGGTAAGCCAGAACGATCTGGTGCTCGCCACAGTAGTAGGTTGCGGTGTCGGCCCCGAGCTCTTCGTCTTTGTCGAGCGTTGCATCTCTGCCGAAGACCGCGTTGTATTCGGTCACGGCCTCGTCGAGCTCACGCACCGCGACCACCAGCTTTCGGATGCCGGTGATGTTGTTTTCATGGGTCGCTTCATCGCCACCAGGCACCCGCAGGGTTCGATCGGTGACATCGTCGATCAGAAATGGCAATTCGCCGGTGCGGGTATCCTCGGGTGGCAGTGTTCGCCATTCCAGCTGGACGCCATCCGGCCGTTTCCGGGCGCCGGGCTTCACATCCTGATAAGCAACGCCTGCTTCTTCACGAATACGAACGAGTTCATCCTCGACATTCGCGGCAACGACGGCGAAATCGACGAGCCCCGGCTGGTTCAGAAACCGGTACCAGCGGTGATCGTGATGCTTCGTCGGATCCTGGAAGGCGATCAGTTCCAGATAGGAACCATCCTGAAACGGGACCAGGGCGTTGTGCGTGCCGTAGGGGTGTTCTCCACCCGGGAGAACCTGAAATCCGAGCTTGCGATAGGCGTCCATTGCGTCGTCGAGCTTCGGCACGAGGATGACCAGATGGTCGATTCCGGAAATCATAAGTCGTGATCCTTTCACTATCGCTGAGCGATGTCAGCACCGGCATCATACGTGATATCTGACTGGCGTCGATAGCCCTGAATTCTGATATGAATTTCTTACGCCCTTTCCATATTCATGGGATGTTCTGGCTGCTAGACTGATAGATGATAAGAGTCAGATCATCACCGATCTGAACTTCCCGGCAGGGAATAGCAACTTCCGTGATGAACGGAAAACAGAATAAAGGAAACGGCCATGGTCGGTTATCGTGTGCCTCATCGCGTTGTGCGCGTGTTGTCGGTAGCATTGCTGCTTGCCCTGATTCTCGGATCACCCGGGCTGAGCGGCATTACGTCGGCGCAGTTCACTTCCAGTGATGAACTGGAAGCGTTCGTTGATCCGATCGTCCAGGATCAGATGGATGAATACGACATCCCCGGGGTAGCGATTGCTATTGTTCAGGATGGTGAGATCGTTCTGAGCAAGGGCTACGGCGTGGTCGAGGATGGATCGGACGAACCGATCGATCCAGACGTGACGATCTTCGATACCGGTTCGGTCGGCAAGCTCTTCACGGCCACCGCGGTTATGCAGCAGGTGGAAGCCGGAACACTGGACCTCGATACCGATCTCAACACCTACATGTCCGATGTGACGATCCCGGATACCTACGACGAGCCGATCACGCTCCGGCACGCCCTGACCCACACGCCCGGCTTCGACGAGCGTCTCTTCCTCGGGATGATCGCGCCCGGTCCGGACGAGATTCAACCGCTCGATGAATATCTGAACGAGCATATGCCGCCACGGATTCGTCCACCGGGGGAGGTCAATCAGTACAGCAATACCGGGATGGTGCTGGCGGGGTACGCGGTTGAGGAAGTCACCGGCGAGACGTTCGACGAGTACATCGAGAACCATATCTTCGAGCCGCTGGGGATGGATCGCAGCACCTACGATTACCCGGCCGATCTGGTGCCAGATATGGCGATCGGACATGAGTCCACCACAGGCGCAACGATGCCGATGGAAATCTGGCATCTGAATGATCGCCCGGCCGGTGGATTGCGCACGACGGTCACGGACATCGCCCAGTTCATGATGGCCCACCTCGACGAGGGCGGGGCAATCCTCGAACCGGAGACGGTCGAGACGATGCACCAGACGCATTTCCGGGCGAACGATGGCATTTCCGGCAGTGCACTCGGCTTCATCGAGCATCAGTCCGGCGATCGCCGCGGGATTCACCACGGTGGGCAGTGGATCGGGTTCTCCAGTCTGATGTATCTGTTGCCGGAAGAAAACGCCGGTATCTTCGTGTCGGCCAACCATGGGAGCGCCATCTATACCCAGTTCGTGCTAATCGAAGAGATCCTCGCTGAGTACTTCCCGGCGTCGTTCGAGCAGGTCGATCCAGCCGGGTCGGTGACTGGCTCGGTGGAAGGCACCTATCGCTGGAACCGGGTCGATCGGCACACCTTCTTGCAGCTCATGTCGATGATCTCCGCCCACACTATGACGGTGGAGGACCACGGCGATGGCACCATCAGCACCACGATGTCGCCGAGGCTGCTTCCGGACACGACATGGGTCGAGGTTGAACCGGGTGTCTTTCAGGAGATCGACGGCACAGACCGGATCGGATTCAGCTTCAACGATGACGAGGCAGTCACGCTCAGTCTTGCCTGGCCGCTGCTGATGACGATGGACCGGGTCGCCTGGTACGAATCGGCGGGACTGCACATCGGGTTACTGGCGTTCTTCCTGATTGCGCTGCTAACGACGGCTGGCTGGCCGGTTCTTGGGCTGATCCGGCGGTTCCGTGGGCGTGAGATCGACCGCAGCGAGGATCACGCTCGAACCCGCCTTCTGGCCGGGGCGGTGAGCGGACTGGTATTCGGCTTCCTGATCGGAACACTATTGCTGGTGGCCACGGATACGGTCGGCTTCTTCCAGATCCCGACCATGTTCAAGGTGTTGCTCTGGCTCCCGATCATCGCAGCACTGCTGACGATCCCGCTGGTGGTTTTTGTGGTCCGCCTCTGGATGAACAATGGAGCTGATCCCGCTCGGCGGATCCTTCTGAGTCTCATCGCCGTGGCAATGGTCGGGTTGATTCCGTATCTCTGGATCTGGGGCGTGCTCGGATTCAACTACTGATCGTTCGATAGCTCGCCTATAATGGGAGAATACCGATCAGAATCATGCAGAAGGGACTCTCGTTGCTCTATCCATTCCGCCACCGGAGTTTTCGATCATTCATCATCCTCGTTACCGGGCTGGCATTGATCATTGCGGCCTGCGGCAGCGATGACACCGACGATGCTGCAATCGAATCAGCCAGCGAGCCTGATCCGACGCCGACCGCTGTGGCCACCGTTGCAGAAGATCCAACCGCCACTGCCGAAGCGGTAGAACCAGAATCTGAGCCAGAGGCAACTGACGATTCCGAGCCGGACGCTGAACCCGAACCGGAACCGACCGAACCACCGGCAGAGCCAACGCCTGAACCTGCGCCGGATGTCGATCTTGCCCCGGAACTGGCCGGTCTGAC
>REEK01000017.1 GCA_007695115.1 Sphaerobacteraceae bacterium
CCGTGGCGCTCCGACCTCTGGGACATCGGCAACTGGTACCGGGAGGAATAAGCTCCCCGGCTCTGGGCGAAAAGAGAATCCGGAATCATTGCGGGCGGCCAATCTGGCCGCCCGCTCTGTTGTTTCTGATCCCGTGTTCGTTCCTGAGCTAATTGCTGCAGGTTCTCAAACGTCGGGCGCCCCGGAGGTTGCGTAGTACGGATCCGGGATCTCTGAAGACTCGTCTTCGGACGTCTCCATCCACGCGCTATCGCGCATAACCAGTCCATCACGAAGCTCGATCGTCCGTGAGCCTCGTTCGGCGATGGAGCGGTCATGGGTAACCATGATGATCGTCTTTCCCTGTTGCCAGAGTTCGTGAAACAGCGCGAGAACACGATCGCCGGTCTCGGAATCGAGATTCCCGGTTGGCTCGTCAGCCAGGATCAATGGAGGATCGTTGGCCAGCGCCCGGGCGATGGCGACCCGTTGTTGCTCACCACCGGATAGCTCACTGGGGAGGTTGCTGCCGAGTTCGGCAATACCCACGCGGTTTAATAGCTCGGAAGCGCGAGTGCGATCTCGTCCACGGCCAGCAAGGTCCATCGGGAGAACAACGTTCTCCAGCGCGGTAAGGGTTGGCATCAACTGGAAGAACTGAAAAATGATCCCGACGTTCTGACCTCGCCACTGGGAGAGCTGCTCCTCGGTACGACTGGAGATTTCGGTTCCGTTTATGGTGACAGTGCCTGACGATGGCCGGTCGATCCCACTGAGGATGTTGAGCAACGTTGACTTCCCGCACCCGGAGGGTCCGAGCAGCGTAACCCATTCACCGCCTGTGATCGTCAAGTCAATGCCGCATAGCGCATTGATCGTCCGCCGACCAGAGACGTATTCCTTCTTGACGTGGTCAATGTGAATGAACTCGTTCAGCGTGGCTCCCGGACTTTGTGCCACTACCGACCGCCAATCAGCCTCGCCAGAACGAGAAGCAGTGCGGCACCGATCGAGGCGATAATGACACTCCCGAAGAATCCGGCTGTCCCATCGATGCCCAGCGCGGAGAACAGCAGCCCGCCAACAATCGCACCAGCGAGACCTATTGCCGTATTCCCGAGACATCCGAAACCCCGTCCACCAGAGAGTGTTGCGGCGATCCATCCGGCCAGAAATCCGACGACGATCCACGAAATGATGCTTCCCGGGTTTAGATCCACGATTTACTCAGCTTTCATTCTCTTCTTCTTCGTTCGTCACTGCTCGATCTCTCGCGCTGATCAGGTCCGGCCGGCGCTCACGGGTCCGCTCCAGTGATTGCGATCGCCGCCAGGCCTCAACATTGGCGTGATGACCACTCAGAAGAACCTCGGGCGGAGTCAGCCCCCGGAACTCGAACGGTCTGGTGTATTGCGGGTACTCCAGCAAGCCCGCGGTGTGGGATTCATCCGATGTCGATTCTTCCTGGATCACGCCGGGGATCAATCTGCTGACGGTATCGACGATCACAGCTGCCGGTAGTTCGCCTCCGGTCAACACATAGTCACCGATCGAGACTTCACGGGCTCCGAGTATATCGATCACCCGTTGATCGACTCCCTCATATCGGCCACAGATCAGCGCGATCCCCGGGCGAGATGAAAGTGACGCGGCCATGGACTGCGTGAAACGCTCTCCGGCTGCCGAGAGCAGGATGACCTCAGTGCCCGGTTCACGGTCCTGCATGATCGATTCCACAGCGTTGACGATGGGCGGGGCCATCATGACCATTCCGGCTCCACCGCCGTAGGGGTAGTCGTCGACCGATCGGTGACGGTCGGTGCTCCACTCACGAATGTCGTGAACGTCGACGCTGATCTGTTCCAGTTCACGGGCACGCTTGATAATGCTCTCGGTGAGGAATCCGTCAAATATACCCGGGAAGATCGTGAAGATATCGAATTGCACCGAGAGGCAGCCATTTCCGTGATTGATTGACTTACGCTTTCAGAAGTCTATCCAAATGTTCTGGAACTTCACCAAGCGACGCAACCACCAGATCAGGTTCAGGATCGAGCGTGGCGGCCAGATCGTTGCTGAGCAGTACCGTCTTCATGCCGATGCTGGAAGCGCTGGCGACATCGAATCGTGGGGAGTCACCGACGTGGACCGACGTTGCCGCTGAGGCGTTGAAGAGATCAAGCGTATGCTGGTAGATTGCCGGATTCGATTTGTAGATGCCGCAGCGAGCCGATGTGACAACCTCATCGATCAGGTTCGACATGTCAAAGCGGGTCAGAGACCATTCCAGAAACGGGTGGTAGGCAGCGCTGGAGACGACAGCAATCTGGATTCCACGAGCCCGAACGCCCTGGAGAAGTTCGATTGCTCCTGGAATGGGCTGGGCATCGTGCTGGGCGCGATGCATGACTGACTGAACGGCGCTGGCAATGTCGTCTGGGTGAAGTATCAGCTGGAGATCGCGGGCAACCTGGATCATGCTGGTTACGGCATCGCACTCCACCCCGGAGGCCATTGCCTGCTCACGGATTGCCCGGTAGCGCTGCAAGGCTTCGGTGAGCATCTGCTGATTATCTTCGCCAGGGGATATAGCGTTCATCTCTGCGAAAACCGCGCGAGGAAGCTCTCGGATCTCGAGCTGGAACCATGCGTCGCAATGGAAAAGTGTGTTGTGAAAATCAATGGTGAACAGCGCAGGGACCCTTTCAATGCTTCGCAAGGAGACTAGTCGCTCGGCTTCATGTTCTGGACCACGCATGAGGGCACTTCAATCGGTTCACCGATCGCCTTCAGGAGGGCGTCAACGGCGGCCGGATCGAACTGCGTGCCGGAGTTGCGCCGGATCTCATCGATGGCGACCTGATGCGACAGCGCTGATCGGTACGGGCGGTCAGTCGTCATCGCGTCATACGTGTCGGCAACCGCGATGAGGCGTGACCCGAGCGGGATGTCGTAGCCACTGACGCGTTCCGGGTAGCCTGTGCCGTCCCAACGCTCATGATGATACCGGATGATGGTCGAAACATCGCTGAAGATCGAGATATTCCCCATGATCTCTGCCCCGGCGACCGAGTGGCGCTTCATTTCCTCGAATTCGTGAGGTTCGAGCTTTCCTGGCTTCAGCAAGGTTGCATCTGAGGTGGTGACTTTGCCGAGATCATGAATCCGGGCGGCGGTGATAACCGTCTCGTACTCATCGAACGATACATCCGGATAGTTCTGGAGCATTATCGCCACCATATCGCTCACCCGTTGAGAGTGCTCGGCGGTATACGGGTCCCTGCGATCGAGCATATCGGCCAGGACGCTGAGCGTCTCCCTGGTCTCTTCATGCACCTGACGATAGCTGCGAAATGCGAGGTACGGCCCCAGCAACGGTATGACCACGATTATCAGCGCGAAGATGCTCTCGCGGTAGAGCACGGGAATCATCACCCCAAGCGTGGGCAGCGAGATGTGCTCGAAGATCGCACCCCGGAAGTTTGCCAGCCAGAGCTGGAGGGCTGGTTGCTCAAGCACCTGGGCGATGACGATTGAGATAGTTCCTGTGTTGACAATGGTGTAGGCCCCTGCGGCCAGCAGGGTTGCGGCGAAGTTCTCGATGCTGGCGATCGGAGACATGGACACATCGGCCAGCGACAAGTACACATACCCGCCGACGAACGCTGCCATGATGTAGTTGACGACGTTGACCACCGTCTTGATCAGCGCCGTTCGTTGAATCAGCTCGACGACGAGGGCGCCCATTCCGGCGACTACGCATCCCAGAACTGGTCCGAGGGAAATCGCCGCGGCAAAACACACCGCGGCGGACACGGAGACCGTCACGCGTGCGGATGCCAGCGGGGCGTCGATCTCGAAGAAATCTGCACAGATGATGAGCGTCACGAGGATTGCCGCGAGGACGAGGTTTTCGGTGTTCAGGGGAGTAATCCCTGCTCGTGGACCGAGCAGAGCGATCATTGCCGTACAGATACCCGTTAGCACCACAACTGTGGCGACTACTCGTGGACTGTACTCCAAACCGTGTTCCTCGCTACGAGATGCAGGTTGGTTCAAAGGGATCTCGTAAGTTCCTGAGATTGT
>REEK01000070.1 GCA_007695115.1 Sphaerobacteraceae bacterium
CTTTTGACAGGCCGTCAGTTCAGTCCGTATACTTTCGTGGTCCGTTGCGGCTCCTGCGCCGGTGGGAACGCACGGTCGTTTTTTTGTGACCGGGATCAGAAGGATGTTGTCAGATGCCAAAGAGAACATATCAGCCGAAGCGAATTCCCAGGAAGCGGACCCACGGTTTCCGTGCCCGGATGAAGACGCGAGGCGGCCGGGCCGTGATCGCGACTCGACGGCGCCGCGGCCGCAAGTCGCTGTCAGTTTCCACCGAGTACAAGCCAACGACCCGCAGGTAGCTTGAGGGACGATGATTGCCCGGAGCCTCCGCCTGCGTGATCCGCGAGAATTTCAGCGGGTTCGCAAGCGAGGGCGATCCTGGACAACGCCGTACCTGGTTCTGGTGTCCCGGCCGAATGGGTTGGACCACAACCGGTACGGCTTCGCTGTTGGTCGCCGAGTCGGCAACGCGGTAGCACGGAACAAGGTAAAGCGCTGGATGCGGGAAGCGATCAGGCCTCGACATCCTGCATTGAAGCAGGGGTTCGACATCATTCTGATAGCCCGTGGGCGGATGGCATCTCCATCTGTCGGGTTCAGCAATGTGGATGAGTCGGTGGGTATACTTGCCGAGCAGGCAGGGCTGGTTCCCGACGCGGACCAGGTTGCCGAGTAACGTAGCCAATCCGGTCGAGCGGGGTTACCAAACCATGCGAACCGTTGCACTCTGGTTGATCAGAGGCTATCAGAGGGGAATTTCCCCATATCTCCCGCCGAGTTGCCGGTTTCATCCAACCTGTTCCGAATATGCCTACCAGGCAATCGACAAGTACGGTATTATCCGGGGTGGTTTGAAAGCAATCTGGCGTATTCTGCGATGCAATCCATTCTGTCAGGGTGGTTTCGACCCCGTCGACTAGAGCGATACATCAACCGGCACGCGGGCGTAATACGGTAATCACCTGCGTATCTAGCCTGAGAAGGAGCCTCTCTTGCCGGTCTGGAGTCAATTTGTAGATCTGATCGAATGGTCGCTCCGCTTCTTTGGCGATCTGACCGGTAGTGCTGGTCTCTCGATCATCATCCTCACGGTCATTGTTAAAACGATTCTGCTGCCTCTCACGGTCAAGGCACTGCGCTCGACCCTGGCGATGCAGGAGCTCCAGCCGAAGGTCAAGGATCTTCAGAAACGGTTCGGCAAGGACCGTCAGCGACTCTCGGCAGAGACGATGAAGCTCTATCAGGACAACGGGGTCAACCCGATGTCCGGATGTCTGCCTATGCTGTTGCAGATGCCGGTGTTCTTTGGCCTCTACTTTGCTATTCGTAATCTCACCAATGAGAGCGTCGGTGTCTGGGCAGACGGGTTCCTCTGGATCCCTGACCTTTCCACGAATGACCCGTGGCGCATTCTTCCGTTTGCCGCCGCAGCATCACAGTTCGTGCAGATGCGGATGACTCGCCCTGCCGGACAGGGCAAGCCAGAAGATCCACAGCAGCGCATGATGTACACGATGATGAACTTCATGCCGCTGATGGTTATCGTCATCGGCTGGACGTTTGCGGCTGGCCCGGTGCTTTACTGGACGATCTCCGCACTCTACAGTGTGATCCAGCAGTGGTTCATCACTGGCTGGGGTTCGATGAAGGACTGGTTCCCGTGGTTGCCAGAGCTGCCAGATAGCAGCCGACTCGGCTATGTCGATCCCGAGGTCCGGCGACAGCGAGCTGCTGAATCCAAGAATTCGGGTCTGTTCGGTGCCATCAACAAGAAGATGGAAGAGCAGATGAAGCGAATTGAGGAGGAGCGCGAACGACAGGCTGCGGAAGCCGGTGGCAATGGACGCTCGGGTGGCAGTGGTGGAAAGTCCAAGAAGAAGAACAAGAAGCAGAAGGGCGAGCGCTCGCGTTCGGACGACCAGGAACAGCCCGTTGTTGCACCACGTCCTGATCTGGTCCCACGGCGCTCACGCCCAGGAAAGAGTGACAGCACAGCTGGAAGCTAATCTGCTCCCAGAACAGAGCGAAGGAGTGCACATCAATGCACAGCGTCGAGATTCAAGCTCGTTCGGTGGAAGAGGCCGTTCGACTTGCCCTGGAGCAACTTGGCCGGCCGGAGGACGAGGTCGACGTTGAGGTGTTGGTTGATGCTGACCCGGCGAATGACGGCGAAGCACTGGTTCGGGTAACGGCCAAGGGTCATGCGGCACAACCGGTGGCGGCTGGTTATACCGGGCCCGTTCAGGCAGATCGCCCGGATGAAGAGACCGAGCAGATCGCCAAGAATGTGGTTACCGAGCTGCTGGATGCGATGGGCTTCGATTGTCAGGTGATGGCGGTTGATAATCCGTCGGCGATCGATGTGGCACCGGATGAACCGCCGACGGTTTTCATCGATGTCAACGGTCGGGATCTGGGGATGCTGATCGGGCGTCGTGGTGAGAACCTCGCGCAGTTCCAGTACATGGTGAACCTGCTGGTGAACAAGCAACTGGAGATCTGGACACGCGTCATTGTCGACGTTGAGGGGTATCGAGCCCGGCGTGAAGAATCGCTGATCAGCCTGGCCAGACGCGTCGCCCAGCAGGTGGCACGCAATCACAAGCCGGTTCCGCTGGAGCCGATGCCAGCCAACGAGCGGCGAGTGGTCCACATGGCGCTTCGCAATGATGATTCGGTCGTTACCGAGAGCAGCGGCGAGGCGGGCAACCGTCGAGTTACGATCCAGCCGAACCGCAACTCCTGATACTCCGCTCGCCTGAAGTTCGGGCGAGTATGTTCCACACGATGACCGGATGAATTCACGTGCATGATCACGTGATTATCCGGTTGACTCACTCGTTTTCCGGGAGTCACTGTGCATCAAGCACCCGAATTTCTGGCGATCGGCCATATTTCGATCGATCGACGCCCGGATGGCTCGCTCGTCCCTGGTGGGACGGCGCTCTATGCCGCGTTGCTGGCATCACGGTTTGGCCTTCGTTCGGCGATTCTTACCCGCGGACGGTTCGACCATATCGAGGATGAATCGGTCCGTGAGTCATTGACCCGCTATGCCAGCGAGGTCGATCTCATTGTGCAGGAAGCCGACGAACCAACCCAGTTCACCAACAAGTCGGTTGCCGGACGTCGAGAACAGACGATCCACTCCTGGGCGGGAGAGATCGATCTCAACGGCGTCCCGCCGATGTGGCGCTCGGCCGGGATCATCCATCTCGGACCGATTGCCCAGGAGATCGATGTTCGCCGGGCGGGTCGCCTGAGTCCTGACTTCTTCGGAATCACCCCGCAGGGTCTGATGCGTGACTGGCGCACCGAGCACGATGGGAAAGTCACGGTTGTCCCACTTCGACTGGCCTATGAGTTTCTCGGCCGAATAGACGGAATGGTGCTGAGTTCCGAGGAACACAGCCTTGCTCGTGATGAGATCGAGGTGATCGGCTCACGCGGCCTGGTTGCGGTAACTCGTGGCGCGGCAGGTGTGCAATTGACCGATCGGGGTCATCAGACACAGATCCCGGCATTTAACGTGCCGGTGGTCGACGATACTGGTTCAGGTGATGTCTTCGCGGCAGCGCTGTTTATCCTGAGAACGCAGGGGGTAGGGGTTGCTCAGGCAGCGAGAATTGCCTCGGCGAGCGCGGCGGTCATGATCCAGACCGGTGGTCCAGACGCAGTGCCGACGCGCGAACAGGTCGACGCGTTCCTGGCTGATGAACAGCGAAAAGCCCAGCAACGCAACGCCTGGTAAGACCCCCCTTCTCCGCATTCTGGACGGAGCTACTCCACATGTATGACGACACGATTACCGCAATTGCGACCCCGGTTGGCGAAGGCGGCATCGGGATCATTCGGCTCAGTGGGCCGGAATCTGCCGATGTGGCTGGTCGACTCTTCCGGCGTGGATCTCGCCTGCGCCCAGTAGACGTCGGGCAACTGGAAAGTCACCATCTGTACTACGGGCACATCGTAAACCCGAAGAGTGACCGGATTGTCGATGAGGTGATGCTGACCCGTATGGCCGGTCCACGCACCTACACCCGGGAAGATGTGGTGGAGATCTCCTG
>REEK01000156.1 GCA_007695115.1 Sphaerobacteraceae bacterium
CGATCACCAGGGTGGGGACGATGAGAATCAGCGCCCAGACCCAGCCATTCTGGGGTGCTGCCGGATGATCGAATTCGGGTTGTCGGGCGATTGCCACACTGATCAAACAGGCGACAACGAAGCCAGCGAGCGCTGGCGTCAGGTAGTTGGTGATCAGGAATGCGTCCGGGCCAACGATCAGGGTCAGAATCGCCCCGCCCGCCAGCCAGATCAGCCCGTATCTGAGCAAGGAGTAGGCCGTTTCCAGAGACGGTTCCGAGCGGGACCGACCGCGCCACCAGGCCAGGACAACCAGGCCGATCAGCAACCAGACGGATCGTGAGGCGTCGGACTCTCGCAGAATCAGCGATTGCCCGGCTTCGTGTATCCACTCAGCGCTCAACCACCCGTGACCGGGGAAGGCGCCGACTTTCACAACCACGACCGCACTGAGCAGAATCGATCCGACCATGATGATCTGGAACCGGGCATCCCAGATCCGGATCGTGCTGAGCAGGTGCGGAACCATCCGGGCAAACCAGAGCAGCGCTAGCACCAGCAGAAATGGAAGCGGCTCATGTGGCGTGTCGGTGGTGGCGAGCAACGACCCGGCAAACACATAGATGATGATCGCTTCACTGAAAATCAGAAGTGCGGAGAGAAGCTCCTGCCTCGGAGGTAGCCCCCGTACTGGATCGATGAATGGACGAAATGCCTGCAGGCTGGCCCAGTTGCCCATCAGTTCACCATCCCTGATTGCACCGTCCGGGCGTATCGGTGGCGGGTGGTTCGGTCACGATGCGCCAGATCGTCCGGGAGCGATGCAACGGTGAGCCTGGGCAGGTTCGGCACCGGAACTTCCCCGATTCGCATCAGCATCACTCGATGCCCCCGTTCGATGGCAGACTGCATCGCGATCTCCAGTGGCTCGGTCATGATGCAGGCGATGACGATGATCGTGCTACCGGCGGGATAATCGCGAGCTGCGCTGGTCAGGAGCCTCGGGAAACTGCTTATCGCCATCGGCTGCAATCGGGCAAGCCCTTCCAGGATCGACGTTCGCTGGCGGGCGTCCCGTCCGGGTGGGATTCGCAGGTTCTGATCTGAGCCGGCGACCACCGCATTGGCGGCGAGTCCCACGATCGAGCGCTCCGCGATCAGGTGGTGAGCAATCGATGCGGCGGCGACGATGCCGCTTTCCGAGCGGCGAAAGTCCATGCCTTCCCAGTACCGTTCGAAGGTATCCAGGTTGAGGAAGATGCCGGCTTGCAGATCAACGGTTGGCTCGAAGACTTTGACATACGGTTCCTGCAATCGAGCGGTGGCCTTCCAGTGAATATGGCGTGTGGAATCGTCCGGGGTATAGGCCCGAACGCCGATGACTCTGGCCGGATCTGTCAGCAGGTGATGGTTGACCCGGGTGAGCCCGAACGGGAAGTCCGGAGGGATGTTCAGCTCCGGCATCGGGCGCACGTCTGGATAGACCAGGAACGACTCGACGTCGTTGATGGTGGTCTGACGAGTAAAGAATCCGAATGGATCACCAGAGCGGATCGTTACCGGCCCGATCTGATGATCGCCACGTTCCAGACATTCGAGCTCGGTTGACCAGGATATCCGGTATTTCCAACGCATTGGCGTGGTGTGTCTGAGGAGTCTGGTGCCGAGGCGATCTGACGGGAGCCGGGTGACATTCAGCGCCCGTACCCGGTCAGAGACGTGTTCGTCGATCTCGACCCAGGCCAGCGGAAGCCAGCTCCGGTTCTCCAGCGTAAAGAATACGGTCAGCACATCTCCGCGAAAGGCGCGCGTTTCGGAGAGCTTACGGGAATAGTGCAGGCCATCCAGTGCGTGGCGAGCCCACAGCCAGCTTAATCCGGCGGTGACGTAGACGAGCGCCGCCAGCAGGCTCAATGCGGCCTGCCCCAGGATCATTCCGGTAGCCAGCACGATTCCGGCTCCATAGAACCAGGCGGCATTGAAGAAGTGACTGCGGATCGGCCGCGTCATCGTCGGTCTCCTGATAAAGAGCTGAGTCTAGACGTGTTCGACCGGTACCTCGATCTGCTCAATGATCGACTCGAGCACGCCGGTGGTTGTCCGGCCGCGGAGACGTGCTTCCGGATTCAGGATCAGACGGTGCTGCATCACGGGATTCGCCAGCTCGAGGATGTCATCTGGCAGAACATAATCCCGATCCCGAATGGCGGCCAGCGACTGGGCTGCCAGGAATAGCCCGAGCGTTCCCCGGGGACTGACTCCCCGGCTGACAGCATCGTCCTCACGAGTGGCCCGGACGATTCGAGTCAGATAGCGCCGCAACTCCGGGTCTACATACACCGATCGGCACTCGGTCATCGCCTCGAGGATTTCGTCTGGCGTGGTCACCGCTTCGAGCTCTTCCAGTGGATGCTGATGCTGGAAGCGATCCAGAATGGTCATCTCGGTGTCGATATCTTCCGGGTAGCCGAGGCTAAGCTGAATCAGGAAGCGATCGAGCTGAGCCTCCGGCAACGGGAACGTGCCTTCCAGTTCGACCGGATTCTCGGTAGCCATAACCAGAAAAGGGCGTGGAAGGGGCATGGTGTCGCCCTCGATTGTCACGGTGCGCTCTTCCATCGCTTCGAGCAGCGCAGACTGGGTTCTCGGGGTGGCGCGGTTTACTTCGTCGGCCAGAAGGATAGAGTTGAAGACCGGGCCGGGACGGAAAGTGAAATCGCCGCTTTTCTGGTTGAAATAGTAGAGTCCACTGATGTCGGACGGCAGCAGATCCGGAGTGAATTGAATGCGGCTGAACTGACCACCGATCGATCGTGCAATTGCCCGGGCGAGCGTTGTCTTTCCAACGCCGGGAATGTCTTCGATCAATACGTGCCGTTCGCAGAGCATCGCGACGAGGACGAGCTCGGCGACATGGCGTTTGCCAACCATGACCCGATCGACGTTATCGAGAATCCGGGATGCCAGTCTGGCGACGGCGGGCATATGCCGGCCTGCCTTCCCAAAATGTTCAGCGTTGTTGACTGTTGGCTAGCGACGTTGCCGTATGATAGCCCAGAGTCAGGCAAGCGACGAACATAGAGATCAGCAGTGGAAAGTGAAATGGCGCAAATGCACCAATGGCTGGATCAGTTTCTCAAGCGCTTTTCCCGGCTATCCGATACCCGGCGGGCGGCCCTTCTGGGAGCCGTGTTCGGGCTTCTGATGTGTGTGATTGTGCTGTTGCTTATAGCAGTCTTCGGGTTTATCTCCACGCTTGGCGAAGGTTGAGCCGCGTGGAGGGGCTAGATACCGTGGGCGTCGGCAGCGGTAAGTGAAATCCGCGGAGCTGCGGACGGATCCCGCTCCTGAACCACATAGCTGCACATATGGTCTCCCGTGAGCATGTGACAGCCACGATCAACCTCGGCGTTGAGCACATCCCGGAACATCGATGCCTCTTGCCGGCAGACCGCCGGAAACTGTTCCGCAACAAGATCGATTGCACAGTTGTAGAGCTTGATGAGGAAGCGATTATCGTCCAGTGTCTCCCAGCTCGCCAGGTAGCCGATTTCATCCATCCCACGGGTCAGCCCGGCTACTCGCTCCTGCAGCGGAGCATCTGGATCAATGTACCGTTGCAGAATACCCCGGGTCCGTTCACCACGGCGCGCCAGAAGGGCTTCCACCTTTCCGACTCCGTCGGTCTCGGCGAGGTCTTCGAGAAGATCAGAGATCACCATATCGTAGTGTTTGGGGAAGACGCCTTCGGCTCGCGGTGATATGCGATAGAGGTGTGCCGGGCGTCCGATTGAACGGCGGGAGATAGTGGTTTCGACGAGTCCGTCTCGTTCGAGCGCAGCAAGATGCTTCCGAACCGCCATCGAGGTCACGCCGACGATCTCGGCCAGCTGATCTGCGGTCAGGCCATCACTCTTTTTCAGGGCTTCGAGGACTTTGCCTCGAGTTGACCCTGGTTGCTTGCGACGCGCAATATGACGGCTCATTTGATAACTTCCTCCATTGCCGAAGGATAACACAGCATTTCGCTGCCGCTGTTGCTCATGATTGCGTTTGCCCGGGCGCTCGAGCAGATCGGAACAGGCCGTTCGTACCGTCAGTCGGGTGCAAACGTACTCAGCAGGCTGATCCAATGTCATCGCGAAATGTCAGTATGACGTTGCTATACTCTGCAACAACGCTGTCCGTGTCATAAGAGACCTGAGAACAGCAGCGGGTTGTTGTCCCGTATGTCGGGCAATCCCGAACTCGCCAGCGATATGGACCACCGATGAGCTCTCCTTCAATGACAGACGGCACCAACCGGTTGTCCCGGACAAGTCGATTGCTCGTCATGCTCGCCTACCTCTTCGGCGCGGTGGGGCTCCTGATCGTTGCCATCGGGCCGCGCAATCCGTTCCTGGTTCGCCATGCACAACAGGCGATGATCATCCATCTGATACGGCTGGTGGCGGTGATCGGCGTGATGCTGACATGGTACGTCAGCGCCGAGAATTCTCCAGGGCTCGTACTCTCCGAACTCACGCTCCATATCGGAATGCTTGTGTTGATCGGTCTTCCATGGCCAGGGGAGATACCGATCGAGCTCTTCGGGCTGCTTGCTCTGCCACTCGGGGGACCGTGGATTCTCTCCCTGATCGGTGCTGCGGCCGGTTCTGCCGGGCGAAGTTTTGATTTCTCTGCCGCATTCTCCTCTAACTGGCCTGAAGTACTGATCAATCAGACGCCCGAGATCGGAACTCCGGAGTACGATCGCTGGATCGGGCTGCGCGGTAATCGCCGCGGGGCTGATGTCGAAGCCAACGGGTCATCACTTTACGACGTAGAACGTGGCGTCGCCCGGGATATCCGCGATCAGCGGCTGGAGCGGATGTGGAGCGCATCCCGGGTAGCCCAGCAGGAGCGGGGTCGTCAGGACATCATCAAGGAGCTGGAATATCGGCAGGATACGGTGCTGGTCCGGCTGGATCATCTCAATCACCTGCTTTCGACCGGTTCAATCAGCATGTCTCGCTACAACCGCTTTAATCAGGAGCTGATTTCCTATCTGGATGGGCTGCGGTCGGTGATGGCGCGGGTGGAGACCCGGGCTGAAGGTGCCGGGCAGGCGTTCGGTGTGCTTCCTGAAGCCCCGGACGCGATGACGGAGGCCCCGGACGCTGAAGCCCTCGCCCTGGCGGTGATCGATCAGTCTGGTATTCCGGTGGTGACATACGGCCACTTCGCCGTCGATGAGTCGCTCATCAGCGGAATGGTTTCTGTGCTGGACGGGCTCAACCAGGAAATGTTCGGTTCACGGGCGAACATGACCCAGCTGGCTGACGGCGATGTTGTCTACTACTCGAAAGGCATCTACAGTAGCGCGTTCGTGACGTTCGACGATGAGCCGTCTCCCGCTCAGGTGCAGCGCCTGCGGAATTACGTTGATCAGTTCGAAGCGGCGAATGAGGCTCAGCTCAGCCGCACGCCATTCGACCCCGACAAGATCGTCGAGGTCGAAGTTCCGTTCCGGTTTATCCGTCGAATGGCCGGGAATTCATGATCAGTGGACTTCGAATTCCTGTTCGACTCCGTTGACGGAGACCACATAGTCGCCCGGATCCACCGTGCCAAGCTCCACAACCGTCTCGTAATCTTCGATCACTTGCGGGCAGACCTCGTCAGCTTTTCGCTCGGCCACGATCTCGATCTCGAATCGTGGGCCATCCTGTTCAACGACAGGTTCTTGCGCGTTCCAGCACGGATCCGGCAGGTAGCCCGCGATCTCGACATAGACCTGTACCGGATGGCTTTCGGCAAGCCGAACGTCGACGCGATCGATGTTCACGTTCGAAACCTGGTATTCGCCCGAAGGATCAGCCTCGGTATCGTCGAATTCTCCAGCCAGCGTTCCGGCAAGGGCAATCACCAGAACGATGACGGCTAGAAGCAACGGTAATCCGAATCTCCAGATGTCTCTGCTCGCGTTCATCGTGCGTGTCCTTTCACTGCAGCATCAGAGAGGGTTGAGAGATCAGGTTGCGTGGTGTGTCTCCCATACTTTGATGACGATGGTCTTCGGTTCGAAGTTCCCCAATTGCGGACGGACTGCCCAGCTTTCGCCTGATCGGTTAGGATGGGGACATCGTCACGTCGCCTCGCCAATATTCCGCGCCGTCGCGCCATCGTGTCAGGAGCAGTCATGACCGCCGGAGATGCCTTTCCTTTCCACCGATTCAGGGGAACACACCGTGAAATCGGACGTCAATTTGGCGAAGCCTGTCAGGATCTGATTCGTCAGCATCGAGACAAGGCGCTCGGCCGTTTGCGTGAGAAGAACCACATTTCCGCAGCCTCGGCGCGCTCCGCTGCGGCTGAGTATCGGTCGACGGTACTGGAGCACGCCCCGTTCTTCGATGAAGAGGTTCAGGGCCTGGCTGAGGGAGCCGGGATCGATCTCCGCGATGCCTATCTGCTTCAACTCCGGGCGGAGCTTGGCGTTACGACTCCGCCTGACCTGGTCGACGGCGCCGATGAGTGCACATCGTTCGCGGTACTGGCGGAAGCCACATCAACCGGAGAATCGCTGATTGGGCAGAACGCCGATCTTCCGGCGTTTTACCGGGACATCTCCGTGGTGGTGGAGCTGGTGCCGGATGATCAGCCGTCCGTTCTGATGCTCACGCCAGCTGGACAGATGTCATACATCGGGATCAACGATCGTGGAATGGGCGTGTTCGCCAACTTCGTAACCTGTGATGGCTGGCGAGTCGGCTTTCCTCGCTACTTCCTGTCCAGACTGGCCCTCACGCACGAACGCGTTGACGACGCGATCGCCGCTATTCGCTCGGTCCCACGTGCATCATCCCGGAATCTGATCATGATGGATCGATTCGGCACCGCTGCGGACCTCGAGACGACTCCGACCGACGACGCCCGCATCGATCCGGTAAACAACCTGCTGGCGCACGCCAACCACTACACAGCCGATTCATTGCAGGCTGAAGAGCGTTCCACGGGACGGCAACTGCGGAATTCACAGGTGCGCCAGGCCCGGATGGAGACGTTGCTTCGGGAACATCACGGACAGCTCAGCCCGGCACGGATGCGGGAGATTCTGCGAGATCGGGTGGCAATACCGGACTCGATCTGTCGGGCGGACGACGATCGCGAAGGCAGCGATATCATCACGTTCGCATCAGTAATCGCTGAGCCGGGTCTGGGGCGGATTCAGGTGGCGATCGGACCACCGAGCGTCTATCAGTATCATCAATACGAATTCGGTCAGTCGACGGAGCCGGAATCGGTTGAGATGCGTGCCGTCAGCAGCCTGATCAGCTGACCAGGTGAAGCGGGGGCCGGATCGGACACTGGGCCGGTCAAGGTTGTCCGGCGTCGTATGATAGAGTGCGTATACGGACGCACAAGTTGAGCGCCCGGTCACTCCATCGTTATTGAATTCAGGGGAGATGGTTCAGACGTGCCACCATCAGTGTTGTTTGCAATTATCCTGGCACTGACTCTCGGGTTGCTGTTCCACAGTATTTTCGGCAAGCGACTGTGGCAATTGCCGTGCTTCATCGTCTCCGCGATTGTTGGTGTGTTTGCGGGTCAGGTGATATCGGTATTCATGGGAACTGCCTACTTTCAGGTTGGCAATGTAGCGGTGTTGATGTCATCGCTCGGGGGGCTGGCGATGCTGGGGCTATGCTGGTTCTTCACCGCTCCGCTGCAGCCGGAGAGTTCGAGCACTCGCCGCCGTGCGCGACGGTTGGTGAGTCGTAAAGAACACGCCTCGGCCTGAATCCTGCAAGGGACGGCAACATGGAAATGATCGAAACCAACGCGCGCACTGAAGGGATAAGGCATGCGACAAGGGTGGCTCTATGTCATTGCCGGCGGGGTAGCCGTACTGCTGATCGGTTTGATCGTCGGTCTGTACCTGCTTGGCGGCTCTCATCAGGCTCCACTGGAGCGATTGCGAGACATTTCTCTCGTCTTCATTACGGTCGGGGTTGTCCTCTGGATAATGCTGATGGCGGCGCTGGTTGGCGTAGTTGTCTGGCTGGTCCTGTTGATCAAGGATAAGATTATCCCGCTCCTCGAAGAACTCACGGCAACGGCGAACCGAGTGCATGGAACAACCAACTTCGTGAGCGAAGAAGTTGCCAAGCCGGTCATCTCGACCTATAGCACCATTGCCGGACTGCGGGCCATGATCAAGACGGTGACCAAGGGCGCAGATCCTAAAGCCGGGGGCCGAGGTCCGAACAAGCCTGATCCGGAAACCGATCTCTAGGCGCCAGTTCATTCGCCACCAGTTGATTTGCCTGCATGCAGCCGGTTTAACATAACCGGCTGTTTGTCTGGGTTCTGGACTCTGGTATGGTTCCGCGGTGTCTCGTTAGACCGTTGGTGGAGACAGGCGAGCCGAGCAGCACGCATCGCGCGACAGGCAGGAGCACTCCGAGATGAAGGGCATTATTCTGGCCGGTGGACTGGGTAGCCGGTTGTATCCACTGACCCACGCTACCAACAAGCACCTGCTGCCGATCTATGACCAGCCGATGATCTACTATCCAATCGCCACGCTGGTTAACGCAGGGATCGATCACATCATGATCGTGACCGGAGGTCCGCATGCCGGTCATTTCCTCAGAGTGCTCAAGAATGGCAACCATCTCGGAATCCGGCACCTGGAGTACGCCTATCAGGAGAGCGAGGGCGGCATCGCTGAGGCGCTCTCGCTCTGTCGCGAGTTTGCTGCCGGTGACGATGTTTGCGTGATTCTGGGTGACAACACCACCGATGCCGATATCAGTGGAGACGTGCAGTCGTTCACCGATGGCGCGCTGCTGTTCCTTGCACGGGTGCATGATCCGGAGCGGTTCGGCTGCCCTGTGTTCGATCCGGACGATCCATCCAGCATCATCGAGATTCAGGAAAAGCCGATCCATCCGCCGAGCTCGTATGCGGTGACCGGGCTGTACATCTATGACAACCGGGTGTTCGACTATATCGGGCGGCTTTCCCCGTCAGACCGTGGCGAACTGGAGATCACGGACGTCAACAACTGGTATATCCGTGATCGAGCGCTTCGCTGGACCGAGCTCGATGGACACTGGAGCGATGCCGGGACGTTCGAGAGCCTGTATCGTGCCGGGCGATTCTGGGCAGAGCGCCGGGCAGCCGGTGTTCAGAGGGCGGACGTTTTCCGTACATCCGAGACGTAGATTCAACTACCGAGACCGGGCGGAATAGCGAATCCGCCAATTGATTTCAGACAGGTTCTAGTGACGAACGAGGTGACGACGCATGTTGCAGCGCGAACAGGAACGAGCCGCCGGCCGGATTAATGATGTTCTCGAGGGGCTTGGGTTTGGCCGGCGTGAATTCACCATGCGGCCGATCCCGTTTGCCGGCACCTGGGGGACGTCTTCATCCATTTGCTATCAGCTTGCCAACGAACAGATCAGTGAATCGGGTGATCCAGAGCTGGAAGGTCTCTCGAAGAAGCAGGCCAAGAAGAAGATGAAGGAACTGGTTGGCCCGCGGGCGCAATCAATCGCCGAGCAGATCGCTGAGAGACTGGCGAGCGACGACGATTTCGCCAGCGCTGAAGCGAGCAACGGCTACATCAACATCGAATTTGATACCCAGCGCTTTGCCAACCGTGTGGTGGGCACGATCGGCGATCAGGCTTCGGAGTATGGCCGGGGCGAGAAGAAGGCTGACAAGGTCATGGTGGAGTATTCACAGCCGAACACCCACAAGGCCTTTCATATCGGCCATCTCCGCAACGCAACGCTGGGGAACACGCTCTGCCGGATCATGGATCTGGCTGGCTATGAAGTTCAGAAAGCGAACTATATCGGCGATATCGGGATGCACGTCATCAAGTGTCTCTGGTGTTACGAGCGATTCCATCAGGGCGAAGAGCCGGAGCTCAGCGCCCGGGGACGATGGCTGGGTGACATCTACACCGAGTCCGATCAGCGTGTGAACTTCCGCCAGGACGTGCTGACGTTGCTCAATGAGCTCGCCAACAATGATCCGGCGTTCGTGGCAATGGTCGATCGGATGGTCAAAGAGCTCTACCAGGTTCACGATGTGGGCGAGGATGTCGCCTATCTGCTGGGACAGATCGCCAACAAGCGGGAGATCAAGGATGAGTCGTTCTACGACCAGGGGACGATTCCGAAGTTCTGGCCCATTGTCGGCAAGCAACTGCACGTCAACCTGGAGATGTCCCGTGGAGAGCGTGAGCGCCACGACGACATCGAGGACGAGATCCCACAACCGAGCCAGTATGAAGAGTGGATCGAACGATGGGACCTGCTCGGCAGCCGGATGGACTGGTGGCCGCACGTCAATGCATGGCGTGAGGAGATCAAGGCGGAGTTCCAGCGCTGGGAGCGCAAGGATCCTGATTTTGTCAGCCTCTGGGAAACCACGAAGCAGTGGAGCATGGTGGATTTCCACCGGATCTATGACGAGATCGATGTTACGTTCGACACCTGGTTCTACGAGAGTGAAGTCGAGGAGCCGGGTCGGGAGATCGTCAAGGATCTGATGGAGCGCGAGATCGCCGAGATTAGCGAAGGCCTGCCGGTGGTGAAGATCGATGAGAAGCTCGGTCTGGAAAAAGAGACGTACCGGACGATGCCGGTGCTCCGCTCGGACGGAACCACACTCTACTCGACCAAGGATCTGGCGCTGACCAAGCACAAGTTCGAAGAATACGGTGTTGATCGTTCGATCTGGGTGGTCGACGTTCGCCAGGGCCTCTATTTCCAGCAGATCTTCAAGATCATGGAGCTGATGGGTTTCGAGCAGGCCGAAAAATGCTTCCACCTCGGATACGAGATGGTCACGCTGCCGTCGGGCGCCATGAGCAGTCGCTCGGGCAACGTGATCCTCTACGACGATATTGCGCGGGAAGTTCTGGAGCGTGCCCGGGAGATCATCGACGAGAAGAACCCGGAGCTTCCGGATGCCCAGAAGGACGACATTGCCCATGATGTTGGTATCGGGAGTCTGAAGTACAGCATGCTCTCCCGTGACAACAACCGGGTGATCGTGTTCGATGTCGAAGAGTCGCTCTCATTCGATGGCCACGCGGCGCCATACATTCAGTACGCCCACGCCCGGGCCTGCCGGATTCTGGAGAAGGTTGATGTGATGCCGTCTGGCGAGCTGACCTTTGCGGACCTCACGGCGGAGGAGATCGATCTGATTCAGCAGATTGCGATCTTCCCGACTGAGATTCAGCGGGCGGCTGAGGAGTACAAGCCACTCTACATTGCCACCTATGTCTTCGAACTGGCCAAGAAGTTCAATGACTTCTACCGGGCCTGTCCGGTGCTCCAGGCCGAGGAACCAACTCGAGCCGCCCGGGTCGCGCTGGTGAACGCCACCCGACAGGTGCTGGCCAACGGACTGGCAGCGATCGGTATCGAAGCGCCGGAGGTCATGTAGTGGATGGAATTCCCAGGAGCCAGAACCGCCTGACATCGGTCCCGGTGCGGCCAATCCAGATCCCGATCGCCATCGGGGCAATGACCACCGGGGTCGATCGCGGAGCTGCCGCGGTGGAGATGACCCTTCGCTCGCGTCTCGCCGAGCGCGACCGGACGGAGATTCTTGGTCGGCTGCAGGAGAGTCAAGCGATCCCGGTGGAACCCCTGGAAACGCCGGATATGCGTCGCTATCCCGGTGCCGCGCTGGAACTGGACGCCGTTGCTGAGGCGTGCGAATTGCTCGGCAAGGCGGTCTCGGCGTCGATCGGCCGAGGAGAGCTCGCGCTGATACTCGGTGGAGATCACTCCGCCAGTATCGGCAGTGTTGCCGGTGCCGCTATGCAGTGTGAACGCCTGGCGGTAATCTGGATCGATGCGCATGCGGATTTGAACTGGCCCGAGGTTTCACCGACTGGACGCTTGCATGGGATGAGTCTCGCAGCCTGTCTGGAGATCGGTCCGGATCGGTTGACCAGATTGCTGGGAGATGCTCCGAAAACTCGCCCGGAAGATGTGAGCCTCATCGGCATTCGATTACTCGATCCTGGGGAAGAATCGTACTTGCGGGAGCATGATTGCCACGTCATTACGATGCCAGATGTCGACAAGGCAGGCATCGATGTGATGGTCGAACGAGTTGTCAGGAGCATCGAGGATTCCGATGTCGATGCAGTTCATGTCAGTTTCGATGTCGATTCCCTTGATCCACTGGTCATGCCGGGAACAGGTACACAGGTGCGAGGAGGCTTCACCTACCGTGAGGCGAGCCGGATTCTGCGACTCCTTCGCGATAGTGATCTGCCAATTCGTTCGCTCGACTGGGTGGAGTTGAACCCGGATCTCGATCCGACGGGCCAATCGGCAGACGTTGCCGCGGATCTGCTGGGTGTGGCGCTGGGTGAGGATGTGTTTCGCTCAGGGTGAGGTGGTTACGGGTTGTGCAGCACCACAACTCCATCATCCGTGGTGACGTAGAGAATTGACCCACTGAGCGCAAAATCGAGCTGCTGCACCCTGACCTCATCAACCTCGGCGCTCCGCCCCCACGATCGTCCACCGTCTTCGCTGATATAGAGTCCGCGAATCGTTCCGAGAAAGATTCTGGATGAGCTGGCGGGATCGGATTCCAGTGCGAAGATGCCGAGACCTTCTTCCAGTTCGGTCTCCGGGATGTCCTCTTCCAGCGGGTCAACCGAGGCGATGACATCATCGAGCCCGTCGCGGGTTGTCGACCAAGTTCGCCCTCCATCATCGCTGAAGTGGATCCCCCCCGGCTCTCCCACCAGTATCCGGTCTCCAGTGGCGTGAATCGCACCCGGACCCCAGAAGGAGATGATTGGTTCATCGAACTCCGGTTGGTCAGGATCTTCCAGTCGGAGCCGCCTCAGGTAGCTGATGTCCCGCTCGGATGTAAATACCCCATAGAGCCCGAGCTGTGTCACGGCGAGGCGGGTGAGATCGAACTCCGATTCCGGCAGATGCCGCTCCCAGGTCACCCCGCGATCTTGCGAGATTGCCAGCCCGCATTGCGAACCGATAATCACATCGTTATCCGCTGGCCAGACGAGGATGGGGCGAATGTTCCGCACTTCCTGAACCTCTTGCCAGGTTTCTCCACCGTCGGTGCTCCGATAGAACGGGATCGGGTCACCTTCTGAAAGGCATGGTGGGTGATCTCCGAGATACAGGAGGTCTGGATCCGAGGGATCAGCGATGAGACGTCCCTCGATCGGCAGGTCTCCTACCCTCGTCCAGTTTCGATTGGCACTGCGTCGATAGAGCGAGGTTCGGGTGGTAGCGAACTCAGCTGGTAGCTCAGCATCCCAGACGACCACCTGGCGGGTCGTCAGCCCATCGAGGCGGAGAAAACCGCCACTCGGAACCGGTGTCGGTGGAGGCACGGTAGGTCTGGCTGAATCCGGAGATTCAACAGCATCAGGAGAGTCATCAGCGGATCGATTCTCGACCGCAAGGCAGGCGGACAGGATGAAGCCAAGCATCAATAGCGGCAGCAGGAGTGGCCAGCGATTCAACTGCACGGCTATCCGAACCCTTGTTAGCGGCAGGATCATCCCGGAACCAGGCTGAATTCAGTCTCGCAGACCGGCAGGATAAGTCGTCGTGCCGAGCCCATCGGCACAAACGGTGGGGCATAGCGGAATACGACGCGAATTAGCTTGAATCTGGCTCCGGTGCGTCCTCACCAAGAATGATCATGATTGAGTAGTCCGAAGGAATATCATCCGAATCCTGCTCGATCTCCACGATATCCGGTTCGAAACCGAGTTCTTCGGCGATATCGATGAGCGTGTCCTCGCTGACACCCGGGCCAACGCGAATCACTGACGCCCGACCTTCTCCGGCGTCGTCGGCCTGGCGTGCGTCGACGGAACTATATCCTGCATTGAGCAGAGTATCGCGGCTGCGTCCGGCCAGCCCATCGATGAAGGTCGCATTCTCAATGATGATGGACGCATCATAATCGATGACGTCTTCAGCTTCAACTTCTCGTGGCGGGAAGATCTCGTGCATGACGTCGTGAATGCAATCCCAGTCTGGCACCAGATAGTAGTACAGGTCTGGAACGTAGTCTTCGGTGGTGCATTCGATAATGCTGTGGCTCTCGATGTCGTCATTGCTGATGTCGGCGGCGATCCGGGCAAGCGCCAGTGATTGCCGCATCGAGAGATCTGTGCGGAAGTTTTCCTCGACATCCTGCAGAAGACTGCGCACCTGGGTAATCAGATTCAGTCGGACACCCTGCTCGCGCATTGCCCGAAGTACCTGTTGCTGACGCTGTCCGCGAGCAAAATCGTTGTCGTCATAGCGGGTACGGACATACTTGAGCGCGGTTTCCCCTTCCATATGCTGTGGTCCGGTTGGGAAATAGACCCGAGTCCATTCGTAGTTGTCATCCTTGATGATCGCCGGGTTATCCACCACAATCCCACCGATCGTATCGATGATGTTGATGAAACCGGTGAAATCGACCTCGGCGTAGTAGTGGATCGGGATATCGAAGTGGTATTCGATCACAGCCCGGGTCAGGGCTCGTCCACCCTGAGCGTAGGCGGCGTTGATCTTCTCGCGCCCTAATCCCGGAATGTCGACCTGCAAGTCCCGCGGAATCGACATCATGGCGACTTCATTGGTCTCGGGATCGATGTTCACCAGAATGATGGTGTCGGAGCGGGCAACCTCGCCGTCTTCCCGGGCGTCCACACCGTAGAGCGCAACGTTGATCTTATCGCTGCCGTCCCAGTCGGGGAGATCAGCGCTTTCGTCATCGAAATCGTTGTCATCTGCGAACCCTCGGCCACTCCCGTCGGGCTGCTGGGTGACGATCTCCGGAGTCCCGTCCGGATTGTCGACGATATCGATGATCGGGTCAGCGTCCTGAAAGACCTGGTCAGCGGTTCGCTGCATCTGGATCAGAACCGGCACAATGACGATTGCCGCCAGCATCACCAGAGAGAGGCCCACGGCAAGCAGCCCGAGTCGAAGTGGGGTCCAGCGTTTCTTGGCTTGTTGGTCAGCAACTGCGGGAAACTGTTCCGACATCCGGGGCTGATACTTCGGCGACTGTACCGGTCGACCGGCAACCGATGCCGAACGAGACTGGCGATCCCGGCGAATTTCATCAGCACGGAGACGGCGTCCGCGATTCGAAGAAGAACCCGCGTTGCGCTCGTAGGGATGGCGCGTCATGAACTCCACTTCCGAGCGTGCAAGTCGAGCGTGTGCGTCGTCCATTCGTCGACAATTTGGCAAATGGCGCTCGACGCGGGATTATAGCATGGGTAAATAGTCATTCCGGTATGCCTTGCTGTGGTTGACGTCGTTCCATGATGGCCAGCATACTGTGCCTTCGGCGTACCCGACACTGTATCAGAGCATTGCCATTTTTGCTGCTCTGAGTGGTCGATTTCAAGCCGTTTGACCGATTGTCGTTCGCCAGACTGAAATTACCGTCCAGCTTTTCAACGAACCGGCAGCCTAAACGTTACACAATACACCGGCAGGTGATGCAAGAACAGAACAGGAAATCCGATGATTCTCTCTGATGGCGATATCCGCGAGGCACTGGAATCCGGGCTGATCAGGCTGGAGCCCGTGCCAGATTTGTCAAAACATCTGGGATCATGCTCGATCGACTGCCGGCTCGGCAATACGTTCATGGTCTTCGAATATTCCCGGCATTCCTACATCGATCCCCGGCAGCCGCAATCGATCGGGGATGCGATGCGGACGATCGAGATTGCCGATGGCGATGCCTTCATGATGCAACCGGGAGACTTCGCACTGGCTTCGACAATGGAGTCGCTGACGCTGCCGGATAGCCTTCTGGCCCGCCTCGAAGGCCGGAGCAGCATCGCCCGGCTCGGGATTACCGTGCACAGTACGGCGGCGGTCTTCGAACCCGGCTGGCAGGGAACCGCCACGATGGAGCTCTCCAACCTCGGCCGGATGGCGGTGGCGCTCTATCCGGGGATGCGGATCTGCTCCTTCACGTTCCAGCAGCTGCTGAATCCTGCCCAGGTGCCATATTCACGCAAGATCAACGCGAAGTACGCCGGACAGGATGATCCACGGGCCAGCCGGCTGGCTGAAGAGATTGCCGCTATCAAAAGAGACCAGGGCTGACGCTAAGATCAGCTCTGCTTCGCTTTCGTCGGGGTGATTCCGGCGGCGTGATCTTCGAACCGCGCCAGGATGAACAGCAGCGACGAGAGCCGGTTCAGGTAAGCGATCAGCTCCTCGTTCCTGATCTCTTCCTCATGGAACAGATGAACCGCGAGGCGCTCGGCTCGCCGGATGACGCCGCGTGCTGAATCGAGCGCTGCTCCGGGCACCGTGTCGCCCGGAATAATGAAGTGCGGCGGCAGTTCCACCTCATCGGAGAGGGAATCGGTCTGCTGTTCTACCCAGAGCACGTGTTCATGATTCATTTCGAATTTGTGTTGATCCATGTTGGAAGCGAATGCCAGTTCGGCCATCATCAGATACAGATCGCGCTGGACCTGCAGAATGATCTCGCGAGTCCGGTCGGTGGTAGCCATTGCCCGGGCAAGTCCGAGGAACGACGTTGCTTCATCGATCGTGCCGTAGGTCTCGGGTCTGGCGTGATATTTCGGTACGCGGTCTCCGAGGAGATCGGTGTAGCCAGTGTCGCCCTTGCGTGTGTAGAACACGATATGTCCCTTTCCGGAAAATGGAGATCAGGGCCCCAGGCAGGTATCGCGAGGAGGCTGGACCGATCAACAGCAAGTGTTAGACTGATGATTGCGTGCCGCAGACCTAATGATGCACCTGTTGACGGCAGGCTAGCAACGTCCGATTCGCTATCGCACGGCGCCTGCCCGCAATCCCAGGGACAAGAAAGAGGTATGACGTTGGCCCTTGCAGAACGCGAACTGCCGCTCACGAACGTTGAGCAGACGCGGGAAGCGCTGGAACTGGCTCTTCGTCCGCGAATTCAGGGTGAGGTCCGCTTTGATCTCTACTCACGGACGCTCTATAGCACTGATGCCAGCAATTACATGATCGACCCCGTTGGCGTGGTTCTTCCGCGAACCGTGGATGATATCCAGGCTGCGATGGAGATTGCGGCCGAGTTCGGCGTCTCGATTCTGCCGCGAGGGGGCGGGAGCAGTCTCGCTGGACAGGCGGTCGGGCAGTCACTGATTATCGATACGTCCAAATACATGAACCAAATCGTCGAGTTCGATGCTGATGCCAGGCGTGTTCGCGTGCAGCCTGGTATGGTGCTGGCCACGCTCAATAGCAAACTGAAGCGACACGGCGTAATGTTCGGGCCTGACCCATCGAGCGGTGATCGGGCGACGATCGGTGGCGTGGTTGGTAACAACTCGGCCGGCGCTCACTCAATCCTCTATGGAATGACCAAAGATCACATTATCTCCGCGCAGACAATCCTCAGCGATGGTACCCCCCTGAGCCTGGGTGAACTGACCATCGATCAGTGGAAACAGAAGGCGAGCTTTGATACGCGAGAGGGGCGACTCTATCGCGATCTGCTCAATCTGCGTGAAACCTATGGTGAGGCGATCGAGCGAGACTACCCCCGCCACTGGCGCCGGGCTACCGGCTATAACCTGCCGGAGCTGATTCGCGAGGATGGCTTCAACCCGGCACGCCTGATCTCCAGCTCGGAAGGTACGCTCACCTTCGGAGTCGAATACGAGATGGGTCTGGTGGAAACGCCAAGCAACACAGCGCTGGCTGTCCTGCAGTTCGACGATCTGGTCGACGCAATGCGCGCCACCACGACGATTCTCGAGTGCGAGCCATCCGCCATCGAGCTGATGGACCGAATGCTGGTATCGCTCACCCGCTCGCAGCCGGGCTACGCCGATCTCATCTCCTTCATCTCCGGCGAGGCCCGGGATGTGATCGTGGTTGAGTTCTATGGCGAGACCGAGGAAGAGCTGCAGGCCAAGGTCGATCATCTCGAATCCCACCTGAAGGCCAATGACATTCAGCAGGACATCATCAAGGTGCTGGATGCCAGGCGACAGGCGGACATCTGGTCAGTCCGCAAGGCTGGCCTTGGCCTGCTGATGAGCGTCAAAGGCGATGCCAAGCCGATTGCCTGTATCGAAGATGTCTCGGTTCCAGTGGAGCACCTGGCCGAGTATGTCGACGAGATTCTGAAGCTGGTGGACAAGTACGACACCAAGGCGGCGTTCTACGCCCACGCCAGCGCCGGTTGTCTGCATATCCGACCGCTGATCAGCCTGAAGACACTGTCCGGGATCCAGGCGATGCGGGATATCACCCTGGCATCGGCCGACCTGGCGGTGAAATTCGGCGGGGTGATGAGTGGTGAGCATGGCGACGGTCTGGCGCGTGGCGAGTTGAACGAGCAGATCTTCGGTCCGGAGCTCTATCGCTGCATGAAGGAGCTCAAGCAGGCCTTCGACCCGGAAGGGCGGATGAATCCCGGCAAGATCGTTGATTGTCCGCCGATGACCGAGAACCTGCGGTACGGTGCCGAATACCGCACCGTCGATATCAAGACGCACCTCGATTTCTCGCACGAGGGCGGATTCGCCGCGGCGATCGAGATGTGCAACGGTGCCGGGGTTTGCCGCAAGACCGGATCGGGCACCATGTGCCCGTCGTTCATGGCAACCCGCGATGAGGAAGACTCCACCCGTGGCCGCGCCAACGCGCTCCGGGCAGCACTTTCCGGTAGCGGTCTGAAGTTCGAGAACTTCTCCGATCCACGGACCTACGATGTGCTGGATCTCTGCCTCTCCTGTAAGGCGTGCAAGACGGAGTGCCCATCGAGCGTGGATATGGCCAAGATCAAGACGGAGTTCCTGGCGCAGTACTACGATGCTCACGGAACACCGGCCCGGGCGAAGATGCTGGCCAATGTGCCAACACTCAACCGGCTAGGCGCTCGTCTGGCGCCGCTTGCCAACCTGGTGATGAAAACGCCGCTGGCGAGCATTGGCAAGAAGATGGCGGGCATTCATCCGAATCGGAATCTGGCTCCGTTTGTGTCGGAAACCTTCGAGGCATGGTTCCAGAAGCGTGGCCCACGGCAGGAGCACGGCCATCGTGGCCTGGTGGTCTACTACCACGATACCTTTGCCAACACGCAGTATCCGGAGATCGGCAAAGCCACGGTGCGGCTGCTCGAAGCGGCCGGATTCACGGTGGCAATTGTCCCGCAGCGTGCCTGTTGTGGCCGGCCGGCGTATTCCAAAGGTCTCGTCAAGGAGGCTCGAGCGTTCGCGACGCAGAACGTCAAGGCGCTGGCTCCGTATGCCCGCCAGGGAGTGCCGATCGTCGGTACCGAACCGAGTTGCATTCTGACGCTGCGTGATGAGTACGCTGATCTGTTGCCGGGTGACCCGGATGTCGCAAAGCTGGGTGCCAACAGCTTCATGATCGATGAGTTCCTCGACAAGCTCGACAAGGATGGTGATCTGGATATCGTCTGGAAGGAACCGGACGGCACCAATGTCCTGTTCCACGGGCACTGCCATCAGAAGGCAGTTGTCGGTATGAAGCCATCAATGTCGATGCTCAACCGGGCAGGCTATATCGTCAAGGAAAGTGGCGCGGGCTGCTGCGGGATGGCCGGCTCGTTCGGCTATGAAGCCGAGCACTACGAGGTCTCCCGGAAAATCGGTGAGGAACGTCTCTTCCCGATGGTCAAGCAACAGGCGAAGGAGACGATCATCTCCGTTGCCGGCGTTTCCTGTCGGGAGCAGATCGGTCACTTTACTGACCGGCGACCGAATCACATCGCCGAGGTACTGGCCGAGCGCATCGACATGCGTGCAACGGCTGAGAAGTCCAGCCAGCAACAGCCTGAGGCGATTGCTGCGGATTAGCGGCCCTCGGCCCTCACCCCCGGCCCCTCTCCCAAAACTGGGAGAGGGGAGATATCAAATGAATATTTAGTTGGGCAACCTGTTCCCGATCCTGGTGGGAAACCCGATGTAGGGGGGTCGGCGCCCCTGCCGACCCGGGTTCCGGCGGCGCATCGGGCGTACAGGGTCGTACGCCCCT
>REEK01000119.1 GCA_007695115.1 Sphaerobacteraceae bacterium
GTGGGGATGGCCACTGTTAGTCCTGACGGTCTTCGGCATTCGATATCTTCGCCGCCATCGACAGCCAGTCGTCCCGGCTTGATGAGTGAGGAACGCGGCCCCTCCGCAAGAGATGTGGAGGGGCCTTTCGCTTGCTATTCGTCGGTCAGCAGTGAGACAGCGGCGAGGGCATAGGCTTTGGTTGCATCGACAACCTCATCGACGCCAACCCACTCGTCTGGCTGGTGGGCCAGTGCCGGGTCGCCCGGTCCGTAGACGATGGCCGGGTAGCCATTCGCAACGAAATGGCGACCGTCGGTGCCCATACTGAAACCGGTCGGCTCGGCGTTGAAGCCGAGGAACTCGTTGGCTTCCAGCATCGCTTTTGGCAGTGGATCACCCGGCTCGCAGTGATGCGCCTCGCGGCCACCCATCGGTCCGAGTTCGACTTCCACGCGCATGCCTTCGATTCCGGCGATCGCCCGAATGGCAACGTCTTCGATCTCTTTGCGCACTGCCTCCGGCGTCTCGCCCGGGACAATGCGACGATCGACATAAATCGAACACTGGTCGGGAACAACGTTGGCTTTTACGCCGCCGCTGATCATCGAGACGGTCATCGACGACGGTTTGAAGAGCGGGTGGGTTCGTTCGGCAAGAATCGGCTGTAGTTCATTCTGCAGCGCCACGATTACCTTGCCCATGCCGTCGATTGCGTTGACGCCTTCCCATGGAAGGGCCCCGTGTGCCGCACGTCCGTAAACCGTGACGTTGCAGCCGGCGCCACCCTTTTCACCCAGGCAGACCCGGTTGAGCGTTTGTTCGCCAACGATCACGAAATCAGGCTGGACGTTCGGATCATTGGCACAGAGCTGAGCGCCGAGCACGCCACCGACCTCTTCATCGGCCACCTCGTTGACGATCAGTTTGCCTTTGATCGGCACACCGGAACGAGCCAGCGCGACGGCTGCCATGACCTGCGCGGTCACGCTGGCCTTGTCGTCGCCAGCGCCACGGCCATAGACTCGTCCGTTTACCAGCTCTGCGCCGAATGGCGGGTGAGACCAGTTGCTTTCGTCACCTGTGGGAACGACGTCGATGTGTGCGTTGAACAGGAGCGTTGGCCCGTCGCCGTCTGATTTCGACGCCAGCAGATTCGGCTTCTCTTCTTCTTCGGTGATGTAGTCGATCGTGAAGCCTTCGGCTGCCAGCTTGTCAGCACAGTACTTCATCCCGGCGCGAACGTCGCCGGGCGGGTTGACGCTGGGAATTCGCACCAGCCCTTGGAGGAACTCGGTTATTTCCTGCTCATCGACGTGTGCGAGGACCTTTTTGGCTGTCTCCTGATTGATCTCGCGGGTACCATCCCCCACCGGTGACTCCTTCCACGCATGTTAAAATATCGTTCCGGTCGTGACGGGCGCAGTATAGCATGAGTCATCCCGGTTTCTGACTGTGCTAACCTTCTCCGGGACAGTCCCCGGGAGTGCCGAATCTGTTCACGTGACGTCAATTTAATTGCAGGACACGGAGTAGCGCAGTGACCGCGACAACAGAAACCGAGCTCAACAATCTGCTCGAACGGGCAGAGTCGTACGTGATCGATATGGATGGGGTGATCTATCGTGGTGATCTCTGTCTGCCGTATGTTCCGGAGTTCCTGCAGGCACTTGAAGCGCGCGGTATTCCGTACCTGATGGCGACGAACAATTCGACGAAGTCGCCGCAGGAGTTTGCTGACAAGCTCCAGAAGATGGGGATCGACCTCGGCGCAGACCGGATTCTGACATCCAGTGTAGCCACCAGGGGCATGGTCGAAGAGCGTTACCCGAAGGGAACCGGCGTATGTGTCGTTGGGATGGCAGCGCTGCACGCGGCGATGTTTGACGATGGCTACTTCGTTCCGGCGGGCAAGGATGCCCAGGTTGTCGTCTCTGGCGGTCACTTCGGGCTAACCTACGATGACCTGCGCAAGGCCTGTCTGGCAATTCGTGCCGGAGCCGACTGGTTTGCCACGAATGGCGACACGACGTTCCCGACCGAAGAGGGCATTATCCCCGGTTCGGGTGCAATCATCGCCGCTTTGCACGCTGCGACAGACAAATCTCCAGTCGTGGTCGGCAAGCCATCTACCGGCATGATCGAAGAAGCGATGCAGAGTCTCGGGACGTCCGCTCCAACAACGATCATGCTCGGCGATCGACTGGACACCGATATCCTTGCCGGGGAGCGTGCCGGTTTGCCGACGATGCTGGTGATGACCGGCGTTACTGATCCCGCGGAGCTGGAGTCGTCGGACATCACCCCGGACGTGATCATCGATGACCTGGCGCCACTGGTTGCCTTCTATACCGGGCAAGTTACCGGCTGATGCGGCAAGTTGGACGCTACGATATCGATGATCCGGGCAAGATCCAGGGGCGTGATGAGGTCAATCCATCAGACCGCAGCGTGGCAGCGATACGACTCAATCACTGTCTCGATGCTCTGAGCGATACCTCGGGCACCGTACTCATCCTGGGATGTGGCGCCGGTCGTTACGTTCGGGCGATGAAACGGGTACGGCCTGATCTCCGGGTGATTGGCTGTGATCTCAGCGTTTCTGCGCTTCATGAGGCCGTTGCTGCCGACCGGGATGGTGAATACATCGCCCTGGATGCCAGCGTTCTTCCATTTGCCGATGATTCGATTCAGGCGGTCGTGTTCTTCGACCTGATCGAGCATGTTCCCGCTTACGAAGAGATGTTGGCGGATATCGGCAGGGTGCTGGTCTACGACGGGGTGTTTCACTTCTACACACCGCTGGAAGATCAACCCCGCAGCATCTATCACCTGCTGAAGAACTCCAGTCGGCTTCCACTGAGAACCTGGAAACAGGACCATGTCGGGCATATCAACTTCTTCCGGGCACAGGATGTCTTTCGAGATATCTGGCACGCCGGATTCAGGGTCGAAGATGCCCGGTACGGGTTTCATCCGTTCGGGCAGGTTCATGATCTGGTGGACTACTGGCAGCGGGAACGAGTTGGGGGAGCCTCCGGCGTACTACCGATCTCAGCGGTGAGGATGGTCGCGAGAGTGACGTTTCTGTTTACCTGGCGATTGTCGTACTTCGAAGATCGCCTCTACGAGGGGCCAACGCTAGCCTCCGGCCTTCACCTGACGGCGAGAATGCGGTAGCGATTCCGATCATTACATCTGATTTCAATCCCGGCGCCGGGATTGCGAGTGTCTCTGTCGGTACGATTGCATTGATCAGCGACTGACGAGGGATTGCATGCTCTTCCCCAGGAGAACCAGACGGATCCGGCGCTATCGGGAAATTGCCCGTGTGCTGGCTGGTCATGGGATGGGGTTTCTGGTCGGCATCATTGGTCTGGAGCGGTTTGCTCCGTTCCGCCGGGGTATGACGGCCGGTGGAGGCTGGCCGTCCCAACCAGAGCGTCTCCGGCAAGCCCTCGAAGAGCTGGGACCGACCTTCGTCAAGCTGGGACAGATCCTTTCGACCCGCGCCGACCTGCTTCCTCCCGAGTTTCAGCACGAGTTGTCACTACTCCAGGATTCAGCGGCTCCAGTCCCATTTCCCCTGATCGATTCTGTGCTCGAAGAGCAGCTCGGGATGCCGATCAACCAGGCGTTCGCTCAGTTCGATCATGAGCCGCTGGCAAGTGCATCGATTGGTCAGGCACACGCTGCCAAACTCCATGATGGCACCGATGTGGTGGTGAAGATTCTTCGGCCCGGGGTGCAGTCACAGATCGAAGAGGATCTGAACATCCTCTATAACCTTGCACAGACGGCGAGCCGACGCTGGGAAGTCGCCAATCACTATGATGTCGTCGGCCTGGTCCAGGAGTTCTCCGACACGCTCCGGGGCGAACTGGACTACCTGCGAGAGGCCCGGAATGCGGAGCGGTTCGCTGAGGGGTTTGCCGATGATCCCGTCGTCCGGGTCCCGGCGGTATTCCGGGAAACCACGACCGCGCAGATCATCACCCTCGAGCGGCTTCGGGGCACAAAGGTCAGTGATGACGAGGGACTGGAGACGAACCAGATCGACACCCCTGATCTGGCCGACCGCATCTTCCAGATGTACCTGAAGATGATCTTCTCTCATGGATTCTTTCACGCTGACCCCCACGCCGGGAACTTTTTCATCGATACCCAGGGGCGAATCGGGCTGATCGATTTCGGGATGGTTGGCTATGTCGATCAGCGGATGCAGGACGATCTCGTACGGCTTGTCCTCGCAATCGTGATGGAAGATGCTGACCGGATGGTCGATGTGATTCTCGATCTCGGAGTGGCCCGGAGCCGGGTTGATCGGGCAATTCTCCGACAGGATCTTCAGCGTCTGTTGAACAAGTACACGGATCGATCGCTCGGGGAGATCGCCCTGGGCACCGCGATCGAAGATGGATTGATGATTATTCGTCGACATAATCTGCAGTTGCCGTCGAACATGGCGCTGCTTCTCAAGACGGGAGTCATGGCGGAAGGCCTGGCGGCCAGAGTCAGCCCGGATTTCGAGCCCATCAGTGCGCTGCGGCCATACACCGAGCAGATCCTGATGAATCAGCTTCACCCGCATGCGATGGCAAAGCGGGTGGGAACCGCCAGCTTCGAGGCGATCCATCTCGGCATGGAATTGCCTCACATGGTTCGACGGATTCTGAGCGCGGTCGACCGGGGGCAACTCGAAGTTGGGGTGCGGCCAGAGCGGTTCGAATCCCTGATGTTCCGTGCAGAGCGCATGGTCAACCGGGTGGTGCTCGGGATTCTGACTGCATCGTTCATCATCGGGCTGGCGATCCTGATGGCGGTATACAGCCCGCCACTCTGGGATCAGTGGGCCGGGGCATTCTTCGGGCTTGGGTTCATCATCGCCGGCGGCCTTGGTCTGTATCTGGCCTGGACGATTCTCCGCTCATCCCGCTAACGGTACGTATCTGGGGGCCTGGAGCTAGTCACTGGGCTTGTCAGACTCGTCCTGAACCTCAACCGGCGCGATGCGGTCCCGCAGGAAGTAGTATCCCGCCACGAACACGATCAGCATCCCAGCGACACCAGCCAGCGTTCCAATCATTAGCACGTCCATGCGTCAGCTCCCGTTCTGGGTTGATCACAGCGTATTCGACCATGGTAGATCAAGCTACCCTGGTCCATTCTGCGTCCCCCGGGGAGGTCAGCGTTGTGAGTAAAGTCACACCTTGAACATATCGTTGCGGAATTGTTACGTCTTGCTCTGGTTTGACCTGGGTGGCTCAGACGACAGGTCTGGCGCCTTCTGCCCGCGCATCAGAACGAATCCACCAGTGATCAGCAGGGCAAGTGCCGCGAGGCCGAGAATGATCCCGACGATGACCCAGACCGACATTCCGGATCCTTCTTCGGATTCAGCGAAGAACGTTTCCGACCCCGAGAGGGGGATCTCGAACTGTACTCGCTCTGGCCCGGCAGATGATCCGTTATGCTCGGTAATCTCGCCGGGCATCGAGACGGTATAGGTCATATTCACGAACTGCCCGAACATGTCGAGGCCAGGCTCGACATCGAAGTCGAATTGATCGCCAAATTCGTCGCTGAACTCATCTGCGAGTTCGTCTTCGACGTCAGGTCCCAGTTCATCCTCTGGATCACCGTTGAACAGCTCTTGCTGGTTCTCGAACAGGGCGTCGCCATCCGCGGTGAGCTCGAACCGGTAGGTGGTGGAACCGAGAGAGCTGGACTCGGTGAACGATCCCTGGAATCCGCCTTCGGGTGGACTGTCGCTTCCCGCAACGGCGAACAGCTCGCTGAGGACATCGCTAAGATCCGAATTGTCTTCGACGTCCGTCGAGAGGCGGACCCCGACTCGAGATGCGGTGTCGATCACCTCGACATCGAAACCGGCTTCCTCGCCCTGCCGCTCGGCTTCACTGAAATCAAGCGGGCCACCAATTTCGTCGGAAATCGCGGGATCATCGAGAAACGTGCGGTCGATTGTGGTCTCGATCGAGTGGCGGGCGCTGCCGTCTGCCTGGAAATCGCTCTCGACTTCGATCTGCATGCAGGCACCGAGAATCAGCGCGAAGGTCAGGGTGGCCAGTATGGCGATTATGGGACGACGGGGTGGGTTCATGTTGAGCTCCGGGATCCTTCTACCGAATCGCGGTTGTCGTGATAGGCTGTGGGCTATACCAACTGCGAGAACCGTAGCATGATCTGCGCAGATCGTCCCCGGTTGTCGGTACTGATTCTAGACCGGGGCGACATTGGCTTGCACCGCAGGATTGAACGAGAGGAAGTGAACGTGAGCAGTGACGCTGGCATGTGGATGATCGATGGACATAGCGACTGGCTGCTGGACATCGCCGATACGAAGCGAAGCTTCTTCGAGCGTTCGGACATCGGGCACGTTGATCTGCCCAGGCTGAAAGAGGGACAGATCTCGGCGATGATGTGCGCGGTGTTCATCCGCAACGATGATCTACCGCACCACGCATTGATTCAGACGCTCAGAATGGTCGATCGCCTGCGGAAGATTGTCGAGCAATCCGATGGCCAGGTGCGCCTGGTCGAGACAGTCGATGATATCGAGAAGTCTTATCAAGAGGGCTCGTTCGGCGCCGTTCTGCACTATGAGGGAGCCGAGGCGATCGATCCGGAGTTCACAATTCTCCGCCTCTCCTATGCACTGGGATTGCGCTCGATTGGCCTCACCTGGAGCCGGTCAAACATCTTCTGCGAGGGCGTCGGTGAGCAGAACCGGGAGCGCGGCCTCACCTATCTGGGGAAGGAGCTGGTTCGTCGGTGCAACCAGATGGGGATTCTGGTGGACGTTTCCCATCTCAACGTCGCCGGATTCTGGGACGTGCTGGAAACGACCAAGGTGCCGATCGTTGCCAGCCACTCGAATGCCCGGGCGATCTGCAATCACGAACGCAATCTCTACGATGATCAGATCCGTGCATTGGCCCGAAACGGCGGCCTTATGGGCATCAACTTCGCGCGACAGTTCCTTGTTGAAGGCGCGAAGGAGGCCAGCGACGTATCACTTGATCAAATGGTTGATCATGTTGATCATATCGTCAACCTGGTGGGCATCGATCACGTGGCGCTCGGCTCTGACTATGATGGCGCAGGAATGCCCGAAGCGCTCTACGACGCGTCCCAGACGCCTGTCTTGATTCAGGCACTGCGCGACCGGGGTTATGATGACGCGGCGATCCAGAAGTTCGGTCGCGATAACTGGCTGCGGGTGTTGAAGCAGGTGTGGAAGTAGGAAGAGTAGGGGGCACGGCCCTCACACCAGGCCAACTGGCTTACCTATGTAGGGGTCGGCGCCCCTGCCGACCCGGGTTCGCAGGGTTGCCATTTTCGGTGGACAATGGCCCTCACCCCCGGCCCCTCTCCCAATGCTGGGAGAGGGGAGAACCGTTTGATTGTCGGTATGGGGTTATTCGCTCTCTGGCATGAGTTCCAGTGATTTGCTTTCGATGACGTTTCCGGCGTTGGCCAGGAAGTCATCGATCGGCATTGCACCGAGGTTCTCGTTGGACCGCAGGCGGACCGCCACGGCGTCGGCCTCGGCTTCTTTGTCGCCGACCACGAGCATATACGGAATCTGCTGCATCTGACCGCGACGGATCTTGGCCTGCATCCGGTCGCTGCCGTCGTCTACTTCCACGCGGAGTCCGGCTGATCGCAGTCGATCCGCCACATTATTGGCGTACTCGGCATGACGATCGGCAATCGGCACGATCAACGCCTGGATCGGCGCCAGCCAGACCGGGAAGGCTCCGGCAAAGTGCTCGATCAATCCACCGACGAATCGCTCCATCGAGCCGAGAACCGTGCGGTGAATCATCGCCACACGATGCCGGCCACCGTCTTCTCCGATGTAGTTGGCATCGAAGCGTTCCGGCAGGTTGAAGTCGACCTGAATTGTCGGCCCTGTCCACTCCCGGCCGAGTGAGTCGAGGAACTTGATGTCAACCTTCGGACCATAGAAGGCGCCTTCGCCCTCTTCGACCGTGTAGGCCAGGTTCTTCGATTCGAGCGCGTCGGAGAGAGCCTTCGTAGCCGCGTCCCAGTTCTCGTCGGAACCGATTGACTTCTCGGGTTTCGTTGCCAGGAAGATCTCGAACTCGTAGCCGAAGACTTCGGCGAAGTACATCGCCAGATCGAGAACTCCGGCGATCTCACCCTGCAGCTGATCCGGACGACAGAAGATGTGCGCATCGTCCTGCGTGAAGCCGCGAACCCGGAGCATGCCGTGGAGCGTGCCGCTGCGTTCGTATCGGTACACCGTGCCGAGCTCGGCGTAACGGATCGGCAAGTCACGGTAAGAGCGGACGTCCGAGTTGAAGATCATCACGTGGCCCGGGCAGTTCATCGGTTTCAGATAGAACGGCGATCCCTCGATGTCCATCGGCGCGTACATGTTCTCCGAGTATGTCTCGAGGTGACCGGACTTCTGATAGATCGCCTGGCTGGCGATGTGTGGCGTATAGACGATGTCGTAGCCACGCTTGAGATGTTCGTCTGTCTCGAAGCGCTCTACCAGGTGACGAACCATGGCACCTTTTGGATGCCAGAGAATCAATCCGGCGCCGATCTCCTCGCTCACCGAGAACAGATCGAGCTCACGGCCGAGTTTGCGATGGTCCCGACGCTGCGCCTCTTCCAGCCGCTGTAGGAACTCTTCCAGTTCCTGCTCGGATGGCCACGACGTGCCGTAGATTCGCTGAAGCATTGGGCGTTTCTCGTCACCACGCCAGTACGCCCCGGCCACGCTGAGCAGTCGAACGTGCCCGATCCGTGACGTATCCTCGACGTGAGGGCCGCGACAGAGATCGACAAATGTGTCGTGCGTATACCGGGAAATGACCTCGTCATCGGGAAGATCATCAATCAATTCGAGCTTGTACGGCTCGTCCTTGAAGAACTCGGCGGCGTCTTCTCGTGAGATCTCATCGCGCTGAAACTGGTGCTTCTCCGCGGCGATCTCTTTCATCCGCTGTTCGATGCCGTCCAGATCTTCTGGTGTCAGCGTGCGGGGGAGATCGAAATCGTAGTAGAAGCCCGTATCGATTGCCGGGCCGATTGCCAGCTTGGCATCCGGGAACTTCTCCAGAACTGCCTGTGCCATCACGTGCGCCGCAGAGTGGCGCATCCTGGCGAGATCCATTTCCTTCTGATTCTTCGCTTCGACTTGAAGGTCCATCTCGTCGGCAACGTCTGCCATGGTGATTTCCTTTCGGATTGCGATCGGCTAAAGATGATTCACTTTGCAGTGATTCAGTTTCCGGTTGTCTGGCTGGTCCTGCAGCCGCACATCGCGGCACCTCGATTCATTTGCTGCGTCACGATTGCTGGAGATGGCAACAAAAAACCCGCCATCCCAAATGGGACGGCGGGGTGCGCTTGCATTCCCGACGTGGTTCCACCCACGTTCCGGCACCGATAGACGTATCCGATGCCGCTCGTTGGCCCTGCTAACGGTGGGCTACCGGACAGGCTTGAGTCGATGACGTTCTGCCTGTCAGCTTGCGGGTGGTATTCACCGCGGTCAGGTCCGACCAGAGCTTTCAGCCGATGGCTCCGGATCTCTTTCGGCTTAGGCGGCTACTCGTCCCGCTCGGCGCTGATATCGATTTGCGTAATCTCGCGCTGAATTCGGCTCAGCGGACGAAAAATGCCGGCGCTGTGCCGGCATGTGGTGGGCGGTACTAGATTCGAACTAGTGACCTCTACGATGTCAACGTAGCGCTCTAACCAACTGAGCTAACCGCCCGCTCGCAGGCACGAGTATAGCATAGGATTTCTCGGCCCGGCAATAGCCGCGTCGCTGGTTAGTGGCCGAGTACCTTCACCGATTCTTTCCTTGGATGCCACGACAGGCTAGGGCGCCCAAACTGATTCAGGAGTTTGCGCGCTTCAGCCGAGAGTGGCTTCAGGCCTTCGTTGCGGATTTTCCATCGACCGTTGACCTGCTCGACGACGAGTTTGCTGTCCGTCCTGACATCGATCGACGCATTTTGCGGTGACACCCCGGCGTTGTTCAGCACCTGGAGCGCCTTCTTCAGGCCCTCGATCATGGTTCGATATTCAGCCTGGTTATTGGTGACGTTATTGCCGAAGTCGAGTTCTTCGAGCGGTGCGTGCGTGCCGTTGATGGTCAACCGGAAACTGCCGTATCCCGGTCCCGGGTTCCCCTTTGATCCGCCGTCGAAAATCAGTGCCAGGTCCACAGGTGCTCCACTCGTGTTCACAGAAATGTCGATTCCGAAGCGTCAGCGAATCGACGACTGATGGTACTTCTCTCTGCGATACTGTGCCAGCCAGAAATAGCGGGCGACCCGGAGGGCCGCCCGCTGCAAGGCAAATGATTGACCCGGCTGGTTGACGCTAAACGTGGGCAGCCTCTCGTACTTTGGCCGCCTCGATCACCGAATCGGTCATATGCGGCGGAACCGCTGCATAGTGAGAGAACTCGACCGAGAAGTATCCGCGCCCCTGTGAAATCGAACGCAGATCCGACGAGTAGCGCTGGATCTCAGCGGCTGGGGCGAAGGCTTCGATAGTGGTGAAACCGCTCGAACGGGGATCCATTCCCTGAACCTGGCCCCGCTTGCCGTTGAGATCGCTCATCACATCACCCATGTACGCTTCGGGAACGGTGATTCGCATTTTCATCACGGGCTCCATCAGTGTCGGATTCGCCTCAGCGACACCTTTCCGGAATGCTTGCTGGGCTGCGATCTTGAACGCCATCTCTGACGAATCGACCGAGTGGTAAGAACCATCGGTCAGCGTCGCCTTGACGTTCATGACCGGGTAGCCGGCCAGAATGCCGGAATCGAGTGCTTCGCGAAGACCCTTCTCCACTGCGGGAATGAAGTTCTTGGGAACGGCCCCGCCGACGATCGTTTCTTCGAATACGAATTCGGCCTCGTCACACGGTTCGATGTCGAGGTAGACATGACCGTATTGCCCGTGACCACCCGTCTGCTTCTTGTGCTTGTACTCGACACCCTTGACTGGGGTGGTGACCGTCTCCCGATAGGGGATCTTCGGCAGATCGATATCGACGTTTACTCCGAATTTTCGCGCCATGCGCTGAAGCGCGATCTGCACATGCGATTCGCCAAGCCCGGCGACGATCGTTTCATGCGTATCCGGATCGCGCCAGACTCGCAGTGTCGGGTCTTCTTCGATCAGACGCTGAATCGAGGTGCCCATCTTGTCGAGATCGCCCTTGGTGTGCGGGAAGACTGCGGCATGGTGAGCCGGATCCGGGAAGTCGATTTCTTCCAGCGTGTACAGGTGGCGGGGATCACACAGCGAGTGGCCGGTAACCGCGGAATCGAGTTTGGTGACCGCCCCGATATCGCCTGCGTTGATCTCGCCAACGGCTATCTGCTCTTTGCCACGCATAACGTGGAGTTGACCGATTCGCTCATCCTCGTTGGCTTGCACGTTGTGCAGGTGACTATCGGATTTCACGACTCCGGAGAACACCCGGAAGTAGGATATCTTGCCGACAAACGGGTCAGCCACTGTCTTGAAGACCAGCGCGACTGTTGGATCGTTGGGATCGGGATCAACCGACATCATCTCCCCCTTGGCGTCCATTGCTTCCTCGGGACTTGGGGGAGGGAAACAACTGACGATGGCATCCAGAATCATTCGGGTGCCCCGACAGCTCGTTGCGGCGCCGGCCATGACCGGCACCAGCGTGCCGTTGCTGAAGGCATGGCGCATTGCCGCTCGCAGTTCGGCTGTGGTGATCTCTTCATCTTCGAGATAGCGGAGCGTTAGCTCTTCGTCGGCTTCACAGATTCGCTCGACCAGCTCAGTTCGGTACTGCTCGACCTGGTCCCGCATCTCATCGGGGATTTCGATCTCGGGGTATTGACCGTTCTGGTCTTCCGGAAATCCATACGCCTTGTTCTCGAGCAGGTCGATGATTCCGCGAAACTCCTTTTCGGCGCCGATCGGCACATAGATAGGCACGATCATGTCGCCGAACATCTCCTGCGCCTGTTGGAGGGAATTGTCGAAATTCGCGTTCTCGCGGTCCATCTTGTTGATCAGCATAGCTCGGGGACGCCGGTGTTTGGCGGCGAAACGCCACGCCTGCTCGGTACCGACCTCAACGCCAGCTGAGGCGTCCATCAGGATAAGTGCGGCGTCGCATACCCGCATAGCGCTGAGCATCTCGCCAACGAAATCTGCGTAGCCGGGGGCGTCGATGAAATTGATCTTGTGGTCGTCCCATTCCACCGGAATGACGCTGGTACTGATAGACATGTTGCGCTTGATTTCGTCGGGGTCCCAGTCGGAGATCGTGTTGCCGTCATCCACCCGGCCGAGTCGATTGATTGCACCGGACGCGAAGAGGCCGGCTTCGGAGAGTGAGGTTTTGCCGGCACCACCATGCGAAAAGAGGCCGACATTTCTGATGCGGTCCACCGTGTAGGTCTTCACAGCTGCCCTCCAGCCTCGCCCCGGGCTTCTCGGGTAGGCCAGGAGACCGGATAGAGTCCGGCAAATGGCGGGTACCAGAACCCGCGGGCGTTGATATGAACAGGTCACCGCCGGTGGCGGTGTGTCGCAGCGATCCAGTTAGTGTGTCTGGAAATTATAACCCGTTAACAATTTCGCGCAATAGGGGATGGGCTCTGGCTACGGACGCATCCTGACAGGGGTTCCAGGTCACGTGTCAGCGACTATGGAGCTCGTGAATCAACCGGAGACCAATCAGCGTGAGGTCGGGTTCCCAGGCGACGATTCGGGGACAGTGTTGTTCGAAGAGTTTGCCCAGACCGCCGGTGGCGATGATGACCGGGTCACCGTCGAGTTCAGTCACGATCCGCTCCAGCATTCCGTTCACGAGCTCGACGTATCCGAGGATCGTACCGGATTGAACGGATTTCACCGTGTTGCTGCCGATCGCCTGAGCGGGAACCGCCAGCTCGATCGCGCTCAGCCGGGCCGCGCGGCCAGTCAAGGCATCAAGTGCCAGTTGAACACCTGGCGCGATCGCCCCGCCAATATAGTTTCCTTCGGCCGATACGACATCGAACGTGGTGGCAGTGCCAAAATCGACCACGATTGCCGGTGCGCGATAGAGGTGTTGAACGGCGAGAGAATTGACGATCCGGTCAGCACCGACCTCGAACGGATTGTCGGTGTGAACACCGATCCCGATGTCGAGTTTGCTGGAGATGATGATTGGCTCGACCCCGATGCGCTCACGGACCAGCTCAACAAGCTTCGGAGTCAGCCGGGGAACCACGCTGGAAATGACGGCGCTAGTAACCTGGGTCAGATCGATGTTGTCGGCGCTACTTAGCGGTTGGAGAATGGCCCACCACTCGTCCTGCATGCGGTCTGCATCGGTGGCGAGGCGCCAGACGCAGTTCAGTTCGCTCCCGATGAAAACACCGGCCACGATATTTGAGTTTCCCGCATCGATTGTTAGAATCACCCAACTTCTCCCGCCACTTCTCCCAGGTCCGAGGAGAACAAATGCGCTCCTCGCCGCAGTATACTAGGGAGTGTCGGAGCGGAATTTCAAACATCGTGAGATCTGTCTCTCGAATTCTCGACATCTTGCTACTCACACATTCATCAACCGGGTGGAGGCTACATGAACGCAACAGGACTCGCCCTCCGCGTCGTCGGGATCTTTATCCTGGTGGCAGTGGTCGGGCTGGGGAGCTTCGGTGCCGGTGTCGCCCTCGAGCGCTACGTCGTCAGTCCGGCATCTGGTACCGACGCCACTGCCGAACGTACGATTAGTTCTCTGGAGAGCGATGCGTCTGACGCACCTGAAGTGACCTTCGAGATGCTGGACGAGGTCGTGGAATTACTCGAGAACGAGTATTACTACGGTGACCTCGATCAGCGTGAACTTGTCTACAACGCGCTCGAAGGTATGGTCAATGGTCTTGATGATCGGTATACGGTCTTCATGCGACCAACAGAAACCCGGATGAGTCGCCAGCGACTCTCAGGGGAGTATGAGGGCATCGGTGTCTGGGTCGATCAACCGGATGGCCAGTTGACGATTATCAGCCCGATGCGTGAATCGCCCGCTGAGGACGCAGGCCTGCAGCCTGGTGACGTGATTACCGAGGTTGACGGGGTATCGGTCGATGGAATGACGATGGAAGATGCCGTTGGTCGGGTACGCGGGCCGGAAGGTACCTCGGTCAATCTGACGATCGAACGGGATGATGAAGATCCGTTCCAGGTGACCGTTGAACGTGCCCGCATCGAACTACCGGCCGTTATGTTCGAGATGGTTGACGATATCGCGCTTCTTACCGTGACCGTGTTCGGAGATAACACCGTTGACGAGCTCGATCAGGCGATCGAGGACGCTCAGGAAGCCGGTGCAGAAGGCATCGTGCTCGATCTCCGGAGCAATGGCGGCGGATGGGTAACCTCAGCTCGAGAAATGATCGGACGATTCGTCGACGAGGATGCAGGTCCGGCACTGTTCGAGCAACGCGATGTGGACTCGGATGATCCGACGTCTATCCCGATGATGCCGGGCGATGTGAGTGAGTTCGATCTGCCGATGGTGGTGCTCGTCAACGAGAGTACGGCAAGTTCGGCGGAGATCGTGTCCGGCGCTCTGCAGGATTACGAGCGAGCCACGATTATCGGTACGGTGACGGCTGGCAAGGGATCGATCCAGCGAATTCACACACTGGATGATGGATCCTCGGTCCAGGTGACGATTGCGGAATGGCTGACCCCGGATCAGAATGCCATTCAGGGCAATGGCATTACGCCGGATATCGAAGTCGAGCTGGAAGACCTCGAAGATCAGGACGACTTCGACGAGGACGTTCAGCTCGAGCGGGCGATCGAGTATCTGCTCAACGGAGAGCTCGACGACGAGTAATCAGGATTAGCAACTGAACGCATCAGAGAACGGGCGGTCGAAAGGCCGTCCGTTTTCGTGTTCAGTCTTCTGTTCGAAGTATGGTGTGGATCTCCTCGAGGACGACTGGGTTGCGCTCGTGGCGTTTCAGTTCGCGCAGCGCCGGTCTGACGCCGTCGAGGTCGATCTGCGCCATCGCCCACGCAGCGTGCTCCCGGGCGATCGGCAGATCGTGAGTTCTGGCCGTGTTTTCCAGAAGTTCGATATCGTCGCCGCACCCGATGTTCCCCAGAGCCACCAGTGCGTTGCGAACCATTCCGGACCACTTGGCACGCATGACCGCTGTGCCACTGAATTCTTCGCGAAACTCGGCTTCGCTCATGGAGATCAGCCAGTGGAGAGGCGGGAACGCGTGATCAATCGATTTGGGAACGAACGATGGCTCGTCAACGGGTTTTGCCGCGGCGGTATACGGGCAGATGTCCTGACACATGTCACACCCGAACACCCAGTCCAGCATTTTGTGTCGAAGCTCCCGGGGAATCGACTCCCGCGATTCGATCGTCTGGAACGAGATACACAACGGAGTATGGAGGGTGTAGTCGTCCACCAGCGCGCCCGTAGGGCAAATATCGAGGCAGCGTGTGCAGCGTCCGCATTTCGGGCGCATGGGTGGATCGTGCTGAATGTCGATATCGACGACAACCTCGCCCAGCATCAGCCATGATCCCCGGCGCGGGCTGATGATCATGGTGTTTTTGCCATACCATCCCAGCCCGGAGCGGGCAGCAATCGCCCGATCGACGACGCGGGCTGTGTCGACCAGGAGCCGGGCTTCGATCGACGCCCCGATTTCGGCCTCGAGCAACTGGTGGAAGTGCTTCATGCGTTGTTTCAGGGTCTTGTGGTAATCGCGGCCCCAGGCATAGCGAGAGATCCGACCCCGGGGAACACCATCGTCTGGATGCTGAATGTCTGGCATCCAGTAGGGGATGCCGACGCTGATGATGCTGCGCGCGTGCTCATGAAGGTTTCGCGGATCAGCAGAGAAACGAGCCCGCTCCTCGGTGAACCAGTGGAAACCGTCGAGGTGGCCATGGCGAATCCGATCGACGAGCAGATCTTCCAATTCCGATCCGAACGAGCCAGCGGGACCGACCGCAGACAGGCTCAGACCGGCTTCAAGGGCGATTTCGCCAACGCGCTGGCGCTCAATCTGAACTCGCTGCACGGATCTCATCGGATTCTCGAATCCTGGCGGTCTGCAAGAAGGCTTCGACGTCGGTCAGTGATGGCAGCGCTGCCCGGGCGCCATGTTGTCTGGTTGCGAGTGCGCCCATCGCATTGGCGAAACGTCCGACTTGCTCCAGATCGAACCGATTGAGGATTCCCCATGCCATACCGGCCGCGAAGGCGTCACCGGCTCCGGTGGGGTCAACCACATCGACCTCGAATGCTGGGATGTCGATTGCTTCGTCTCTGGTGACCATGATGCATCCGTTGGCGCCATCGGTGAACGCGGCGAACCGCACCTGAGAGAGCACCATCTCCTGCTGGAATCGGGCGATCGCTCCCTGTATCGTTTCCTGTTCGGTGGCGTGCATCAACTCGCGAACATGCCCGGCGAGATAGTCATGGCGAAGCGCTAGTTCCAGCGCCTGAAATGGCTTCAGTTCAGCCAGGAACGTCATTGTCCCGAAGATTCGGGTTCGAGGCGACACGTGCATCGGAAGATCGAGCAGGAGCAGGTGCAGACGGGCGTCGTCGAGATCGACCAGTACCAGGTCTTTCGCGAAAAATGGCTCTACCGGAAGTTGATCACCGTGCTTCAATCGGGCGCCCTGCACCCAGAGAATCGTGCGATCACGGTTCTCCTGGTCGCCGGAGACAAGGATGACGCCCCGGTCGGTCGGTTCGCCGGTGCGTATCAGCACGTTCTCGATGTTGCAGCCTTCAGCGGCCAGTTCATCGATCAGGTGTCGACCAGTCGGATCATCGCCGACTCTCGCAGCCAGGCTCACTTCCACCCCGAGCCGAGCCAGCGCGGTAGACGTATTCCCGGTGGTGCCACCGGACTGCTCGGTGATCGACCGAACGATATGGTAGGTGCCTTCGATAGGATAAGCACCCGTGTCGATCAACTGATCCCAGGTGAGCATTCCGAAAGCCCCGACCGTGAAGGGCACTTGCCGGCTCATGTCGCTGTTCCCAGAACTGCACGGCACGGTGAACCATCGTATCCGTCGATACGCAGTGGCAGGCAATAGAGTGTGTAGTGGCCTGGTTCAACGTTTCTGAGATCGACCGTCTCGAGAATGATCAATCCGGCACCGAGGATGATTCGGTGTGTTTTTCCACCCGCTTTGAACGGCTCGACCGAGTGATAGTCGATCCCGACGAAGTCGAGCCCCCTGTTGACGATCCACTCTGCGCCATCCGGTGCGATCCCGATGTACGACTCCTGGAACTGGGTCGGCGAAGTTGTCCACAGATCCGAGTTCGTCGTTTTCAGAATGACACGGGTGCTGCCTTCCGGGATGCCCGCGGCTTCGAGGTCGCTCGCTGAAATGTGGGTGGTGCAATGAGTGAGATCAGCGACATAACACGGGCCGATCAACCGATCCGGTGTCAGTGCCTCGAGTCGCTGTCCATCCTCGATGAAGTGCCACTCGGCGTCGACATGTGTCCCGGTGTGGGTACCGATACCGAGCCGGGTAATGTTCGCCCCGGCGCCATCAGCGATTCGGGATGCCGGTGGCATCGTAATCTGAGGATCGCTTGGCCATACGGGAAGGCTCTCGCTGAGCGATACGCTGATATCAAGGTACTTCTCTGCCATCAACTATTCCTGTTCACTGCACAAACAACGGCCCGATACCTATTGTACCGGGCCGGAAAACACTCTCGGTTATCAGGCGATGCCTTGACGTCAGCCGCTAGACGTTGGCGGTGTCTTTCGGTTCACGCCATTCTGCGAACTGTTCGTCCTCTTCAAGAATGCTGGTGATCTCTTCCTTGAGCGCCGGCACGATCTCGTTCTCCATCACGCGGCGGAGGATCTTGCCCTTGCGGAAGATGATCCCCTTGCCGCGTCCGGCTGCAACGCCGACGTCCGAATCCTTGGCCTCGCCCGGTCCATTGACGACGCAACCCATGACCGCCACCTTGATCGGTGCCTTGATGGTCTTGAGATACTCGTCGACTTCGTTTGCGAGGGAAAAGAGATCGACTTCCACCCGACCACAGGTCGGGCAGGCAACCATGGTTGCGCCGTGCTGTCGGAGTTCCAGGCTTTTGAGAATCTCGTAGCAGACGAAAACCTCTTCGACCGGGTCAGTCGTCAACGAAACGCGGATCGTGTCGCCGATTCCGGCCGCCAGCAGCGTGCCGAGTCCGACCGCTGATCGAACCGATCCTGCTTTCGGCGTTCCTGCTTCGGTGACGCCTAGGTGGAGCGGATAGTCGTTCAATTTCGCCATACGTGAGTACGCTTCGAGCATGATCGGAACCTCGAACGCCTTCAGCGAGATCTTGATGTCGCCGAAGTCGAGATCTTCCAGAATGCGCACGTGTCCAAGTGCGGTTCGCACCATGTGCTCAGCGACGAGTTCCACCTGAGACAGGTTGGACTCCGCCATCTCGTCGACGAATTCACGGGACATTGGTGGCAAAGAGCCGAAGTTGGCACCGACACGAATCGGAATCTCGCGCTCCTTGGCTGCCATCACAACTTCCCGCACGTCTTCGTGCTTCCGGATGTTGCCCGGGTTGAGCCGAATCCCGTGGATTCCGGCCGCGATCGCTTTCAGCGCAAGTGTATGTTCGAAGTGAATATCCGCGATCAACGGAACCTGAGCATACGGCACGATATCCGGAAGGGCTGCCGCGGCAACCCGGTCGGGAACGGCCACGCGAACGATTTCGCATCCGGCATCGGCGAGTTCGGCGATCTGCTCAAGTGTCGCTTTCGGATCTCGAGTGTCAGACGTGGTCATGGACTGGACGCGAATCGGTGCGTTGCCGCCTATCTGGACGTCACCAACATGAATCGCGCGGGTTTTCCTTCTCGAGGCCATCATAATATGGAGATCCTCCTGATTCGTATTCGCCGCTCGTATTAGGGCGTTCGTTCTCATTCTATTCTATCTGAGCAGTATCTGCGTTCCCGCTCTAACAGATGTTAGGGCAAGATTGAGTCCCCGCTTATCAAACGTTCGATGTCGAGGAACATAATGAAGAACATCAGGCCGAGTAACAACACCAGGCCGATCAGGTGGACCATGCCTTCTCTTTCCGGCGAAACTGGCTTTCCGCGCAGAGTCTCGATCAGCACGAACAACAATCGGCCGCCGTCGAGTGCCGGCAACGGCAACAGGTTGAGGATGCCGAGGTTGAGCGAAAGCAGAATCGTGAGATTGGCAAGAGCTATCCAGGCCGGTTCCGGACTCACTTCGAGTACCTCCGAGGCGAGTTGGCCCATCCCGATCGGACCGGCAATGCCGTCAAGCGGTGCCTCGCCGGTGATCAGCATCATGATTCCTTCGTAGAAGGCGGTCAGGATGTTCCAGGTCTCGACGAATCCGCGCGGGATGATCTGCCAGATGGGAACCGAGTCTGCATCGATGTCCTGCTGGACCATCATTCCGATTTCAGGTGGCGCGCCATCTTCTTCTTCATCCGCCTCAGGGACTGCCAGTGACGTCTCGACCGTCTCACCGGCCCGGTCCACCGTGAGCTCGAGTTCCTCTCCGGCGTACTCGTTGAGCATGATAGAGAAGATCGCAGCATCAGTGACGTCGCGTCCGGCAACCGTGAGGATGCGGTCTTCAGCTTGCAGATCGGCTTCTGAGGCCGGGCTGTCGGGCTCTATATCGCCGACGTGCAGACTGGCTCTCGGTGAACCGGTAATCTGAATGCCGGTTCGGCCCTGTTCCGGTGGTGGGTCTTCGCGCGGTTCAACGGTGGTATCGATGTTTTCACCAGCCCGCAAAACGGTAACTGACATCTCGTCACCAGCGTGATCGTTAGTGGTTGTGACCACATCTGCCATGTCATTGACATCTGAGCCACCGGCGGCCAGGAAGCGATCGCCAGGTTCCCAGCCGGCCGCCGCAGCCGGGGAGTCGGGCTCTACCTGCGCAACGTAGACATGGTTGACTGGCTCGCCGCGAACGCCGATAAGGACCATGACCAGAATGATCGCCAGCGCGAAGTTCATCATGGACCCGGCGCCATAGAAGAACGTGCGCTGGAGTTTGCCCTTGGCGTGCAGGCTGTCATGGTCAGCGGCCGAGCCATCCTCACCGTGCACCCGGACGAATCCGCCAAGCGGGATGGCGTTCATCGAATAGATGACGCCGCCGCGCTCACGCCCGAATACCCGTGGAGGCAGACCGAGGCCGAACTCTTTGACACGGATTCCGACCATACGTGCGCTGGCGAAGTGACCTATTTCATGGACGAGGATAAGAATTGCGAGGATCGGGATGATATACAGAGCGCTCAATGAACCTGCCTTCGGTCAGTGATGCAGTCAGGCGAGTAACTGGAGAACGCTGATGCGATCTGACGTGATACGCCATCGATAATCGTACCGGGGGCCAAAAACGGGCGTCAACTGAGATGTCGAAAGATCTGCCTGCCGTCATCTGGCCGAAACGTGCCGCGTTCCTGTCTGAGTGTACCCCGTAGGCTGAGGGACTCGCAGAGAGATGTGGAAAGCGTGTTAGAATGTTGCGGCCGCGTACCGTGCGTTCGCGGTAAGTGATTGCCCGTAGGCTTCAAGCACATATTGGAGTAATGCGAATGATTATCGGGGTTCCGAAGGAGATCAAGGACAACGAGAACCGTGTGGCGGTTACACCGGGTGGTGTCCGCGAATACGTAGCGAATAACCACACGGTGCTGGTTGAACAATCTGCCGGGGCCGGAAGCGGGTTTACGGACGACGAGTACAGGGCCGCGGGCGCCGAACTCGTTGCTACGCACGAAGATGTGTTTGCGCGCTCCGAGATGATCGTGAAGGTCAAGGAGCCGATTGCACCGGAATACCCACTGCTCCGAGAGGGACAGATCCTCTACACCTATTTGCACCTGGCAGCCGAAGAAGAGCTGACGAAGGTGCTTACGAGCCAGAAGGTAAATTCACTGGCGTATGAAACGGTACAGCTGCCGGATCGAAGCCTCCCATTGCTGGCGCCCATGAGCGAAGTTGCCGGGCGCATGGCAACTCAGGTCGGTGCACAGTACCTGACACGAACCCACGGCGGCCGAGGCTTGCTGCTGGGTGGTGTCCCTGGCGTTGCTCCGGCGAAGGTAGCAATCGTCGGTGGCGGTATCGTGGGAACCAACAGTGCACAGATGGCACTGGGCCTGGGCGCCGAAGTTACCATTCTGGATATCAGCATGGATCGACTGCGCTACCTGGATCTCGTCCTGCATGGTCGAGTCCGGACGATGGCCTCGAACAAGGGCAATCTCGAAGACGTGATTGCCGAATCAGACCTGGTTATTGGCGCGGTTCTGATTCCAGGCGCTAAAGCGCCTAAACTTGTCTCGCGGGACATGGTCGCAAGCATGAATGACGGTGCAGTACTGGTTGACGTTGCTATCGACCAGGGCGGATGCATCGAAACCATCAAGCCGACCACGCACAGCGCCCCAACCTATATCGAGCATGGCGTGGTTCACTATGGAGTGACCAACATGCCGGGCGCGGTGCCGCGAACCAGTACCATTGCGTTGAGCAATGTCACCTTGCCATTTGGCCTGAAACTGGCGAAACTCGGTTTCGAAAACGCAGTCAAGAGCGACCAGTCACTGGCACTCGGCGTCAACACCTATGATGGACACGTCACCTATGAGTCAGTGGCAACCGCGTTCGGCATGGAGTTCACTCCACTGAACACGGTTATTGCCTGAGGGGCCGGATTCGACCGGCACTGAACGATTTCCCGGTTATACACACCAACGGGGCAGAGAACCGGGACCGCATCGCAGAGAGAAAGCGTTGCGAAGAATGCAGGGGGAACAAATGGAGCAGCAGGTTGCCCGATTTCTGGAGCAGCTTGAGACTGAACGTGGGTTCTCGAACAACACCATCTCGGCCTATCGGAATGACCTCCGACAGTTTCTGAGTTTCATGGAGAGTGGTCGAGTAATCCAGTCCTGGCAGGAGCTTGGTGAGGGTCAGCTGACCAGCTATGTGCTGCATTTGCGTGAGCGCGAGTACGCACGGTCGACGATCGCACGCAAAGTCGCGGCGGTAAAATCGTTCTGCCACTTCCTCGTTCGAGAGGGCGTACTGCGAGCGGATCCCAGCGACAACCTGGCGTCGCCGAGGGTCGACAAGTTCGCCCCGAAGGCAATCAGCGAGGAATCTGTCCGCCTCCTTCTGGCCAAGCCGGAAGAGTTGGGAACCCCCGAGGCGATGCGAGACAAGGCAATGCTGGAGACTCTGTACGCGACCGGTATGCGGGTGAGCGAGCTCACCGCGCTGGATGTTGCCGATTTTGATCTCGCTCAAAGCGAGATCATCTGCGGTAAGCGTCCGGATCGTGAACGGCGCATTCCGGTTTGTGATACAGCAGTCCATGCGTTGACGAAGTACCTCACCGAGGGACGACCGCATCTTCGCGGAGCGGCGAACGTGTCGGCGCTGTTCCTCAATCACCGTGGAAACCGGCTGACCCGGCAGGGGTTCTGGCTGATTCTGAAGGCCTACGCTGATGCATGCGGTATCGCCGATATCACTCCGCACACGATTCGCCACTCGTTTGCGGTGCATAAACTGGCAAATGGCTCCGAGATCCGGGACATCCAGCAGATCATGGGGCATATGAGCCTGTCGACGACTCAGGTGTACCAGCAGGTTATCGGCAAAGATGGCCGTGACCCCAGTATCGCCAACCACGATGGACTCGACAAAGACGGCGTGCTGGTCGAGGAACTCGAGCGTGTCAGGGAGCGCCCGAGTACAACCGACTAGCATCACGTATGATTAGTGGAGAACCCCTCGTCATTTCACGATGAGGGGTTCCTTGTTGCTTGAGTTCGCCCTGATGTGGTGCCAGAGAGGATTTCAGAATGGCTGACGATCAGCAATCATCGGTAAGCATGGACACCATCGTTGCGCTCGCCAAGCGTCGTGGTTTCGTCTACCCCGGAAGTGACATCTACGGAGGTCTGGCGAACACCTGGGAGTTCGGCCCGCTCGGGGTCGAGATCAAGCGCAATATCAAGAGCGCATGGTGGCAGTATTTTGTTCAACGGCGAGCCGATATCGTTGGCCTCGATGGCGGAATCCTGCTTCATCCAAAAGTGTGGGAAGCATCCGGACACATCTCGGAATTCTTCGACCCGCTGATCGATTGCCGGAATTGCCGGGCTCGATATCGTGCCGATACGCTGGTGGAAGACAAACTCGGCCAGCCGGCAGAGGGTATGTCCACTGAAGAGCTGACGCGGATTCTTCACGGGGCCGATATGGCCTGCCCTGCCTGCGGTCAGAAGTCGTGGACTGATGTTCGCCAGTTCAATTTGATGTTTCAGACCCACCTCGGGCCCGTCGAGGAATCAGGCACCAAGGTTTTCTTGCGGCCGGAAACGGCGCAGAACATCTTCGTCAACTACAAGAACGTCACCCAGACGACCCGTGTCAAGGTTCCGTTCGGAATCGCTCAGATCGGAAAGGCGTTTCGAAACGAGATCACTCCTGGCAACTTCATTTTCCGGGTGCTGGAGCTCGAGCAGATGGAGATCGAATACTTCATCAAGGAAGAAGACTGGGAAGAGTCGTTCAACCACTGGCGGGACCAGATGGCCGAGTTCTACCGCTGGATTGGCCTGCAGGAGGAACGAGTCCGGGTGCGTGAGCACGAGCAGGATGAACTCTCCCACTATTCCAGGCGCACGGTCGATTACGAGTACAAGTTCCCGTTTGGCTGGAAAGAGTTGAGTGGGCTGGCGTATCGGACCGACTTCGATCTCCGGAAGCACCAGGAACATAGTGGGGTCGATATGACCTACTACGATCAGCCGAACGAAGAACGCTTCCTGCCGCACGTCATCGAGCCAACGATGGGTGTCGAGCGACTGCTGCTGACACTGATCCTGGACGCCTACAACGAGGAAAGCGTCACCGACGTCAATGGCAAGGAATACCAGCGGACCGTTCTGAAGCTGCACCCGCGGATCGCCCCGTACAAAGCGGCGGTCTTGCCGTTGTCCAAGAAACCGGAGCTATCCGGGAAGGCGATGGAGATCGTTCGGGATCTGCGTGATCACATCTCGGTGGAATACGACGAGACGCAGAGCATCGGCCGTCGCTATCGTCGCCAGGACGAGATCGGCACGCCATACTGCGTCACCGTAGATTTCGAAACACTGGATGATGAGGCGGTGACGGTGCGTGATCGCGACTCGATGGCGCAGGAGCGGATCTCGCTGTCAGAGCTGAAATCCTACCTGCTCGAGCGACTGAATCAGTAGTTCGACTGCCGGTCGATCCGGAGTTACTGGATCGGCCGGTACGTATCTCAACACTGACTAGAAGTCATCCTCGTCAAGCAGTCGCTCGGAGAGCGTGTTGAGCTCCTCATCCGAGTAGTAGTGAATGACGAGCCGTCCGCCCTTCCGCCCTCGCTTCAACTCCACACGGGTTCCCAGTGATCGCTGCAGCCGGCGCTCGAAATCCTGAACATTCGGATCTTTCGGAAGCTCAGCGCTGGACCGTACGGTGGAGTCTGTTCTGCCCTCGTTCCACTCCCGCACCATTCGCTCTGTCTGGCGCACCGTGAGCTGGCGATTGAGGACGAGTTCGAGCCCGGCAATCTGATCGACTGAACTGGGCAGTCCGAGTAGAGCGCGCGCGTGGCCCTCGGTAATCGTTCCTGCCATCAGCGCCTGCTGAACCTCTTCTGGGCATTGGAGAATCCGCAGCGCGTTGGTGATGGTGCTGCGGTTCTTGCCGACACGATCCGCCAGATCGCCATGTTTCAACCCAAAGTCTTCGATGAGTTGTCGATAGGCGGCGGCTTCCTCCAGAACGTTGAGGTCGGCCCGCTGGATGTTTTCGATCAGTGCGATCTCCAGCATCGCCCGGGGGCTGGATTCGCGGATAATCGCCGGAATCACCGACAGACCCGCTTGCCGGGCGGCTCTCCAGCGTCGCTCCCCAGCGATCAGCTGATAGGGCGTTGTTCCATCACTCTCGGTGACGATTACCGGCTGAATTACGCCGTGCTCTCTGATCGATTGCGAGAGCGCCTCGAGCTCCTCGGGATCCATCTCGGCCCGGGGCTGGACGGGGTTCGGCTCGATCCAGTCGAGATCGAGTTCGGCAACTCGACCAGGATCAGCTGAATCAGATCTGGATTCAATCAATGCGTCGAGACCACGTCCGAGTCCGCGCTTCTTCTGAGCCACCGGCGACACCCTGTTCTTTGAACGAGCGAACGTACTGTCCAGAGTGTAGCACGGAGCACGATGCCCCTCGGTATACTTGTAGTAAGCGACAGGCGTTCTGTCGCTTTCGTATTTTCCAAGAAGGGACACCGTCGGTTTGGAGATTCTCGCCATAGTCATTCCGGGTATCATCCTGGCGCTCCTCCTCTCAACCTGGGCGCACTTTGCGGACGATCGCCGCTCGCTTGCGATTTCTATCTACGTCATCTTCGGTCTTGGCGCTCTGGGACTGATCGGACTTGGTGGACTGATCGCCTTGCTGGCTGACCAGCTGAACGCCCAACTTGAGGAAGATGTATTCGGTGTTCGTTCCGGGCTCTTCATGGTCGCTGCGGGTCTGGCGGTTGGACTGGCGCTGATCCCCCAATTCAGGCAGTTGCTCGCTCGCGTAACGCCGATCAAACCGACCTCGATGCCAGACATGGTTGGGCTCGTGTTTATTCTGGTCATCCCTGTGGTGATGATCTTCACGATCGATGCAACGTTCAGTGACGCCAACGGCGAAACCGAATTCGGCACGGTTGATAACTTCGCTCTGGTCGCTCAGACAGTGCTGCTGGTGGCTATTGCCTTCTTCGCGGTCGGAGGGGCGATCAATCGAGATTTCAGCAGCGTGCGCGACCGACTCGGGCTGCACATGCCGACGATGCGGCAAGTGGTGATTTCCGTTGCGCTCGTGGTCCCGTTGCTGATCATCTCCGCGATCGGCGCAGTGCTCACAGATCTGTTTCAGCCGGGATTCACTGACGAGATCGACGATATCGTCGGAGAGGTCACCGCCGACCTGATCAATGTGCAAGGTGCAATTCTGATCGGTCTATCCGCCGGGATCGGTGAAGAGGTCCTCTTCCGTGGGGCCATGCAGCCGACGTTCGGTATTGTGATCACGTCGCTCGTGTTCATGCTGATTCACGTTCAGTATGGCTTCAGCTTCATTCTGCTGTCGCTGTTCGCAACCTCGGTGGTTTTCGGAATTCAGCGAATCAAGATGAACACCACCTGCTGCATCATCACTCATGCAACATACAATTTCGTGGTCGTGATGTTATCGGTGGTTGCGGCGACTCAAGTCTGAGGCTGCGCCAGATCGCGAACGCTGAGACAGAAAACGGGTGCCATATTGGCGCCCGTTCGTGTTATGGATCTACGTTGAGTAGGGGGCGGTTCTGGACTGCCTATAACTCATCGTCGCTGGATTCGGGGTCACCCGAAGCTTCTGGTTCTGCTTCGGCGTCGGGAGAATCGGCCTCTGGTACCGCGGTCGGCTCCGCTTGGTGGTCCGCATCGGTGCTTAAATCATCGGCATCGCCGGGTCGTTCAGATTCCTTATCAGGGTCTTCTCCCTGATACCCGCCATTCGAGTTGGACCGAACCGGGAAAACATCCCAGGTCGAGTCGCTGTAGATGACGTAGACGTTTCCACGACTGAACAACATGATTCCACTGTCGAACTGCTGGATCGCTGCGTCGACATTTTCAGTCGGGGCCGATGAAACGGAGTAGCCGATCTGCTGCTGCAGGTTGCTATCCTCGCTCCAGACCTTCCCGAAGGCTCCGCCCGGTTGATAGATCCCGTCGCCCTTCTCGGTGACTGGGAAGTTGTGCTGGTCCGCGTCGAACGAATTGCTGAGGATGTCGACTCGACCACCATTGACGAACACGAAAATCGAGTTCCGGTTCTGGTGATACTGTCGGAACATGAATCCTCGCTGGAACTCCTGCTCGGAGGCGAGGAAGGCAAACGAATCCTGCATCGGCGTCCCCAGTGCACGCTCGACCGATGCGTTCGACCAGTAGACCTCACCAAACGGCCCCCGGACTCCAGGTGGTTCCGGTGGCTGCGTTGGCGCTGGCGTCGATGTCGGCTCCGGTGTCGGGTCGGGCCGAGGCGTAGCGGTTGGATCCGGAACCGGGGTAGCCGTTGCACGCGGCTGCGTCGGTTCAGGTTCAGGCTCCGCGGTTGGCTCAACCGGGACCGCTGTTGGCTCTGAATCGCCAGCGTTATCTTGCGCCTCGCCGGAGGACCGTGCAGAGGACTGTGACGGATCCTGCGTCGGTTTTTCCTCAGGTTGCGCGTCGTCCGATGCCTCGTCCGATGCCTCGTCCGCCTCTCCGGCTTCATCAGATTCCGATTGGCTGGAGGATCGTTCCTCAGTGTTAGTGTTCAGGTCTTCGTCGTCATCGTCACCCTGGGCAAAGGACCATCCGGAAAAGTCATCGTTGATGCGGTCATCTGGCTCGTTGGCGGATTCCTCGCCTGGAGTTGGCGTTGATATCGCAACGTCGGGCGGGCCGGTTCGGAACCTGAGCATCCAGAAGTCGCCGATCGGATTGCCGTGTCGATCACGAGCGTGTTCGAGGACAGTGATGCGGTAGTCGGTTTCAGGAAGGAGGAGAACGCTGTGGTCATCGGATCGCCCGATGATGAGGGTGTTGCCAGACCAGCTGGTCGGCAATCGGTCCTGCTCTGAGCTCGGCCAGATCATCAGATTGTCTTCTACCGAGTCGCGATCCATCTGCTTGGAGAACTCAATCTCGATTGGCCGACTGATCGGCCAGTCCTGGGTCGATTCCTGTGCGGGTTGGGAATTGGCGATCACCGGGATCGAGCGCTGGTCGATTCCATAGGCGAGAAACAGCACCGCAACGAGGAGTCCAACGACTGATGCAGCCATTGTCGACATTCCCCAGCGAATACCGGTCCGGCTGGCAAGTTGCAGGATGTAGGGAGGGGGTGGTTTCTCGACGGTTTCCTGGCGAATGAACTTCGCGAGATGTGGCGGCGGTGCTGGACGTGAAAGCTCTCGGATGCCGCTGCGGAGCCTGGTGTAATCCTGATTGATCTTTTGACATTCCGGACAGACAGCGAGGTGCGCTGAAAGCTGAACGAATTCTTGTTCGTCCAGGTCTCCATCAAGGGCAGCCGAAATCAACGGCTTGATGGCATCGCACTCTCTGCGGTTCATGTAGCTGATTGATCCTCCACCGCAAGGTAGATGCGGCGAAACTCTTCTCGTCCCCGGAAAAGCACTGATTTGACTGCGGAACGAGAGAGACCCATAATCTGCCCGATTTCTTCACAGGACATGCCTTCATACTCGCGGAGGATCAGGGCCATACGGTTGCGCGGGCTCATCTGGCTGATTACCTGCTGGACGGTCATTTGCGTCTCACTCCGGAGCGCATTGCTCTCGGGTTCGTCCAGTGGTCTTCCATGCAGCAAATGCTCGTGCTTGTGGGATTCCCACGGCAACCAGCGTATTCGCTGCCGGCGACGCAATACATCCAGACAGGCATTCGAAGCAATGCGATGCAGCCAGGCTGAGATGTTCAGGTCATCGTTGGTCTGTGACAATGCTTTGTAGGCGCGAATGAAACAATCTTGTGTCAGATCGTTCGCGTCTTCTGCATTGCCCATCATGCGATAGATGAAGCCATAGATCTGGCGCTCATACAGTTGAAAGATTGCCTCGAACGCTGCCTGATCGCCAGCCTTGGCTCGAGCTATCCATACTGATTCATCGACCGCAGCAACCGCGTAACTGTCCATGCAAGGACCTCCGCACAAGTAGAACGATTGCACGCGTTCCCGGTTGCAAGGGATCACCACTGGCGTGAACTGATCCCGGGGATCACGCTCTTCTTAACGGAATGTTTGACATCATTACAAGCACAGCGGGGGTAAAAGGCGGTCGCGACTCTATGCGACGCTTGTACGAATCTGAGACGAATCTCGCGCTTTCCCGTCTTGACGGGCAGCACGCTCCCTCCCCCGGTTGGCTCAGTGCTACAATTCTGACAGATCCCACCGTCCGTGAAAAGGGGTCGTACGTACGAATTTGAGGGAATCCACCTGATGGCCCACCCATTTGTGACGCGTTTGTCACAAGGAGTAATGCTTTGTGACGGTGCAATGGGCACTGCGATCCATGATCGCGGCGTTCCGTTCGATGTCTGCTTCGACGAACTCAACCTTACCCAGCCCCAGATGATCGTGGAAATTCACCGCGAGTACATTGCCGCGGGCGCCGAGATCATCGAGACCAATACCTTCGGCGGAAATCGCTTTCGCCTGAGTGAACATAATCTTACTGACCGGGTTCGCGAAATCAATCTGCGAGGGGCAAAACTGGCCCGCGAAGCGCGTGAAGTCTCCGGGCAGCCAGTTTTCGTGGCTGGCTCGATTGGCCCAACTGGTCGAACGGTGGAACCGATTGGAACGGCACGCCAGGGCCCGGTTCGCGATGCGTTTCGCGAACAGGTCGAGGCGCTCCTCGAAGGGGGCGTCGACCTGCTGATGATCGAGACGATCTCCAGCCTGGATGAAATGCGTCTGGCGGTCGAGGCGGCCCGTGCTGGTTCCGATCTACCGATCGTCGCGCAGATGACTTTTGCCGATGACGGCCGGACGATAGGCGGCAATACCGTTGCTGATGTCGTTGAGATGCTCTCCAGCTTCAATGTCGATGTTATCGGCGTGAACTGTAGTGTCGGGCCGCGGCACACAGTTGACGTGCTGAAAGAGTTGACCGTGGTCGGGGGGCCGGAGATTCATTACTCCGGGCAGCCGAACGCTGGTTTTCCGGCACAGGTTGGTGATCGGGTCATGTATCCGTCATCGGCCGAATACTTTGCTGGATACGCCAGGGAGGCAGTCGGGCTTGGACTTTCGATTGTCGGCGGATGTTGTGGCACAACACCACAGCATATCCGTGCAATGCGGACGGCAATCGATCAGGTCGAGCAGGAAGACGCATCGCAGTCATCGACGCCGGCGATCACCGTCCGGGACAGTTCAAGAGCCGCGGCAGTCTACGCCTATGAGGGGCCGACATTGCTGGCGCAGAAGCTCGGCAAAGAGTTCGTGATCAGCGTGGAAGTCGATCCTCCCAAAGGCCTGAACCCGACAAAGACGCTCGCTGGGGCACGTTTGCTCAAGGATGCCGGAGTCGAGTTCATCAACGTTGCCGATAGCCCGATGGCCCGGGTAAGGATGAGCGCCCTGACGCTCTGCTACCTGATTCAGCATGAGGTGGGTGTGGAAACGATTCTTCACTTCACTACCCGGGATCGCAACCTGATGGGCCTGCAGTCTGACCTGATCGGCGCTCACGCAGTCGGAGTGCGAAACATCATTGCGTTGACTGGCGATCCGCCAAGCCTCGGTGACTATCCGGATGCCACTCCGGTCTACGATGTCGACTCGGTTGGTCTGGTGCGCGTGATCAAGAAGTTCAACGCCGGGACGGATTCGGCGGGGAGTTCGATTGGCCAGGAGGCGAGTTTCACTGTGGCGGTTGCCGCTGATCCAACTCGCCCGGATCTCGAAGAAGAGGCCGATCGGCTCAGTCGGAAGATCGGCAACGGCGGTGATCTGGTGATGACTCAGCCGGTGTTCGATTTCCAGACCTGGATCGATTTTCTTCAGATCTACGAGCGGAAGTATGGGCCGATCCCTGTGCCGGTGCTGCTGGGCGTGTTGCCACTGCAAAGTACTCGACATGCCGAGTTCCTGCACAACGAAGTGCCAGGTATCCGGCTGACGGATACCGCGCGAGAACGTATGCGGCTGGCTGGAAACAAGGGCCGTGTCGAAGGGGTAAAGCTCGCTCAGGAGTTAATCCTGCAGGCCCGGGAGTCCGTACACGGAATCTACATCATGCCGTCCTTCGGCCGATACGAGGTAGCAGCCGAGACGGCATCGATCATCACTGATCGACAGTTGGCGTCGTCGTTGTCGAATAACTCGTAACGTGCTAGAATCCACAGGTCGCGCTCATGCGCGGCTTCTTGCTGTTTGACGACTTTGATGACCGAAACGTCGGGGAGATAGAGGCAGGCGATGGTAGACACAATCCGGGAAATCGAACAGGAATTCTTGAAGGAAGATATCCCGAATTTTGGCCCCGGCGATAACGTTCGCGTTCATTATCGTGTCGTTGAGGGTACTCGGGAGCGTATTCAGCCGTATGAAGGTGTTGTGATCAGGCGTCGCGGTGGCGGCATCAACGAGAACTTCACCGTTCGCCGTATTGCCTCCCATGGCATCGGTGTTGAGCGTACCTTCCCGATCCACAGCCCGCGCATCGATCGCATCGAAGTACTGCGACATGGCCGTGTTCGACGTGCCAGACTGTACTACCTTCGTGGCCGCACCGGTCGCGCAGCTCGAATTGTCGAGCGGCGTCGAAGCGGTAGCAGCGTGATGCGCTAGCGCATTCCAGATTCGAAATTCCGACGGGCGGTGCTCAGGCACCGTCCGTTTCTGTTTAATCTCTCTGTATCTGTACCTTCTGTCGGGATGCTGGTATCGTGTCGGCTATGAGCAGCGCTGGACTACCGTTCGATCGAGAACAGCGACTCTGGGCACAGGGTTTCAGCCGGGTTGCCGGCGTGGACGAGGCCGGGCGTGGGTGCCTTGCTGGCCCAGTCGTTGCCGCGGCGTGCATTTTGCCCGCCGGATGCGATCCGCTCGAAGGCGTGCGCGATTCCAAACTGACGAAACGCTCGGAACGGTCCGCGCTTGCCCAGATGATCCGCGAACGGGCGCTCTCGGTGGGCATTGCCGCCGCTTCGAGGCGTGAGGTCGATCGACTCAACATTCGCGTCGCCTCGGTTCTGGCGATGCGCAGAGCCCTCACTCGAGCAGGAATCTGGAACTACGCCCTCATCGATGGCCCGTTACCCCCTGAGTTCGCCCACGACCCGGCTGAAGGCATCATCGACGGTGACGCGCTCTGTGTCTCGATCGCCTGCGCTTCGATCCTCGCCAAGACACTTCGGGATGATCTGATGGCAAAACTGGCACTGCGACACCCTCAGTATGGGTGGGAGCGCAACGCGGGATACGGCACCGCTGCCCATCGAGAAGCATTGCTGGAGCACGGCCCGACCCGGCATCATCGTCAGAGCTTCCGACCGGTTTCGCAGCTATCGCTGCCTCTGCCACCATCCGGGAACGGCGGTCGTTCATGACCACTCCACGGCAGCGCCTCGGTGATAGCGGTGAACGACTTGCCGAACGTCACCTCGAGTCACTGGGCTGGCGCATACTTGCCCGGAAGTGGCGCGGATCGTCCGGAGAAGTCGATCTGATTGCCGATGCCGGAGACCTGATCGTTTTCGTAGAGGTGAAAACGCGACGAGGAGAGTCTCACGGTCGGGCGGAAGAAGCGGTATCGCCCGCAAAATGTGGAAGACTGATACTGCTCGGTCAGCAATTTCTGTCGCTTGACGACGCATTGGCTGATCGGCTCTGGCGTGTCGACCTGATTGCGATCACGCTGGGACGTGACGGGACTGTGATTCGCGTGAACCACATAGAGGATGTCTGTCGAGACGAGTAACCCGGGTCCACATCTCGACTTCCGGGGATACTCGAGCGGGAAGGAACCTGTGAACATGAGCGTAACCAGCGACCAGGTAGCGGCGATTCGATCAGCCGCAGAGAAATACTACGAGCCGATGATCAAGTTTGCCCAGGAATCGGTTCGGACCAAGAGCCTCTCCGGTCAGGAGCAGGACATGGCGAAGCTGCTCAAGGATGAACTGGAGAAGCTCGGCTATGACGAGGTCTGGATCGACGACGTTGGAAACACGATCGGCAAGTGGACTGGAAGTGGCTCGGGAAAGAGCGTCCAGTTCAACAGCCACATCGACCATGTTCATGAAGGCGATCCCGGGCTCTGGTCCCGGCCACCGTATGATGCTGTGATCGAAGATGACGTGCTGTATGGTCGCGCTGCGAGCGACGTCAAGGGTGGTCTGGCTCCGCAGGTGTACTTGCTGCCTGTTCTGAAAGAGGCCGGACTGGCACCGGTTGGCGATGTCTACATCACCGGTGTGGTGCTGGAAGAAGTTGGCGGATTCGGCGCTTATCACCTCTGCAAGACCATGCCGACCGATCTGGCAGTTCTCAGTGAGGCGTCAAATAACGAAATCCGACGCGGACACCGGGGCCGCAACGGTGTTCAGGTGACCTTCACCGGCCTGTCGGTTCACGCCAGTGCCCCGTCCCGGGGACACAATCCTCACTACGCACTGGCCCGTTTCCTTCAGAAGGTCGAGACGCTGGAGATGAAGCCGCACAGCACGTTCGGCGGCTCCACCGTTGCCCCGACGCTGATCAGCACCGATCAGACCAGCGGCAACGTAACTCCAGGTGCTCTGACTGTGCTGCTGGACTGGCGCTCGATCCCTGGTGAGTCGCACGACGAAGTAAAAGAGGTGGTCTACGAGATCGCCAAGGCGTCCGAGATCGAGGGTGTAACCGCAACGGTCGACGTGATCATGCGCCCGGTGTCGACCTACACCGGGATCGCCGCCGAGATGCCACCAACGCGCGGCTACGAAGTGGATGCCGATTCTCCAATCGTCTCCGCGGCAGTGGAATCGCTCGGAACCGCGTTCGAGAAGGAGATCCCGACCGGAGTCTGGCAGTTCGCCACCGACGGTGGCCATCTGAACCATTTCGGGATTCCGACAATCGGCTATTCCCCCTGCGAAGAGCACTTCGCCCATACGATTCACGATCAGGTGAGCCTGGCGAAGATGCGTGATTCGCTTATCGGACATTCGGTGCTGGCCCTCGGCCTGACGGCGATCAAGTAGCCCGGTTGCATCCGGACACGTTGAGAGAGAAAAGAGAGTATGAGCGCTTCCACACAGGAGCATCGCGAGCAGGCACCGGAGAGCATCAACTGCGCCGTGGTGACCGTCAGCGATACACGAACGGAAGAGACCGACAAGAGCGGCAAGATCATCAAGGACGTGCTGGCACAGGCAGGTCATCAGATTATCGACTACCGGATCATTCCGGATGAACCGGACCAGATCGGGCCGTTGCTGGATGAGCTGGCTTCCCGGTCCGACTCAGATGCAATCATCTTCAACGGCGGAACGGGGATCGCTCCCCGGGATACCACGTTCGATGTGATCGACCGAATGCTGGAGAAGAAGCTGGACGGGTTCGGTGAGCTGTTTCGGTGGCTGAGCTGGTACGAGATCGGCCCAGCGGCAATGCTTTCCCGAGCCACTGCCGGTACTTACAAGAACACGCTGGTGTTTCTGACGCCGGGTTCCAGCAATGCCGTCAATCTGGCCATGGAGAAACTCATCGGGCCAGAAGTGGCCCATATGGTCTTCGAGGTTCGAAAGTAGGCCTGTCTACCAGCAACGAGCAGTTCGAGATCAGCCGCCGGTGTAGTCTGGTAACATCGGCGGCGTTGTATTGAGTGATCGACGATGAGAGGTACCAAGCCATGGCACGTGCTCCCCAGGTCCTGAAGGGTATGCGGGATTTTCTCCCCGAACAGATGCTCCTGCGCCAGCATGTGCTCAGCACGTTCCGCGGAGTGTTCGAGCGGTATGGGTTCGAGCCGATCGAGACCCCGGTTATCGAGTATCTGGAAACCCTGACCGGAAAGTACGGCGAGGACGAGAAACTGATCTACTCGTTCCAGGATCGTGGTGAGCGGAATGTTGGACTCCGCTACGATCTGACCGTCCCGCTGGCACGATTCGTGGCCAATCATCGCAATGACCTCACTTTCCCATTCAAGCGCTATCACATCGCTCCGGTATTCCGGGCCGATCGCCCGCAGCGGGGTCGTTATCGGGAGTTCTGGCAATGCGATGCGGACATTGTCGGTACGAAATCGATGATGGCCGACGCAGAGGTGGTCAGCGTCTGGATTGACGCGCTGTCAGCCATCAACATGCCCGGCTTTGTGGTGCACATCAACCATCGAAAATTGCTGATGAGCCTGGCCGAGGTCGCCGGTGTGCCGGACGATCAGACGCCGACGATCCACCGGGCGATCGATAAACTCGCCAAGATCGGTGAAGACGGCGTTCTGAAGGAGATGCAGTCGAACGGCATCCCGGAAGATGCAGCCCGTCGGGTCCTCGATCTGGTGAGCATAACCGGTGAACCTGGCGAGGTCTTCGATGAGCTGGCCCGACGCCTGGCTGGTAACTCGATGGCCGAAGAGGGGATCTCGGAGATGCGATCGCTCTTCGATTTCCTGGATAAGATGGGTGCTGATTCGTCGCACTACACGCTGGATCTGACGCTGGCTCGGGGCCTCGATTACTACACCGGTCCGGTGTTCGAGGCGATGTCCGTTGATGCGAACATCGGCTCACTGGGTGGGGCTGGCCGCTACGACGGACTGGTTGGCATGTTCTCCGGAGAAGATCTGCCGGCTACTGGCTGCTCGCTCGGCCTGGAGCGGATCTTCGATGTTATTCAGGAGAAGAACCTGGTTGCCGCCCCATCGACGGTCAGCAAAGTGCTGGTGACGGTGTTCAACGGGGACACCATCGGCGAATCGCTGGCACTGGTCGGCGAACTTCGTCGCGCCGGCGTCGAATCCGATATCTACTCGGGCGAAAAATTCGACCTCCGTCGCCAGCTTCAGTACGCCAATCGAAAGGGTATCCCACGCACGCTGATTCTCGGACCGGACGAGATTCAGACCGGACAGGTGATCGTTCGGGAAATGTCGACCGGTGACCAGCAGTCAGTCGATCGAGCCAATGTGGCCGAGGCGATTCACTCGGCGCTGAGAGCAGACCGGGCTGCAGACTGATGCTCGGCAACAGCGGCGCTCCCAGGTGGTACGACTGCGACCTCGGGCGGTTCCGGGACTATCTCGAACTGCTCGATGAAGTCGGAGCCAGCGGGGCCGAGATCGTGTTGCATGATGGGGATGCCGACGAGTTCACCTCGCGTGTTCACGTACTGCGTCAGGACTGGACCCGGGTTATCAGGGGGTACCGGGATCGTGGCCTTACGCTGAGTGTTCACGGACCTCTGACGCCGGAGTTCTCTCCGACTGCGTGGCGAGATCAACCTCGCGAGACAATGCGCCGGTACGATCCCGTGCTCCGACAGGTGGCCGAGCTGGCCGACGATCAGAGCGGGGCGACGCTCGTGTTGCATGCCGTAACTGATACCGAATCGACCCTCGAGGAGAACGAGCTGTCCACCGCCAGATTCCTGGAGGCGATCGGTGATGAGGCTCGACGACACTCACCGGACGTGAAACTGGCGATCGAATTGCGCGCCTTTCGTCACGAGCGACCAACAGCCGCCGCAACCACACGTGAGTCGATCATGCGGGTGGTTCAGCGGGTCGATTCCGGACTGGTGGGTATTTGCTGGGATATTGCCCACGATCTCGAAAGCCATATCGCGCTGGGTCAGGAGTGGTCAGAACCGACCGATGCGTTCATGTCGCGGATCATCCACCTGCACGTCCACGATCTTGGGCCAGACGATGAGCCGCACTATCCCCCGCTGGTCGGTCGGGTGCCGCTTGCTCGTTCGATGGCTGAGCTGGAAGATATTCCGCGAATCATGGAAGTACGCTGGCGAATGGCGGCGCGGATCGGCGATCCGTGGGACGTCTTGCGCCGGAGTTATGGCGTGGTCTCAAGCATGAGTCGATCGTAGACGTCGAGTAGCTCTTCGATCCGGGCGTCCCAGGAGAGATGATCGACCGCGCGCCGCCTCAGTTGGCAGCCAACCTCGCGAGCTGATTCCGGGTTTTTCAGGCACCACAGGAGATGCTGCGTCAGCTGATCGACGTTGCCGTGTTCGGCGTAGATCCCCTCATCTCCGAGTATTTCCCGGTTGGCCGGTGCATCGAAGGCGACGACGGGGAGCCCCATCGACATGTAGTTGTAGAGTTTGCCGTTCCCCTCGGTCAGGGACATCTTCGGAGCAACCGCAACATCGGCCAGCGCCAGGTAGCGATGCGCTTCCCTGTAGGAGATTCGCCCCGGGAAGCTGGTGCTGCGGTCGATACCCATCCGGACAGCTTCGGCGTGGTAGTCCTCATTGCCGGGGAATCCCATGATGAGAAAGAACGTCTCGGGACGCTGCTCGATGATCCGGCGGGCAGCTTCCATCAGCAGATCTGATCCCTGGTAGGGTGCAAGCAGCCCCAGATAGCCAACGACCTGCTGATCCGGGCGAATTCCCAGTTCTTCACGCAGTGAGGCGCGTTCTTCAGGGGACATCACGGTCGGTGAGAAGCGGTTGGTATCGACAGCGTCGAACACCGTCATGATCTTCTCATCCGGATATCCAGATGAGGCCAGTCTGCACCGGGCGTTGTCCGAACTGGTGATCACCAGATGGGGAAACCATTCGATCGTACGTTCGAGCCGTCGCATGGCCCACTCACGCTTACCGTCATGACGCATGAAGCCGTGATCGAGCATTTCCTCGGTGAGGCTGCCCTGATAGTCGAAGACCACCGGTCTGCGGGTCAGGAGACCGGCCATGCCCCCGATCAGGGCCCCTTCATGCAGATGAGCGTGAATGAGATCAGGCTTGAATCGTCGGATCGCGCGGAGGACTTCGAAGCTCAGCATCGCGTCGAGGTACAGCTTGTGCTTTGAAGAACCAACGACGACACGCTTGCGCCACGGGATGTCGATCGTCCGGTGCGTCGGAATACCTTCGACGTCGTTACCGTTGTGGTAGGTGCAAATAAGAACCTCGTGACCACGAGACTGTAGCGCGCGCGTCTCTTCGAGAATGCGAACGTGGCACCCGTAGTCGGCGAAGAACGACGTCGGGGCGACCATCAGGATTCTCAGTTTTCGGTCACGGGCCGGTGTCAACAGATTCCTCCGAACGGGATATTGTACGCTGATATCAGGGGGTTCTCCAACATGCCGGGATTTCCGCCGCATATTTGACGGAGATCGTTCATTGGGGGATAGTCAGCGATGATGCTGACTGCTAGAGAAAACATGTGAGGCAAGGGGAATGAGTCAGGAAGTCGAACACAGCGAGTCATTCGAACGATACATGGTGGTGGTTGCTCATCCGGACGACATGGAGTTTTCCGCTGGCGGCACCGTTGCCAAGATGGCTGCCGAGGGCAAGCACGTCACGCTGGTGCAGGTGACTTCGGGTAATAAGGGAACCGATCGACGCGACATAACGTCAGATGAGCTTGCCGCAATGCGGGAGGCGGAACTGACGGAGTCGTGCAATCGTCTCGGCGTTGCCCATATCGAGTTCTTCCGGATCGGCGATGGCGAGGTCATGCCTGATCTGGTGCTGAAGGAGCGCATCGTTCGCCAATTGAGGATCCACCGTCCAGACGTAGTGATTACCCACGATCCGTTTCGCCCGTACTCGCTTCATTCCGACCATCGCGGAGTGGGTCAGTCGACCGTAGATGCGGTCTATCCGACAGCCCGCGATCCCCTGCATTATCACCATCATCTGACCGAAGAGGGCCTGGAGCCGCACAAGACGGCGGAGCTCTGGCTGTCCAACCCCGAGGCCCCTGATCTCTATATCGATACTACTGATTACGTGGATACCAAGATCCACGCGCTGAAGGCTCACAAGAGCCAGGTGGGAGATGGTGAACACCTGGAAGAGCGTATGAAGCAGCGAGCTGAAGAGATCGGTGCGGCGGCCGGAATGAAATATGCCGAGGCATTCAAGGTAATCAAGATGCGGCGCTAACGTCTCACAATCCGATGGCCGGTGTGTTAATTAACCAAACAGTTGATAATGTCCGACCGGTCTAGTATCGTAGCATTCAGGAACAATGAATTCAGCTACCTTATCAGCGGCAATTTGTGGTTCCGGGACGCCCGGCACCGCGAGTCGCAGAAGGGTCAACCATTGGTCGCTCAACCGATAGTCGTACCGACGTTTCAGGATGGACGAGCAGTTCCGAGGGCAGGTGAACGACTGACGCGTGACGCGTATGGCCGCCCGATGACGTATCTGCGCATTTCGCTTACAGATCGCTGCAACCTTCGCTGCGTGTACTGCATGCCGGCGATGGGTGCGAAGTTCGCTCCGAAAGAAGAACTCCTCTCCGATGAGGAGATCATGGCCGTGGTCAAGGCTGCTGAGAAGATCGGATTCAACAAGATCCGGTTGACCGGCGGCGAACCGACGATTCGTCCGCATGTCGTTGATCTAGTGCGGGAGATCGCCTCTCTGCCGGGTATTGACGACATTACGATGACTACCAACGGCCTGCTGTTGAAGCGACTGGCTCAGCCGCTGAAAGATGCCGGCCTGACCCGGGTTAACGTGAGCATCGACACGCTCGATGCTGCGAAATTCACCCAGATCACCCGTGGTGGCAAGATCCAGAAGGTCTGGGAAGGCATCGAAGCCGCCGCCGAAGCTGGCTTGTCACCGATCAAGCTCAACGCTGTTGTGGTGCGTGGTCAGAACGATCTCGAAGTCGGCGATCTGGCCGGACTTTCGATGGACAATCCGTGGCAGATGCGCTTCATCGAGGTCATGCCGCTGGATGGTGTCGACGATGTTCATGATGACGGACTGGTAACCACCGCCGAGACGATCGATCTGATCGAAGATCAGTTCGACGCCAAGTTGGAGCCGCTGGAAGCACCGGCGGGCGATCCAGCCCGTATCTATCGTCTCCCGGGTGCCCAGGGGACTGTCGGCTTCATCAGTCCGGTCAGTGAGCCCTTCTGCGCCTTCTGCAACCGGATTCGGCTGACATCGGACGGCAAGCTGCGGCTCTGTCTGCTGCGGAATGACGAGGTCGACGTCCGCGACATCCTGCGGGGTGGCGGCAACGAAGATGATCTCATCGAGCAGATCCGCTATGGCGTATGGCGGAAGCCATGGGGCCATGGCCTTCTCGAAGGTGACCGCAACATGGGCCGCGGTATGAGCCAGATCGGCGGTTAGCCGACTGGATGAGTGCAGAGAATGAACTCGGGAGGGCATCTCGCCCTCCCGCGATTCTCTATTCGTCAGGGTCGATACCCAGCGCCTCTTCGACCTCGCTGGCGTGCTGGATCGAGTGCATTCCGCCGCTGCCCAGCAGTACGTTCCCAAGATTCGTTTCCCGGTTTGGCAGGATCACGGGAAAACTCAACTGATCGTCTCGAAGCTTCCGTGCGCGCTCGATCAAGTGATCGTGCACCTGCTGGAACTCCTCCAACAGTTCTTCTCGGGTGCGCCCCGCGCGTTCTTCGACCAGTTTCTGGTTCCAGTCGTCAATCGAGAACCCGCCCGGCGGCGTACCGTTTCCGTCCACCGCGATCGATACCAGCATGTCGTAGGTCGGTTGCCGGTTTGCCAGATGCGCGAGAATCTGCCGTGCGTTCCAGCCGTCCGAACCTTCATGAATCTTCGACTGGAGCTGATCCTCTGACAGCTTCGAGAACGTTGCTGTTACCCGGTTTCTGCCCGCCTGAATCGCATCGATGATCTCAGCGCGTGTTGCCACGATTCCTTCCTTTCATGTCCGTGCAGATGGTACGTCATACGGACACTTCCATGCCGTTTCAGGTGAGATCTACTCGGACGGATCGGTCACCTGTCCCAGAAACAGAATTGTGTCAGTCTCCGTGTCGCTGATCACGGTCACGAATGAGCGGTCAAGGCTAAAGGACGGTGGCTCTGATACCGGCATGTCGCCGGCGGTCACCGCAGCGGCCTCGGTTCCTTCCTCGTCAACTCGCAGGTAGGTCTTCTGGATCACGTCTCCCATCCAGGTTGCGTCCTGCGACATGCGAGTGAAGTCGGCACTCTCATCGAATGCGACGCCCATCCCGAGTTCACTTAACAGCTCGGGGAGTTGTTGTCCGGTATCGTATTCTAGTTCGAACGTCGGAATCGATACCTCAACCGGGCGTTCCTGAAGATTCTGGGCGGCTTCCTGCCAGTCATCCCGCTCGAGCGACTGGCTGAACCCGGCGATGTCCCCGGCGCTGCCGGGAAGGATGAAATCCATCGCGAATCGTTCCGATTCGCCATATGGCAATCTCAGCATCGTGAAGTCGTCATGATCAGCAAAGCTGAAGTTTGCGAAGTCTTTCATCTTCGGGACAGTGACAGACTCCCCATCCTCCCGGTGGAAGGCTCCGTCTACAGTGTCATCCGGATCGAAGGGGTCGGTCCAGTTGCCGAGGAAGTACGTGGCGTTGGCGACGACCATCAGCGTCATTGGGTTGGGGAGCTCCAGATCGTCAGCAACTCCATCGATGCGTTCCTGCGTCTGCTCGGAAACCCACCGGTCGATTTCATCTGCCGTCTCCTGAGATCCAAGGTCCCGGGTTTCGATCGCTGCGCGGAAGCGCTCGACCATCGCGTCACGATACTCGTTCTCGAACTGCATCTGTTCATTCGCCCAGAGCGCGTTGGCGATCGAGAGCTCGACGTCGGGATCGGCATCGATCATGTGGGCCGCGAGTGCCTGAAACGACGCTATCAGGTGGTCATCGTAGGGATCCTCGAGGTGGAGAACATCAGCGATTGCCTCGCGGGTTTCGCCATCCGCGCCTTCGAGAAACATCATCAGGAACATCGCGGCGCTGAATGGACTGGAAATGACGTTCCCGGAGGGTTCGTTCGCGACGAGGCCGTGGAAGAAGTCGATGCCGAAGTCTGACACGGAATTTGCCGCGACGCCGGGATCAACATCTTCCCCGGGAGCCTGTATTTCCGTGCCATCCTGATCGTCGACTCGTGGTTCCTGAGCGTCATCTTCCGGAGCTGGGGTGGAGTCGTCAGTCTGTTCGGTGCCAGCATCGTCGGGTCCGTCGTCCCTGGCCTGATCATCATGCTCCGACTGCAGGCATCCGGCCAGGAGAAGCAACCCGGCAGCGAGTATTAGCGCTTTCCTCATGGTTTCCCTCGATTCAGATGCACGCGGCAACTACTCGGACGGATCGGTTACCTGACCCAGAAACAGCACCGTGCCGGATTCGGTGTCAGTGATCATGATCATGAATGGCCGATCGGCGCGGAACTGTGGCGGGGCCGATTCAACCATCGCGCCACCGGTGACTGCGGCTGCCTCGGTGCCTTCCTCGTCGACACGAATGTAGGTCTTCTGCACCACGGTGCTGAGGAACGGCGCCAATTCCGAAATCGGGGTGAAGTCGGCTTCGCCGGTGTAGGCGATACCCATGCCCAGATCCTCGAGTACTTCGTTGAGGGCTCCCCCGGTGTCGTACTCCAGCTCGAACGACGGCATCGCCACGTTGACGCGGTCTTCGTTCAGATCCGCCTCAGCCTGCTGCCACTCCTCCAGATCGAACCCCTCACGGAGCTGATGAATGTCGCTCTCCTCATCAGGCAGAATGACGTCCATTGCGAAACGTTCGTCATCTCCATACGGCAGTCTGACCATCTGATAGCCATCCATCTGGGCGTGCAGGTGAGTGTCGTCCTTCGTCATCATCGAAACGGTCACCTCATCACCTGACACGGTGGTGAAGATAGCTTCCTCGTCGGTCATATCCGGATCGAACGGTTCGGTCCAGTCAGCCAGGAAGTAGACGGCGTTGAGCAGGATCAGCACCATGTTGGGATCCGGTACCCCGAGTGCTTCGGCCATCTCCTCGATGCGATCGTTGGTGTTGTCGGCCACCCACTCATCGATCTGGTCGACCGCATCTTCGCTACCGAGGTCGATCTCTTCAACCAAGGCGCCCAGGTAGTCCTCCATCTCCGAGAGATATTCCGGCTCGAGAGGCGTGCCCTGATTGGCCCATAGCGAGTTAGCGATCGCCAGTTCGACATCTTCATCTGCTTCAGTCAATTCAGTGATCAGCGCCTGATGCTGTCTCAGAATCTCCGGATCGTCAGGATCTTCAATGTGGAGCACCTCACCGATCGCGTCGCGGGTGTCTCCGTCGGCGCCAGCCAGGAGCATCGTCAACAAGATGGCAGCACTGTACGGGCTGGTGATGACGTTCTCGTCCGGATCAGCATCTGCGAGGCCGGTGAACATGTCGAAGCCGAACATCGAAGTCGAACTCACTGCCTGACTGTAGTCGACATCTTCGACCGGCTCCGGCTGATCGTCCGTTGCATCGTCATCTGTCGCCTCATCGTCTGGGGCTGGTGTCGGATCAACGGCCGGCTCATCATCATCAGCCGCAGCGTCGTAATCGACCTGTTCCTGATCGTCGGTTGCTGGTTCTGCGGTTGGCTGGGCGTCGTCGGCCTCGCGATCGACACATCCAGCGACTGCGAGCATGATCGCCAGCGTCAGCAGCATGAGAACACGTTTCATTTGACTCCTCGATTCCTTCCGATAGGTCGCGTCGGTCCTGTACACTCGACGACATTCATATCCATGAAGTTCCCGCACTGTATCAGCCGATCAGTCAACAGACATGAGGAGACATACCGTGACAGAGAATTCGATCGTCAATCAGAAGCTGAAGCAGGCCTCGGAGATCCTCGATGAAGTTGGCATCGATCTCTGGTTGATCGTGGCTCGTGAAAGCGACACGCTGGGCGACCCAAGCATGCCGCTGGTGGTCGGAACCAGTGTGACCTGGGAGTCGGCATTTCTGATCTCGCGAGATGGGGATCACAAAGCGATCGTGGGCACTGGCGATGTCGATAACGTGCTGCAAACCGGCGCCTGGACCGATGTCGAGGGCTATGTCGAGAGTCTGGGCCCGGCTTTACAGGCGGCGATCGAGCAGCGAAAGCCGCGCAGTATCGGACTGAGCTATTCCACCGACAACTCGATGGCTGACGGTTTGACCTATGGCATGTATCTCGAATTGGAACGGTTTCTGGGCAAGACTCCGTATTGGGATTGCGTGACTTCTGCCGAGCCAGTGGCGTCCCGGCTCCGGGCGCGGAAGTCAGCCGAGGAGATCCAGCGGATTCGCGAAGCGATTGCCACCACCGAGACGATATGGGCGGAGACCGCCGAGTGGCTGCGACCGGGTCTCTCCGAGCAGCAGATCTCGGACTTCATGCACAGCCGACTCGACCACTATTCAGTGGATTCATCGTGGGACTGGAAATACTGCCCGACGGTGATGGCAGGACCGAACTCGCCCGAGGGACATGTCGGGCCGTCTGACATCGTCACCGAGGCGGGTCATCTGCTGGCGATCGACTTCGGGGTGAAACAGAATGAATACACCTCAGACATGCAGCGGACGTTCTATTTTCTTCAGGATGGAGAGACCGAGGCGCCGGCCGAGCTCGTCGAAGCGTTCGGTGTGGTCGATGCCGCGATCCAGGCCGGTGCAAACGCGCTCAAACCAGGAGTGACTGGCTGGGAAGTCGATCTGGCCGCGCGACAGGTTCTCGAGGAATATGGTGCTGCCGAGTGGAAGTTCGCCTTCGGGCATCAGATGGGACGAGCCTGCCATGATGGTGGAACTGTCCTTGGGCCGCGCTGGGATCGCTACGGGCAACGTCCATATGATCTGATCGAGGAATCGCAGATCTATACGCTTGAGATCGGGTTCCCGGTGGCTGGTCGGGGACGGGTCCAACTCGAGGAGGATGTAGTGGTCACTGCCAACGGTTGCGAGTTTCTTTCTGATCCGCAGCGGTCGTTGATACTCATCGGGTAGGATATCTTCGAAGTAGAGAAGCGTAATCCGGGAGGAGTCAGGGTGACGGACATCAAGGACATTCAGCAGCGAGCAGCCGGTTACTACGATGCGTACCTGGCCGATCTGGAGCGGATCGTCAATATCGACAGCGGGACGTTCGATCGCGACGGCGTCAACGAGGCAGGACAGTTTCTGCAGGACATCCTGACTGATCTCGGCTTCGAGATCACCCTGCATCCCAATACAGAACTGGGCGATAATTTCGTTGCCACGCTCAAGGGCAATGGCACCCGCAAGCTGATGTTGCTCGGTCATTTCGATACCGTCTACCCGGCAGGAACGACCACCGAGCGCCCGTTCACGATTCGCGATGGCAAGGCATATGGACCGGCCTCGATGGACATGAAGGGTGGGATGGTCCTGGCCTGCTATGCCCTGAAGATCCTGCGAGATCTCGGCTTCGAGGATTTCGCCGAGATTACCTTTGTCGCAAACGCAGACGAGGAGATCGGATCGCCATCGTCTCGCAAATTGATCGAATCCGAGGCGTCCCGGATGGATGCCGTGTTCGTCTTCGAGCCGGGACGTGCCGCAGGTGGGGTGCTGGCAACCCGTAAGGGTGTCGGTATGTTCGAGTTGGCCGTCCACGGTGTAGCGGCTCACGCAGGCGCATCCCCGCAGGATGGCCGGAGCGCAAACCTGGAGATGGCCCACAAGATTATCAAGCTGCACGACCTGAATGACTTCGAGATCGGGACAACTGTCTCCGCCAACCAGATGCACGGTGGAGAGCGCCGGAATGTCATCGCGGACTATGCGCACTGCGGGGTCGATGTCCGCGTGGTCACCGGTGATGAAGGTGATCGAGTTACCCAGGCGATCAATGAGATCGCCGAGGGACAGGTAGTCCCTGATACCCGGACCGTACTGACCGGCGGGATCAACCGTCCGCCGATGGAGAAGGTCCCCGGAACCGAGGCGCTGCTGGGACTCTCGAAAACAATCGTGGATGGTCTCGGGCGGGAGTATGTCGAACTGAATAGCGGCGGAGGGAGCGACGGTAACTTCACCGCAGCTGTTGGAACGCCGACGCTCGACGGCCTGGGGCCGGAAGGCCAGAACGCGCACAACGCCGAGACCGAATATGTGGTGCTCGATTCGATCACTGATCGGATTGCGCTCACGACAGCACTGTTGATCGATTGCCCCGCCAAGCCGTAGTCTACGTCTGGAGAACCCGTGGCACAGCAGCCTGATTTCGACTGGTTCGAGGTGCGATCATTCGCACATGACATCTATGGGATCGGCGAACCCGGTCACTTCGAGGACGTGAAATCGTTCCTTGTGGTCGGTGATGAACTCGCCATGCTAGTTGATACCGGTATGGGGATCGCCGACATCCGTGCGGTGGCGGAGAGCCTTACCGACCGACCGATTCTGGTGGTCAATTCGCACGGTCATCTCGATCACATCGGCGACAACTGGCGCTTCGATCGAATCTGGGCTCATCCTCTCGAAGTCGAGGCGATAAGCACCGGAGTGGGCAACGAACGAATGCGGCGGTTTCTGACCAGCGAAGCGTTCAATCGGACGCCGCCGGCTAATCTCGACCCAGAGTCGTTTCATATTCCAGGCACCACGGTCGAGCAAACCATCGACCAGGGTGACGAAGTTGATCTCGGTGGCCGGCGATTCCGCGTCATTCATACCCCGGGGCATACATCCGGGGGCATCAGTCTGTTCGAATCGGAGACGGGAATCCTCATCGCAGGTGATGCCATCTACGAGGGCCCGCTCTTCGCCCATCATCCGGGCGGAAGTGTCTCGGACTATCAACTGGCGCTGCAGCGACTTGCGGCGCTGGTACCTGATCTGAGTGTGGTCTACCCGTCTCACAATCGATACCCACTTGAACCTGCGTTCATCCTGGCGGTGCAGGAAGCGCTGGAACGCATCGTGGCGGGGATGTCGCCCGATGAATCCGAGAACGGCCTGCATCGGTTCAACTTCGATCGCTTTTCATTCACTGTCCGATCGACCTGGCGCAGCGAAGAGGAACGGAGCGAAACATCGTGAGCGGTTCACCCAACGTCTCGTGGTACGACGTCACCCACTACAGTGATGATGTCGTTGCGATCGCCGAACCCGGACACATTGAAGATGTGAAAGCTTATCTGGTACTCGGTTCCGATCGCTCAGTGCTGATTGATAGCTGTGTCGGATTCGAGGACATCAGGGCAGTTGTGGAAAGCCATACAACCGGCCCGGTTACCCTGGTGAATACCCACGGGCACCTCGATCACATCGGGAACAACTGGCGCTTCGAGGAACGCCTGGTACACGAGGCTGATGCAGACCGCGTTCGTGCCGGACTGACCAATGCGCAGCTGGGGCGGTTTCTGAAACCGGAAGCGTTCTCCCGTGAGCCTCCGCCTGGTTTCGACCCGGAGACGCATCACACGCCCGGTACTGAACCGACCGGATTCGTCAACGACGGCGACGTGATCGATCTCGGTAACCGGCAGTTGCGGGTCATGTATACACCGGGACATACACCTGGGTGCATCAGCCTTGTCGACGATGCCAATGGCCTGCTATTTCCGGGCGATATGGTCCATACCGGTGCGATGTTTGCGCATTACGAGGGTGGCTCAGCGCACGAGTACCGGGATTCAGTGAAGCGACTGGCCGAGCTAGTGCCAGCCCTTACCTCGGTCTATCCCGGACACAGCCACTACCCGATCTCGCCCGGGGTGGTGAGTGATGTCGACATTGCGTTCGACGAGATCTGGGCTGGACGAGAGCCGGACGTTCGTGAAAACGGCGTGCTGAAGTTCCAGTTCGATCCGTTCACGCTGACGTTGCGCGAGTCGTGGCGCGACGAGATCCCCGGTTAGCAGGAGCATCAGTGGTCGCTGGCCAGCCTCCCAAGCATGATCGTGGCGCGTTTCTGCCTGCCTGGCCGGTCAGTGGGCATACCGGGGCACCATGGCGGGCCGTGGTCGCTGGCGCGGCTGCTCTGGCTGTCGCCGGAGCGATTGGACTGGCATGGGTCGCCACTGACTACGGGCTGATTGTCGGATTCGGGATACTGGCAGCGCTGGTGGCAGTAGTCGCCGCGATCAGCGATGTGCGGGCGGGCCTCTGGGTGGCGATAGCCATCATCACGATCCTGCCGTTTGCGGTCATTCCGGTGCGGGTTGGCGTCACACTCACTGCGCTGGAAGCACTCTCGCTCCTCGTGCTAGCCGTCTGGGCCGCCAGAGTGTTGCTCTACCGGGATCATCTCCTGCCGTCGTCTCTCCCTGCTGCGCTGATCACGCTGCTGCTCACCGTTACGCTCTTCGCGTTTCTGCTGGGCGTTGGGCGCGGCTATACCACGCAGACGTATCATGATTACGCCAAGTTCCTGATGGCGATCGGCCTGGTGTTCGTTGTCTGGACCTCGATACGCACGCTGAGCGATCATCGGCGCCTGCTGAACGTCGTGCTGCTGGGCGGCTCGATCTCGGCAGCGATCGGATTGATCTTTCAGGCGCTAGGCCCCGGGTTCGCCGAGCGGATGCTGGCGCAACTGATTCCGCTGGGATACCCGGATGTGCGGATCGTCCGGTTCATCGAAGACGATCCAGGGCGGGCGATGCGACTGGTCAGCACCTCAGTCGATCCGAACTCAGCCGGCGGCATGCTGGCGATCGTGTTCGTGATCGGGGCCGCGCAGCTCATCTCTCGACAACCACTGATCGCGCGCTGGCTCTGTCTGGTGGCGGTCCCACTTACCGGACTGGCGCTGCTGCTGACATACTCCCGGGGTGCCTGGCTGGGAGCCGCCGCTGGCCTGGCGATCGTGGCGCTTCTGCGTTATCGCTGGCTTATTCCAGTGGGAGCAGTCGGGCTCGCCGGACTCGTGGTGCTGGGGATCGGGGCGGCGTTTATCGAGCGTCTCTGGCTCGGGTTCACGCTGCAGGATCCAGCGACCGTGCTGCGTCTCAGCGAGTATCGCAACGCGCTGGCGATCATCCAGGAGTATCCATTCTTCGGAGTGGGTTTCGGCGATGCGCCGAGTATCGAGCTTCAGGCCGGCGTCTCCAGTATCTACCTGACGATCGGTCAGCAGACCGGATTTCTGGGATTGATCGCCTTCGCGCTCGCAGTTGGCGCGATTGGAGTTGCCGGATTTGCCTGGTGGCGCCATCGTCGAAATTCTGTCGCTGGAGACCTGATGCTGACGTTGCTTGCGGTGCTGGTCACTATTCTCACAATTGGCGTGTTCGACCATTATTTTTTCAATATTCAGTTTCCGCACATGGCGGCCCTGTTATGGATCATGGCAGGGTTGATCGTTGCGCTGTCCCGGCCCGTCTATGAACCGGAGCCAGATGTTCAGTAGTTGTTTCCGCGTGCCGGTACGGACAGTCTTACTCGGAAACCACGAGGAAAGTGATTAATCGATGTTTCGAGTCATTGCCCATGTCGGGAGTGCCGTCCTGACAATTCTGATCATTCATCAGATTCTTCCGGACGAGGTGTACTATCAGGACAACGAGACACTGCTGATCTTTGCCGTCATTCTCGGGTTGCTCAACGCGTTCGTTCTTCCCATTGTTCGGACTATCGCAATACCGCTCACCTGCCTGACACTTGGGTTGTTCGCCCTTGTCATCACGGCGGCCGCGTTCTACCTGTCGAGCCTGGTGCTCGATGGAGTAGAAATTACCTACCTTGGGGCAGCGATCGCAGCGATCATCTTCGGGATCCTCAACGGTGTGCTCGACACGGTCATGCGGCGTTAGGCAGAGATCATGGCGATGAGAATCGAGCAACGGTCGATCGACCTCCCGTGCCGGATCCTGGTTACCGGAGATACGCACCTCACCGGAGGCCGAACCGAACTTCCGGATGCGCTGGTCTCTGCCGCGGCGCGATCTGACCTGACGATCCACACGGGGGACCTCTGCACCGTTGCAGCTCACGACCTCTTCGAAGCTCATGGCCCTATTCTGGCGGTTCGTGGGAACAACGAAGAGTTGAAGCTTGATGAACGGCTTCCTGATGCGATTGAACTGCGATTCGGCGACCGGCGCGGCATCATCACGCATGGCCATCTCGAAGCTGGTTCATCGGCCAGCAATTCGGTTCGGCGCGCCTATGCGGCCAGATTCGATATGGTGATCTATGGACACAGTCACATGCCTGAATGGGAGGAGGTCGATGGTACGTGGTTTCTCAACCCCGGTTCTCCGACTCAGCGACGCCGGGCGCCGAGCAGGTCGTTCGCTGAGCTGACGATCGATTCGTCCGGGGCTGTCGAGGTGATATGGTCATTGCTTGACTGATTTGTCGGCGATGAGAACGATTTTTCAGGAATGTTTTTTCGGGAGATTTCTACAATGAATGAGCAAAACCTCAGAATCCCGGGGCCGACACCGGTTCCACCAGAAGTCGTGAAAGCTATGCAGCGTCCGATGTATTCTCACCGGAGCGAAGCGTTCCGGACGCTGCATCGGGATCTGAACAGCAAGCTCCAGACGATCCTGCGGACCAGCCAGGATGTCTACGTTATGCCGGGCAGCGGTTCGATTGGCTGGGAAGCGGCCATTGTCAACACACTGTCTCCCGGTGATTCCGTGCTCGCCGTCGTGACGGGCGACTTCGGTGTGCGATTTGCCAATGTGGCGGAACGATTCGGTCTGGAAGTCAGCCGCCTCGAGATCGAGCCCGGGCAGGCTGCCACGGCGGATCAGGTTCGCTCGGTGCTCGAGACTAACCCGGCTTTCAAGGCGGTCCTCTTCACGCACAACGAGACATCGACGGGAATCACCAATCCACTGGAAGAAGTCGGGCCCGTGGTCCGCGATCATGGAGCACTTTTGCTGGTCGATGCGGTGAGTTCCGCAGGTGCGATTCCCATCGAGACCGATGCCTGGGGGGCCGATGTCCTGCTGACCGGTTCCCAGAAAGGCTGGATGTGTCCGCCAGGTCTGGCGATCGTGGTGGCAGGCGAACGAGCTCTCGCTGCCGGAGAGCAGGCGACATTTCCCCGTGCGTTTCTCGATTTCGCCGACTGGCACAAGAGCGCCAGCAATGGAGACACGCCGTCTACGGCTCCGCTATCCCTTTATTCCGGGCTGAACGCCGCGTGCGATCTGATCCTCGAAGAAGGCTTGCAGGCGCGTGGTTACCGGCACGATGAAGCGGCTGAACGAACCCGGACCGCCTTCGAACAGGCTGGTCTGGAACTGTTTGCGGACCCGGCGTATGCCTCCAGCACGCTGACGTCAATCAGGATGCCAGGCGGCCAGGGAGCAAAAGATCTGGTGAAGAGCGTCCGTGAGCGGTATCATATTGAGGTGGCCGCTGGGCAAGCGGATCTGAGTGACAAGATTATCCGTGTAGGACACATGGGATGGTTTGAACAAGAGGATATTGCCCGGGCGGTCGACGCTGTCGTAGCCTGTGCGACAGTTTTGGCGGAGTAATCGCAGGGTCTGTGGTGCCTTGCGCCCCCATTGGGGGCCGTACTATAATAGTGGAGAACGAATAGTCTCAGGCCGTTCCCTCAGCCGTGCCGTTCGGCGTTTGCCGTCTGGCATAGCATGTTTACGACGCAAGGATGGTGTATGTCTGGAATCGAAGAACACGTGAGCGACAATGCGGTATCGCCGGAAGACGGCGCCTCGCTCATGGAGCAGTTCCTCAACGACCCCGCTCATGATTACAAAACTCTGACCTATGGCCAGGTCATGGAGGGCGAAGTCATGTATGCAGACCGGGATGAAATCCTGGTCGACATCGGATCGAAGTCTGAAGGGATCATCCCGAGCCGGGAGTTCTCTACACTCACCGATGATGAGAAGGCCGCTATCTCGGTCGGTGACACCATTCTCGTGTTTGTCGTGCAGGCTGAGAATCAGGAGGGCCAGGCGGTTCTCTCGATCGACCGCGCTCGCCAGGAGAAGAGCTGGCGACTGCTGCAGGAGCAGCATGAGGCCGCGGATACGATCATGGCTGAAGTCACCAACTACAACAAGGGTGGCTTGCTGGTGAACCTCGACGGTGTCCGTGGATTCGTCCCGGCGTCGCAGGTTACCGAAATCCGTGGCGGTGATGATGGAACCAAGCAGGCGGACATGGCTCGCCTGATCGGTACCAGCCTCCCGCTGAAGATCATTGAAATTAACCGACACCGAAACCGCCTCATTCTTTCAGAGCGACAGGCGGTTCAGGAGAAGCGCGATTCGATGAAGGAACGCCTCATCGAAGAGCTCACCGAGGGCGAAACGCGGTCTGGTCGCGTGACCAGCATCTGCGACTTCGGTGCATTCGTCGACGTTGGTGGAGCCGATGGACTGGTTCACCTTTCCGAGCTGTCATGGAGCCGGGTCAAGCACCCGAGTGAAGTGCTCTCGGTCAACGAAGAAGTCGATGTCTACGTTCTCGGCATCAACGCTGACGAAAAGAAGATCGCGCTCAGTATCAAGCGAACACAGCCGGAACCGTGGAGCCAGGTTGCCAACAAGTACGAGGTTGGCCAGCTGGTCAGGAGCACGGTCACTCAGCTCGCAAACTTCGGCGCGTTTGCACGCATCGAAGACGGTATCGAAGGTCTGATTCACGTTTCGGAACTTTCCGAGCAGCGAATCGGCCACCCGCGGCAGGTTGTCGCTGAGGGCCAGGACCTGATTCTCCGGATTATCCGGATCGATCCGCAGCGGCGTCGCATGGGGCTCAGTCTTCGCCGCGCACTCGAAGCGACGGACGAGGAAGTAACGACCGTACTCGGCGAGGACGCTGTGGAGCTCAAGCATCAGCTCCTGGCAATCGAGATCGAGCCGGACGAATCAGAGGAAGCTCCGGCATCCGATGATGCTGGTGAACCAGCCGCCGAGGCAGCAACAGAGACCGCTGGCGAAGCTGACGATGCTGGCGAACCGGCCGCCGAAACAGCAACCGAGACCGCAGCCGAGTCAGATGATGCTGGTGAGCCAGCCGCAGAAGCAGAAGCAGCCGACGAGGTTGCCGCTGAGGCAGAGGCCGAACCAGTGGACGATGAACCAGCTGCCGATGCAACACCATCGGAGACCGAAGCCGAGGCAGAAGCTCCGGCCGAACCCGCAGCAGAAGAGGCGGGCGAAGCTGAGGCTGAAGCCGAGACTGAGGCTCCAGAATCCGAGTCTGCTGATGATGAGCAGACCGATGATGGCACGGAGCGAGCGAATAACTAGTTGCTCGACCTGCCAGTCCCCCGCACATCAAGAATATAGCCGTGATATACGTTAAGTAGGCGTGTGTTGCGGTCGGCGCGGCCCCCCTCCGGTACTTTGACCACGTGGGGGCTCGCTGTTTCTCAGCAATGCGAACGCGGCAGGCATGGCCCCCGATTTGCATTAGGTAAATCATAATCGGAGGTCAGAGGAGATAACTATGGCAGACAAATTCGAAAAATTTACAGAACGCGCCCGCAAAGTTCTGACGCTGGCTCAGGAAGAAGCTCATCGTTTCAATCACAATTACATCGGCACCGAGCACCTGCTTCTAGGTCTCGTGCGCGAAGGTGATGGTGTCGCTGCACGCGTGCTGGCGAACATGGGCGTTCAGCTGCCGAAAGTGCGCAGTGCTGTTGAGTTCATCATCGGGCGTGGCGATTCGATGATCGTTGGCGAGATCGGGTTGACCCCGCGCGCCAAGAAGGTCATCGAGCTAGCCGTCGATGAAGCTCGCCGATTGAACCATCACTACATTGGAACCGAGCATCTTCTTCTCGGGCTGGTCCGTGAGGGCGAAGGAATCGCCGCGGGCGTGCTCGAGAGCCTGGGTGTGAGCCTCGAGAAGGTTCGCCAGCAGGTGATGCAGGTTGTCAGTCAGAGCAGCGGCTATCAGCAGAAGGGTCAGCAGACCAAGACTCCATACATGGATGCGCTTGGCTTTGACCTGACCGAGGCAGCGACTCAGAATCAGCTGGATCCAGTTATTGGACGCGCCAACGAGATCGAGCGCGTAATGCAGATCCTGTCTCGACGAACCAAGAACAACCCTGCGCTGATCGGTGAACCGGGTGTCGGCAAGACGGCGATCGTCGAGGGCCTTGCCCAGCGAATCATCGCCGGTGACGTCCCGGAGCCGTTGCAGAACAAGCGAGTGATTGCGCTCGATATCGGCGCTCTGGTGGCCGGTACGAAGTACCGTGGCGAGTTCGAGGAGCGATTGAAGAAGATCGTTGCCGAGGTCAAAGAGACCGGTAGCATCCTCTTCATCGATGAGCTTCATACACTCGTTGGCGCTGGTGCCGCCGAAGGCGCAGTTGATGCCGCCAACATTCTCAAACCCGCTCTCTCGCGAGGAGAGCTCCAGACCATTGGCGCAACCACGCTCGATGAGTACCGAAAGTACATCGAACGCGATGCCGCGCTGGAGCGTCGTTTCCAGCCGGTGCAGGTCGAGGAGCCGTCGGTCGAGGAGACTGTCCTCATTCTCGAGGGTCTCCGCGAGCGATATGAAGAACATCACAAGCTGAAGATCAGTGATGAATCGCTGTCTTCAGCGGCAGCTCTGGCTTCACGATATGTGACCGATCGATTCTTGCCGGACAAGGCGATCGACCTGATCGACGAAGCCTCGTCCCGGGTGCGAATGTACCGGTCGTCATCGCCACCGAGCCTCAAAGAAGCGATGAAGGGGCTCGAATCCCTGCAGCGCGAACTCGACTCGGCCGTTTCGGGCCAGGAGTTCGAACTGGCTGCCGATCTGCGAGATCGTGAGCGACAGTTGCAGCGCCGGATCGCCGATCTGGAGGCGAACTGGAAAGAAGAGCAGGGAAGCGATACGCCTGAAGTCAACGAAGAAGATATTGCTCAGGTCGTCTCGATGTGGACCGGTATTCCGCTGATGCGGCTCGCTACCGAGGAATCGGAGCGACTGCTTCAGATGGAAGAAGCGCTGCACGAGCGAATCATCGGGCAGGACGAAGCGATCACCACGATGTCCAAGGCTGTGCGCCGTGCACGCGCCGGACTCAAGGACCCGATGCGCCCCATCGGGAGCTTCATCTTCCTTGGACCCACCGGTGTGGGTAAGACGTTGCTCGCCCGCGCACTGGCTGAGTTCATGTTCGGTAGTGAAGATGCGCTGATCAAGATCGACATGAGTGAGTTCATGGAGCGCCATGCGGTGGCTCGACTGGTCGGTGCGCCGCCAGGATATGTTGGCTATGAAGAAGGTGGCCAGCTGACTGAGGCCGTCCGACGGAAGAGCTACTCGGTGATCCTTCTGGACGAGATCGAAAAGGCCCATCCCGAGGCGTTCAACATGCTGCTCCAGATTCTGGAAGACGGCAGCTTGAGCGATGCCAAGGGTCGCCGGGTCGACTTCCGCAACACGATCATGATCATGACCTCCAACGTCGGAGCTGAGATGATCCAGAAAGAGGGCGGTCTCGGGTTCGCGATCTCTGAGAATGAAGATCAGAAGATCCAGATGGAATACGAGAACATGAAGGAGAAGGTCCTGGCGCAGCTCAAGACCACCTTCCGACCGGAGTTCCTGAACCGGATCGACGGCGTGATCGTCTTCCACCCGCTGACGACGGTCGAGATTCGCGAGATCGTCGAACTGGAGCTCAAGCGAGTTCGCACACAGCTTCAGGAGAAAGAAGTCGAGCTGGTTATTACGACCGAAGCTCTCGACTTCCTGGGACGCCGCGGTTACGACCGCCAGTATGGTGCCCGCCCGCTTCGCCGGCTGATCCAGAATCTGATCGAGGATCCGCTGGCCGAAGGACTGCTCGAGAACAAGTACAAGGCCGGAGACAAGATCACGATTGATGTTGAGGATGATCTGCTGAAACTGGATAAGAGCCAGTCCGACGCAGACAAACTCCAGCCCGTCTCCTCCTGATCTCGGAGAGTCCTCACCGTTCGAGCTTTCACAGCCGCTGGCTTTCCGGCCAGCGGCTGTTGTGTTTGAATGGCGACGTGCAACCAGCGAAGCGAAAGAGTCCGCACAATGGCGAAGACACGCACGAAATACGTCTGTCAGCAATGTGCCCACGAGAGTCCGGGGTACTACGGGCGATGCCCGAACTGCGGCTCCTGGGGAACGATGGTAGAGACCGTCGAAGCCTCGCGGCCGACCGCCGCGGCCGGTTCACGTTCCGCTCCCACGCGAGCGGAGAGCCCATCCAGCGTCACCAGACTATCGGACATATCGAGCGACGGTGAACAGCGAATCCCGGTGGCAATCGATGAGTTCTCTCGGGTGCTGGGTGGCGGCATGGTGCCCGGATCACTGGTGCTGGTAGGTGGTGATCCCGGTATCGGGAAGTCAACGTTGTTGCTCCAGGTCTCCACGCTGCACAGCAGTCTGCAGGGACGGGTTCTCTACGTTTCTGCCGAAGAATCACCGCAGCAGATCAAACTCCGGGCTGAGCGCCTGCGCGTGATTCCCGATGACCTCCTGGTGCTGGGCGAGACGGATATGGGACAGATTCTGGCTCACATCGATACCGTTCAACCGTCGATGGTGGTCATCGATTCCATTCAGACGGTGTTCGTCCCAGAATTGCAGTCAGCTGCCGGGAGTGTCGGACAGGTTCGGGAGTGCACGTCGCGGCTAATGCAGTTCGCCAAGCGATCCGGCATACCGGTGATGATCGTTGGTCACGTGACCAAAGAAGGCACGATTGCCGGGCCACGAGTTCTGGAACACATGGTCGATGCCGTGCTGTATCTCGAAGGGGATCGCTATCACCAGTATCGAGTATTGCGGGCTGTGAAAAATCGCTTCGGCTCGACCGATGAGGTTGGCGTGTTCGAGATGACCGATGGCGGGATGCAGGAGGTCTCCAATCCGTCGCAGGCCTTCCTGCAGGAGCGCTCCGGGAATGCATCTGGCTCAGCTGTCGCGGTGCCGCTGGAGGGCAGTCGCCCGATCCTGATTGAGGTTCAGGCGCTGACCACAGCGACGTCGTTCGGCAACCCTCGACGAACCGCGACCGGTTTCGATCTGAACCGCCTACAGATGTTGATCGCAGTGCTTCAGCAGCGTGTTGGCTATTCGCTGGGAACCCACGATGTGTTTATCAACGTCGTCGGTGGATTGCGCGTTGGCGAACCGGCTGTCGATCTCGGCGTGATCGCCGCGGTTGGCTCCAGCCACGCTGGGAAGCCTGTCGACCGGCACACGGTTTTCATCGGAGAGGTGGGCCTCTCGGGCGAGCTTCGCAGCGTCAGCCAACTGGACAGGCGTCTGAATGAGGCACAGAAGCTCGGCTTCAAACGGGCGATCATCCCGTCGACCGCCTATCGGGGACCGACCGACCGCCTCTCGGGCATCGAGGTTGTGCGGGTATCGACGGCCCGCGAGGCGATCGAGGCTGGATTCACGCCGAGCGGACGTTCAGTCTGATCGCTTCACGCTGGCGAGTTGCAATATCTCATCTGCCAGTCGCTCTGCGGCATCGGGCATCGCGACCGATCGTGCCGCGTCAGACATCTTTGCCCGACGCTCCGGGTCGCTGAGGAGTTCCCTGAGCTGGTTGACCAGTCGCTCCGGCGAGAGTTCCACCTGTGGAATCAGGATCGATGCGTCGACATCGGCCAGAACGCGAGCGTTCCTGGTCTGTTCATCGCTAGATGTTCCCGGTAGCGGTACCAGGATCGATGGCTTCCCGAGAAGCGCCAGTTCGGCGACCGTTCCGCCACCGCTTCGACCTATCACCAGATCAGCGCAGGCATAGATATCCGCCAGTTCTTCGCCGATTCGCTCCCGGACTACGTACCGGGATTGCATGTCTGCAGGAAGCGACTTGCGGGCCTCTAGCAGCCGGGGGTAGTCGCCGTTCGCCGCGGCTGGTCCGCATTGATGGATCACCTGTGCGTGCTGGACCAGATCCGGTATAGCCTTCTGGATAGTCTGGTTGACCGCCTGGGCTCCCAGTGATCCACCGGTGACGTAGACGACTGGAAGATCTCTGGTGAACCCGAGCAGTGTCAGGCCACGATCGGAATCTCCATTTTTCAGGCCACCCCTCACAGGATTTCCGGTAATGATGATGCGTTCTCCGGCGCTGGAGAGGAGTTCACGTGTCTGTGTATATGCCAGGGCGATTCTGTCCGCCAGGCGTGCGTTGATCTTGTTGGCCAGCCCGATGGTCGCGGTCTGCTCATGGGTAATGCTGGGGATTCCGGCCATCCAGGCAGCGACGACGGTCGGCACGCTGACGAATCCGCCGGTACTGAACACGACATCTGGCTGCAGCGAGCGCAGGAGCAGTCGCGCCCTCAGAATCCCGAACGGTATGCGAACTGCATCCAGCAGTGTATGGATCGAGAAATAGCGTCGGAGTTTGCCGGTTGGTATCGCATGAAACAGGATCTGCTGCTCGCTTGCTGTCAACTTTTCGATACCTCCGGACGATCCGATCCAGGTGAGTTCGACATCTGCACGCTGTCTTAGCACGCTGGAGACTGCAATGGCGGGCTGAACGTGCCCCCCGGTTCCACCACCGGCTATGACGATCCTCGTCGGTCTATCGGTCACATTACCTCCTGAACGCTCAATCAGTGGTGATTCTATGGGGTGGCGCTCCGGGCGACAACCAGCGGCGCCAGTATTGCGTGCTAGAATTGCGCGTGTTCATCACACGCCGCGTGGTTACAGACAATCACGCGTCGATCTGAAGAATGTAAAGGCCAACTCATGACTACACGTGAAAAAGAGCTCAAAGCAATCGAACAGCAACTCAAGAGTGATCTTGCCGATGCTGAGAAGGAAATCGAGCAACTCGATGATCAGGTTCGCGATTTTGGCGAAACCTCTGAACTTGCCGAGGGTGCTGACAACCACCCGGGAGATGACTCGGACAGGCTGACCGAGCAGCAGCGACTGTTGACGATTCGCGGTCAGCTGGCCGCGCGCAAGGCAGACATTGAACATGCGATCGAGAAGGCCGCGTCAGGCGAATTCGGCGTCTGCGAACGTTGCGGAAATCAGATTCCATCCGGACGACTTGAAGCGCTCCCGTTTGCCCGCTACTGCGTTGATTGCCAGGAGATCCTCGATCGAGATGGCGTGGAGATGGTGTGAGCCGAGTCCTGACCAAGCCGTCGGTGGCGATTCTTTTCCTTGTAACGACGGTCATCGTGATCGCGGATCAGATTACCAAAGTTATTGCGATCGACCGAATAGGACCTGACGAAGGACGACCCGTTGTCACCGTCATTCCGGGAATTCTCGACTTTCGCTATGTCGAAAACACCGGCGCCGCCTTCGGCATTTTTCAGGACAACACGACTATTCTGATTTTCGTTTCTATCGGCGTGGTGGCGATTCTCGCCGCGGTGTTCTGGAAACTCATCCTGTATAGCCGATTGCTGGCGTTCGCCTTCGGACTCCAGTTCGGCGGTGCGATCGGCAATCTCATCGACCGGATCCGGCTCGGATACGTAGTGGACTTCGTTGATGGACCACTGCTTCCGGTCTGGAACATCGCGGATGCCGGTATAACCGTAGGTGTGACGATTCTGGCACTGGTGTTGTTGTTCATCCCGGATTGGTCAGATCCCGACGGAACGAAACGCAAGGAGCAGGCTGGCGATCACGCCGAGTCTGCCGATGAATCTGAATCAACCGGAGCGCAGGTGCACGGCACCCAGGAGAACAGACCATGACTCATGGAACCCGAGACGCCGTCCGCATTGTGCTGGACGTGCTCGAATCGGAAGATAGCGATCGACTGGACCGGGTCGTTGCCGGCAGGGTTCACGACATTAGCCGGTCATACGCGCAGCAGTTGATGAAGTCTGGCGACGTACTGGTCAATGGAGATACGGTGAAGCCGGCGCATCGGGTTCGTCCGGGCGACAAGGTGGAGATCCATCTCCCACCGGTGGCGGAACCTGAAGACCTGCCTCCGGACTATCTGCCGATTCCAATCATCTACGAAGATGATGATCTCATGGTGTTCGACAAGCCACCGGGGATCGTAACTCATCCCGCTCCAGGTCACGAGCGTGGCACGCTCGTCAACGCCCTGCGGGCGATCCGGCCGGACCTGCGATTCAACAACGAACGCCTGGGTGTTGTGCATCGACTGGACAAAGACACCTCTGGACTGATCGTGGTGGCCAAGCACGAAGAATCCCGATTGTGGCTGCTGCATCAATGGCAGGAGCGTCAGGTCGTCAAGCGGTACATCGCGCTGGTGCAGGACCCGATCGAGGAGAACAGGGGAACGATCGATGCGCCAATCAGCCGTGATCCGAATAATCGGAAGCGCATGGCTGTGGTTCGGGAGGGTCGACCGGCCATCAGCCACTTCGATGTGATCCAGCGGTTTGCCGATTCAACGCTGGTAAACATCCATATCGAGACCGGCCGAACGCACCAGATTCGGGTGCATATGGCGTTTATCGGCCATCCAGTTGTGGGCGATTCCACTTACGGTCGGAAACGATTCAGTGTCGAGGTACCCCGGCAGTTCCTGCATGCTGCATATCTGAAATTCGAGTTGCCGGGCAATCGTGGCCCGCTGGAGCTCGAGACCCCGATTCCCAACGACCTGCAGACGGTGCTGGACGCGTTGCAAGCTGTGTAGATCCCGGGAGGCACTATGGAGAACTCGCGAGGTCAACAGCATGTCCAGCAGATCCTGCAATCTGTCGTGCGTCAGCTCGATCCCAGAAAGCAAGTGTCTGACGCGCTCGAACTCGACGGCGAGGACCGGTTGCGCGTCAGCGGTGTTTCATCAACGGTTCCCTGCATTGGCAAGCTGATCGTCGTTGCAGTGGGGAAGGCGTCCATCCCGATGGCTGCCGGAGCCCTCGATGCCCTCGGGGATCGAGTTTCTGAATCATTGGCGATCACGAAATCAGGCATTGAATCCCCGTTTCAGCCCCCTGAATCATTGACCGTGATGGAAGCTGATCACCCGGTGCCTGAGCAATCGAGCCTCGCCGCCGGAGCGGCAGTCCGGGAACTGGTTGACGGTCTGGGTGCGGATGACGTGGTTCTGATGCTCATCTCGGGCGGCGGATCTGCCCTGCTCGAAGATCTGGTGGATGGAGTGTCGCTGGACGATCTCCAGCAGGCCACCGATCACATGCTACGAGCGGGAGCCACGATCAATGAGCTCAATGCGGTTCGGCGACGAATCAGCCGACTGAAGGGTGGCAGGCTTGCCCGGTTAGCTGCCCCGGCGACCGTGGTAAATCTGATCGTCTCGGATGTGCTGAATAGCCCGCTTCAGGATATCGCCAGTGGCCCGACGGTCGAGCCCCCCGAGGTGGACGAAACGTTCGCGGCCGTTATGCGACGTCCGGAGCTGGTCAATGATCTCCCGGAGTCGATCCGGGCCGTTCTCGACGCCCAATCCGCCGAACGTGAGCCGTGGACCGACAATGTCGCCGGAACAGTGATTCTCTCTGACGCGGAGACGGCTGCCCGAGCAGCGATCGATACGGCGGTCGGACTTGGCTATCACATTCAAACCGTGGGATATGACTTTCAGGGTGAAGCGCGCGAGTTCGGCCGAATGATTGGCACGATGTCGCGACACGCAACGCGCCATCGCAAGGCGTTCGATCTTCCGATTGCGCTAATCGGTGCTGGTGAGATGACAGTCACCGTTCGCGGGAATGGCGTCGGCGGGCGGAATACCGAGATGTCGCTGGCTGCGGCCCGTGAAATCGCCGGAATCGACAACGTCACGATCTGCAGCTTTGCAACCGATGGTGATGACGGTTTGAGCCAGTGTGCTGGGGGTGTCGTCGATGGTGGAACGCTGGACCGATTGCACGAGGCTGGAATAGATCTCGAAGCAACGCTGGCGAATAGCGATAGCGCCACGGCATTGCGCTCGGTGGCTGCTACGATCGATTTCGGGCCGACCGGCACGAATGTCAACGATATCTACCTGGCCCTGATCCAGGCGCCATCCTGACATCGCCGCGGAGTCGCTTCTATTCGAAAATCCGGGTCGTATCGACCGGCGGTGGTGGTATCCATCCCCGCTGCTGGAGTGATTCTCTGCCGAGTAGCCCGAGCGAGACCTGGTTAGTCGGAGATTCCGGGTTGAACTCGAATCGTGCGCGTTCGAAGTACTGGACCACCCTGCCGCTCTCGATAAATTCATCGGTAATCGGGAACCCGAACAGCTCGAGACCGCCATTATTCTCCCAGAACTCCTTGAACCCGTAGCTAACCGCGTGACCCGTTTCCGGGAAGTAGATCTGCTCCTCGCTGCTCTCGAATGGCTCGATTGGATCGGTCTCGGATTCCGGCCTGAGTTCATGACCGAGGAGCGCCAACCTCATGCGTTGATCTTCCGCTGCGTCCGGGTGATATTCCAGCTTGACCCGCTCGAAATACTGAACGGTGATTTCCTCGCCGCTGTCAGGATCAGTCTCGATAAACTGGTCGCTCAGCGGGTAGCCCAGAACCTGCGGCCCACCGTTGGCCTGCCAGTACGATTTGAACTCCCCTGAAACGAAGTGCTGCGTCTCTGGAATGTAAAGACGATCTGGCGAAGGAACGGCCGGTGGATCATGTGGGTCGGTTGGCAGGCGTTCTTCGATCTGAAGTGCCTGAACTCGCTGATCGAGCGGGTCGTTGCCGCTGATC